>CABYJR010000009.1 GCA_902519445.1 uncultured Pelagibacteraceae bacterium
AAAATAAAAAAATCAGAAACTAAAGAATTAATTTTTAAAGTTCCAAAAAAATGGGCAAACAATGCTCATATAGATAAAAAAGAATATGAAAAAAAATATAAATTATCAATCAAGGATAATGATGGTTTTTGGAGAAAAGAAGGTAAACGAATTGATTGGATAAAGCCGTACACAAAAATAAAAGATGTAAAATATAGTAAAACAGATGTTAAAATTAGATGGTATTATGATGGAACTCTTAATGCATCGGCAAACTGTATTGATAGACATTTGGATGATAAGAAAAATAAGACTGCTATCATATGGGTTGGTGACGATCCAAAAGATTCCAAACAAATTAGTTATAAAGAACTTCACAAAAATGTCTGTAGGGCTGCTAATGGTTTAAAAGAAATAGGAATAAAAAAAGGTGATAGAGTAACTATTTATTTAACTATGATTCCAGAGCTAGCATATGTGATGTTAGCTTGTGCAAGAATTGGGGCAATACATTCTATAATTTTTGGTGGTTTTTCCCCAGACTCAATAGCTGGCAGAATTAATGATTGTCAGTCCGATTATATTATTACTGCTGATGAAGGAATAAGAGGCGGAAAAATAATTCCTCTTAAAAAAATAACTGATGAAGCCTTGAAAAATTGTCCAAATGTAAAAAAATGTATTGTTGTAAAAAGAACAGGCAATGAAGTTAATTGGGTAACAGATAGAGACGTTTATTATGATGATCTTATAAAAAAATCTTCAGATAAATGCGAGCCTGAGGAAATGAACGCTGAAGATCCTCTTTTTATTTTATATACATCTGGATCCACAGGAAAACCTAAAGGTGTTTTACATACTACTGGCGGATATATGGTTTATGCCTCCATGACACATCAATATATTTTTGATTATAAAAAAAATGATATTTATTGGTGTTCAGCTGATATTGGTTGGGTTACGGGACACAGTTACATTATATACGGCCCTCTATCAAATGGGGCCACAACAATAATGTTTGAAGGAGTTCCAAATTATCCTGATGTTACAAGATGGTGGAGAATAATTGATAAATATAAAGTTAATATTTTCTACACTGCCCCAACTGCTTTAAGGGCCCTTATGAAAGAAGGTGCTGGGCCTGTTAAAAAAACCAGTAGAAAATCATTAAAACTTTTAGGAACTGTTGGTGAGCCTATTAATCCAGAAGCGTGGCTTTGGTATTATAAAATTGTAGGAGATTCTAGATGTCCAATCGTCGATACATGGTGGCAAACCGAAACGGGGGGAATATTAATTTCTCCTCAACCTGGTGCGATTGATTTAAAACCCGGTTCTGCAACTAAACCTTTTTATGGAATAAAGCCTGCTATAGTTGATGAAAAAGGAAATACTTTAAAAGGCGCATGTAGAGGAAGATTATGCATGACTCAATCATGGCCCGGTCAAATGAGAACTGTTTATGGTGATCATCAAAGATTTATCGATACTTATTTTTCACAATTTGATGGAAAATATTTTACTGGAGACGGATGTAGAAGAGATGATGATGGATATTATTGGATTACTGGAAGAGTCGACGATGTAATAATAGTTTCAGGACACAATCTAGGAACCGCTGAATTAGAAAGTGCTTTTGTTGCACATCCAAAAGTTGCTGAAGCTGCAGTTGTAGGTTATCCGCATGATATTAAAGGAAATGGTCTTTACTGTTATGTAACATTAAACGCAGGAGAAAAACCCAATGGGGATCTCGAAAGAGATTTGAAACTTTGGGTTAGAAAACAAATTGGTCCTATAGCAACTCCTGACCTAATACAATTTGCTCCTGGCTTACCAAAAACAAGATCTGGTAAAATTATGAGAAGGATATTAAGGAAGATTGCTGCTAATGAACATGATCAATTAGGAGATACAACTACATTGGCAGATCCTAGCGTAGTTGAAAGTTTAGTGGAAAATAGAAAGAATAATTAAATAATAATGAATGGTTTGTTTAAAACTTTAGTCAAACCTGATTGGGATGATAATCCAAAAAGATCTGAAATTTTGCACGCTGCAAATTTACTCCATATTGGTGAATTTCAATTAATACAATTATCTTATAAGAGCTGGTACAATGAAGATCTACCTGAAGATAAAATAAATAAAATATTTAGTGAATATATGGTTACTGGAATAATACCTATTTGGGTAACTGATTATGCTCAAAATATCTTAAAGTTAAATAAAGCTAATGTGCTTGATCCTTTTAATAATAAATATCATGTTTATGACCACGAATTTGGAAAGTATATTTCATCAGAAAAACAAAGAAGAAGACGTGGAATTTTTTATGCATTTATTGTTGGAATAGTTTTTATAGCTAGCCATTATATGGCTATAAATTATGTTGCAGATGAAGGATCCGCAGGTTTTTACCCGCCTTATGTAGAAAAAAGAGTGGTATATCCAGAATTATATAAAGAAAAATAATTAATGTTTGATTTTATTCCTTCCGAGTATGAAAAATTAGTAAATATTATTTTTTTAGTAGTTACAGCATTGATTGCTAAACATGGAATAACTTACAGAAAAGAGGACGGTGAAAGAGATTTTGTAAGATTATTATTTGGGTGTATTGCTGCAACTTATTTTTTTTTAGTACTTTTTAAAGATGTATTAGGACTTATAAGTTTTTAAAGCTTTCCAGGTTTATGCATGACTTGACCTGCATCCAATTCTTCTATGCTTAAAACTCTTTCTTCTTCAGGAAGCTGAAGCTGATCATTAAGATATAAGGCTCTTTCTCTTACAGATGACGACTTAAATTTATAATTAAGTATAATTGTTCCGAGCCCAGGACCGGCGACTGCTTCATGATCGATGCCGAGAGCCCTGGCATAATCTTTTAATGCACCTTCATAATTTTTATTTCTATCTTTAATAATACCTCTGTTGGCATATGCTGCTGCTAAAGTTCCTATTCCTGTTTTATCGTCATCTTCTAAATTTTTTTCTAAAAAAATTATAAGATTGGTTAAAACTTTATCAGCTTCTATATATTTTTTTTCAGAAATAAATATTAGCGCTTTACACATCATCGCCCCACGGTGATTGGGAGTTTTGTCTAAAGCTTCATTTGCTGCCTCTAAGGCTTGATCATACTTTTTATCTTTTAGACGAATATCACATACTTCTGTTTCGTAATCTCCAGCAGGTCTATCCATAAAAGATCTAACAAATCCCCATATTGTAAACATAACAAAAGTTAATATTGCCATGTATATTACAAATCTTTTTAGTACATTAGTATTTACACTCATTAATTAAAAACCTGATTGACATATATATAACTAAAAACAATACATAGTAGAATTGAAGTAAACGTTGCTCTTTTTTTTAAAACTTTTCTTTCTTCTTCAGAAACTGTTTGCTGACTTTTTTGTTTCTTTCTAACATACAAAACCCATATCAATTGCCTAACAGGAAAGAACAAAGCAGTAGTCAAAAGCATGACCCAAATAGGATCATGAAATGTTATGTAGTATGAAGTTAAATTCATATTCAGTTTATAATAAACCTAGTTATATAATGGAAATAGATCATATATAGCAATAAATTCAATTACTAGTTGTACATATTTTGAGCCATTATAATGTTGCTTTGCACAATTAATTATGCTGAACTTTCAATATTAATGCTTGGAACTCTGGTTCTGAGCATTTTGTGTTTTATAAAACAAGTTAAAAAAAACAAAGGGGGAAACCTTTATGTCAGCAAAAGTAACGTGGCTGATTGTGTTCGTGCTCATGTATTGGGCTTATTGCATCTATTGGGGTGTAAGAGGAGCACAGATGGCAAAAACTGCATCGGACTATTTCATATCTGGAAGAAAACTTCCTATGTGGGTATTCGTTCTGGCTGCCACAGCTACATCATTTTCTGGATGGACCTTTATGGGTCACCCAGGATTAATTTATAGAGACGGGTTTCAGTATGCATATGCATCTTTCTATGTAATCACAATTCCTTTTACAGGAGTTATGTTCTTAAAGAGACAGTGGATACTTGGAAAACGTTTCGGTTACGTAACACCGGGAGAAATGTTATCGGATTATTTCAAAGGAGATATGATTCGTGTTTTAACCGTTGTCGTAGCTTTGTGTTTTTCGGTTCCTTACTTAGGATTACAACTTGCAGCATCTGGAAAATTGTTTAACGTTTTATCAGATGGTTTATGGGGTGTTACAACTGGTACATGGGTACTAGCTGGTATCGTGGCCCTATACGTAGGCTTAGGCGGATTAAGATCTGTAGCTTATGTAGATACATTGCAATGTGTACTTTTATGGTTTGGAATTATTGCAATTGGTTTTATTGCATACGATCTCGTTGGAGGTTGGACTGCATTGAACGAAGGATTAGCAAAAGTTGCTTTAGTAGAAGGTACCAAGTGGGGGCGAACTCCAGGTGATAACTACTCTGCTTACTTTGCGATTCCTGGTGTCATACAGTTTACCGCTGGACTAGGAAAAGAAACTCCAGTTGGTGGATTATGGACAGGAGTAATGGTGTTAACTTATATGTTTGCTCTTATGGGCATTCATTCATCACCAGCATTCTCAATGTGGGCATTCTCTAACAAAGACCCAGAACCATTTGCACCACAACAAGTTTGGGCTTCATCATTTGGAATAGGGTTTGCTCTATTCATATTTACTGCAGCTCAAGGTATGGGGGCGCACATTTTAGGTGCCGACCCAGTTGTGAATGCAGCAGGAGCTAATATTTCAAATGTACTTCCAGAATCAATTGGTAAAGGTGGGCAAGGTAATCTTATACCATACTTTATTAATACGATTGGAGATACAGCTCCATGGTTTGTTGGTCTTCTTGCGGTATGTGCACTAGCTGCTATGCAGTCTACAGGTGCAGCATACATGTCAACTTGCGGATCAATGTTAACTAGAGATATCTACAAAAAATTCTTCAGACCGAAGATGTCACACGCTGAACAAAAATTGTTCGGGCGTATTTGTGTGGTACTTGTAGTTGGTGCAGCTTTATTAGTTGCAACTTTCTCTCAGGACGCATTGGTACTTCTTGGTGGATTAGCGGTAGCGTTTGGTTTCCAAATGTGGGTACCATTAGCTGCAGTTTGCTACTTCCCATGGTTGACTAGAGAAGGAGTATCTTGGGGTCTATTAGCAGGAATTATTGCCGTGATGATGACTGAAAGTATTGGTCAAAACTTATTCGGTGATTCTATACCTTGGGGAAGATGGCCTTGGACAATGCACTCTGCATTCTGGGGAATGTTCTTCCAGTTATTGGTATGTTTACCAATTTCTGCAATGACACAGAACAATAAGGATCGTAATCATAGACAAAAATACCATGACTTCTTAGCAGACCATGCTGGTCTTCCAGCAAGCAAGCAAAGTCTTAAGCCAGCGGCTTGGATAATTACAATTGCTTGGTTGTTCTTCGGAATTGGACCGGGAGCTGTTATAGGAAATGATATATTTGGTTCACCAAATGATATCAGCACATGGACATTTGGAATTCCATCAATTTGGGCTTGGCAAATATTATTCTGGCTATTAGGTTGCGGAATGATGTGGTTCCTAGCTTATAAAATGGAAATGTCTACACTTCCTAAGAAATCTGTGAGCGCTTTGGTGGATGACATCGGAGACTCAGCAAGAGCATAAACTATAAATTATACTCAAAATATTCAAGAAGGGCGGGAATTACCGCCCTTCTTTTTTTTTGACATAATTCAAATATAAAAATATAAATTTTCTTATGTCTAATATAAAAATATCACCATCAATATTATCGGCTGATTTTAGTAAGCTTGGATCTGAAATTCAAAATTTAGAAAAAGCAAAAGCAGATTTAATTCATATAGATGTTATGGATGGACATTTTGTTCCGAATATAACAATCGGACCAGAAGTAATAAGCAAATTAAGGAAGTATACATCGCTACCATTTGACGTTCATTTAATGATCTCACCGGTTGATAATTTTATAAAAAATTTTGCTGAAGCTGGTGCTGATATAATTACAATTCATCCAGAAGCAACTGATAACTTAGAAAATTCAATAAAAAAAATTAAATCCTTCAAAAAAAAAGTGGGGGTATCTTTAAATCCGGAAACCTCTGTTGAAAAAGTTCTTCCTGTATTAAAATTAATAGATTTAGTTTTGGTAATGAGTGTAAATCCAGGATTTGGTGGCCAAAAATTTATGAAAGAAACTTTAGAAAAAGTAAAAATTTTAAGAAAAGAAATCGATTCACAAAAATATAATACTGAAATTGAAATAGATGGTGGTATTAATTTTGAAAATTCAAAAAAAGCTATAGAAGCTGGCGTAAATATACTAGTTTCAGGAACAACAATTTTTAAGGAAAACAATGGTGACCTAAAAAAAAATATTCAATTATTAAAAACAGGATAAAAAATGTATAGCCTTAAGAGTATTAAACTATACTTTTTGTCTATTCTTAAATTATTTTTTATAAATTTTAGAAATTATTATTTTAGAAGTAATTATTATAACAAAAAATTACTTACTTTTACTCCTGAAAGATTTTTTTATAAACCTAGTACATTTTTATGTACTTCCCTAACCTCATTCAATAATGACTTTTATAAAATAACTGAAACAACACCTGAATTATTGTGGAAAGTAGATATAAAAGATAAATTAAAATTCGAAAATCTTCATAATTTTTTGTGGTTATCAAGATTAGATAGGAAAAATAGTAAACCTCTTGTCAAAAATATAATAAATAGCTGGATAGACATTTTTTTTAACTATCATCCAAATACTTGGAACGCAGAAATTACTGCTAGAAGAATTATTGCCTGGTCTTCTAATACTGACGTTACACTTGAAGATTCTGATAAAAAATATAAAAAAAAATTCTTTGTAAGTTTAATTAAACAATCAAATTTTCTTTCCAAAAATTTAAATATTCCACTTGATGGTCCAAGTAAAATAATTTGTTGTGCAGCAATAATTCTTTCGGGAATGATTTTTGAGGAGAATAATATAAATTATAAAATTGGAATAAAAGAATTAGAAAAAATAATAAAAAATTATTTTGACGAATCGGGGTTTCCTAAATCTAGAAATCCGGAAGATGTTTTTCAATGTTTGAAATATTTAATTCTAATTCGAGAGTGGTTAAAAGAAGGACAAAAATCTATACCTGATTTTTTAAATGACATTATAAGCAGATGTGGAAATTGTTATTCAATGTTATCTTATGCAAATAAGGAATTTCCTTTATTTAATGGAGCTACAGAAATCAATTATAAAGATTATGATATTTTTTTAAAAAATCTAAAATATAAGTTCTCAAATAAAAGTCATTCGATTGCAGACTTTATAAAAATTAAAAAAAAAAAATTTGAATTTTTTATTGATTGTGGAAATCCGCCACAATCTACCTATGCAAAATACTATCAGGCAGGATGTTTAGCTTTTGAACTTATTTCAAGCAAGCAAAAAATTATTTGTAACACGGGGTATGGAAAATACTTGTCTCCAAAACTTACTGAACTAAGTCGTTCTACAGCAGCGCATTCTACTTTGTATATAAATGATACTTCCTCATGCACTTTTTACAAAAATGATTTCGTTAATAAAATATACGGAAGATCGTTAATTTCAAAACATCGAATTATAGAAAAAAATTATACCGAAGATAAAGATTTTTATTCAATATCAGCCTCACATAATGGATATGAAAAAAAATTCGGATATATACATAAAAGATCTATTAAAATTTCAAAAAAAAATGATGAAATTTTTTGTCATGATGAATTAAAAAAAATAAAAAATTATTCAGGTTCCTTAAATTATTTTATAAGATTTCATATTTATCCAAATACTAAGGTTGTTAAAACTATGGCTGGAAATTCAGTATTACTTAGCTTACCCAATGGTGAAGGCTGGTCATTGCTTAGCGAAACGAATAATCTAGAAATAGAAAAAAATATTTTCCTTGGTAATAAAAATAAAATATTGAATAATGAGTGTGTTTTTATTTCTGGAATTATAGATAAAGAGAGATTTTCAATAAAATGGAAAATTGAAAGAGTAAGTTAAAATATGAATTTAAAAAAAATACAAAGAGCAATTATTTCAGTCTCAGATAAAACAAATCTAAAAATTATATTACCAATTTTAAAAAAATATAAAATTGAAATTATAAGTTCAGGTGGTTCTTTTAAAAAAATTAAAAGTATGAATTATAATTGTATAGAAGTATCAGATTATACTGGTTTTGCTGAAATGCTTGACGGAAGAGTAAAAACATTACATCCAAAAATTCATGCAGGAATTTTAAATATAAGAAAAAATTATAAACATAAAAAAGATTTAAAAAAAAGAAATATTAAAAATATAGATTTAGTAATTGTTGATCTTTACCCATTTGAAAAAAAACTCGAAGAAAAAAAAAAATTTCAGAATTTAATTGAATATATAGATATTGGAGGACCAGCTTTAATTAGATCTGCCGCAAAAAACTTTAATGACGTCACGGTTATTTCTAATATTGCTGATTATCCACAACTAGTTACAGAACTTAAAAATAACAATGGTGCAGCATCATTTAAATTTAGAAAATTTATGTCGTCAAAAGCATTTAGTTTAACAGCGTATTATGATTCCGTTATTTCAAATTGGCTTAATTTAGAAGCACAAATAAAGTTTCCTGATAAAAAAACTATTCATGGTAAATTAAAAGAAAATTTGCGTTATGGTGAAAATCCTCACCAACAAGGAAGTCTATACATGGGGGAGGGTAACCTGGAATTAAAAAAACTTCATGGAAAAAAACTCAGCTTTAATAATTATAATGATATTTATGCTGCATTAGAAATTATAAATTCATTCAATAAAAACCCGAGCACAGTAATAGTAAAACATGCAAATCCATGTGGAGTGTCTTGCGAAAAAAATCAACTTTCATCATTCCAATGTGCTTTGGAATGTGATCCGTTAAGTGCGTTTGGTGGGGTAGTTGCTGTTAATTCCGTTGTTACAAAAAAAATGGCTATTGAATTAAATAAGATTTTTTTTGAAATAATTCTATCTAAAGGTTTTAAAAAAGATGCTTTAAGAATTTTAAAAAAAAGAAAAAACATTATATTAATCGATTATAGTAAACTTAATTTATCTTATAAAAATCATTATCAATTTTTAGGAAGTGCTTTTTTAGCACAAGATCCGAATGATATACTTCTAAATAGAAAATTAAAAATTGTTTCAAAAAAAAAACCATCTGCAAAACAAATTACTAGTTTAAAATTTGCATTTAATATCTGCAAGTTTGTAAAATCTAATGCTATTGTTTTAGCAAATAATAAATCAACAATTGGAATCGGATCAGGTCAACCAAGTAGATTAGATAGTTGTAAAATTGCAACTAATAAAGCATTAGAATTTGTTCCAGAAAAAATTAAAAATTCTGTAGCAGCATCAGATGCCTTTTTTCCCTTTCCTGATGGAATCGAACAACTAACTGAAGCAGGAATAGAGGCCATAATACAGCCTGGAGGTTCAATAAATGATAAAAGAATTATCAAAGCAGCAAATAATGCTGGTGTGGTTATGGCCTTTGCTGGAATTAGACATTTTAAACACTAAGATTTAAATTTTATTAATTTTTGCAGCTAAAATAAAATCACTTTCTACTAAACCTTTTATTTTATGTGTAAAAATTTGAACTTTAGCATAACCCCACCCAAAAATAATATCTGGATGATGACCTTGGGTTTCGGCAATATCACCAACTTTATTTACAAACTTTTGGCTTTCAGAAAAATTTTTAAAAGTAAAATTTTTTTCTAAGAAATAAATTTCATTCTCTTTTTTTTTTACGTCCCATCCATCAACTTTTTTTAAATATTTATGTATTTCAGAAATATCAAAAGGGGGTACTCCACCACGACAAGGGATACAATTTTTTTCATGTAAATCGCTCATTAGTTTTAAGTATATTTTGCCTCTTATTTTTAGTCAAATATGCATAATTGCACACCAAAAGTATTTAAATAAGAATTAAAGGAAGATTTTTGGAGCGGGAGAAGGGAATTGAACCCTCGACCTAAACGTTGGCAACGTTTCGCTCTACCACTGAGCTACTCCCGCTTTTTAAAGTAAAGTATTATATTACTATGGTATTAATCTGCAACTTATACACGATCAAGCTAATAATTGGAAATATTAAGTACAAGTAAATATCAAGTGTGATAGTAATATTTTTAATATTTATAGAATTAAATGAAATCAAAAACTAAAACTGGAAACATATCTTTTGACCTCAAAAGATTTGCTGGAATAAAAAGAGATTATACAAAAGAAGAAGTTGAAAAACTAAAGGGTACATTTAATATCGAATATACTCTTTGCAAATTACAATCGGAAAAACTTTGGAATTTATTAAATACAGAACCTTATATTCAAACCCTAGGTTCTTTATCTGGCAATCAAGCTGTTCAACATGCTAAAGCAGGTTTAAAAGCAATTTATTTAAGTGGGTGGCAAGTCGCAGCTGATGCAAATAGCGCTGGAGAAATGTATCCTGATCAAAGTTTATATCCATATGATAGTGCTCCAAAATTAGTTGAAGCAATGAATAATGCTTTGATTAGAGCTGACCAAATTCAACACATGGAATTATCCGAAGGTAAAATTAATTCAAAGGATCAGATAGATTACAAAATGCCAATAATAGCCGATGGGGAAGCTGGATTTGGTGGACCTTTAAATGTTTTTGAATTAACAAAAAAATTTATAAAAGCTGGTGCGGCTGGAGTTCATTTTGAAGACCAACTAGCTTCAGAAAAAAAATGTGGTCATATGGGTGGTAAAGTTTTAGTTCCTACTCAAACAATGATCAAGAATCTAAAATCAGCAAGACTCGCTGCTGATGTAATGGAAGTTCCATTAATTATTTTAGCTAGAACTGATGCAAATGCTGCTAAACTAATTACAAATGATGTTGATGAAAATGACAAACCGTTTTTGACAGGCAAAAGATCTCCCGAAGGATTTTACTACGTTAAAGACGGCTTAGATCAAGCTATATCAAGAGGTTTGGCTTACGCTCCATATAGTGATTTAATTTGGTGTGAAACTGCAAAACCAAATTTAGAAGAAGCAAAAAAATTTGCTGAAGCCATTCATGATAAATTTCCTGGTAAAATATTAGCTTATAACTGCTCTCCATCTTTTAATTGGAAAAAAAATTTGTCAGACAAAGAAATTGAGATTTTCCAGAAAGAAATCGGAAATATGGGATACAAATTTCAATTCATTACTCTAGCTGGATTTCACGCACAAAATTATGCTATTTTTGATCTAGCAAAAAAATATAAGCAATATGGAATGACTGCTTATTCAAGATTGCAACAAAGAGAATTTGATAGTGAAAAAGAAGGTTATACTGCCACAAAACATCAGAAAGAAGTTGGAACTTCTTATTTTGATGCTATTTCAAATACTATATCTTCAGGCAAAAGTTCTACAACGGCAATGAAAGATTCTACAGAAGAAGACCAATTTTAATTATAGATTAAAATATAAAATAGACCTAGTATTTGTTTTTTTTTAATGACTAAAAAAAAAATAAATAATTTTTCAAAACCAAGTCGGGCAGAAATGCTGCTACTTGAAAAACTTTATAACTCAAATAAGTTTATTGAATTAAAGGCTGAAACTAAGAAATTAATAAAAAAAAATCCTGATGTTCCTGCTCTATATAATATTTTGGGATTTGCATTACATAAAAATGGAGAGCTAAACAAAGCTATTATACAATACGAAAAAACATTAAATATTGATCCTAAATTTTCTTTTGCACATAATAATTTAGGAAATTTATATAAAGAACTAGGTAGATATGAAGAAGCTCTATCTCATTATAATAGTTCGATTAACCTAAATCCTAATTATGCTGAAGCATATTATAACCAGGCTTTACTATATAAAAAAATGCGTAAATATAATAAGTCAATTGAAAGTTTTCATAATGCATTAAAAATTAAGCCAGATTACTTTGATGCTCATTTTGATCTTGGCCAAGTATATACAACTGTTGGTAAGTTTAATGAATCTATTGAAAGTTTTCAGAAAACAATAAATCTAAAACCAGATTTTATTCCTTCCTATAGTAACATTTTCTTTACATTATTATACATGAAAGAAGATAAGCATAATTTTTTTATTTCATTAACAAAACAATTTATATCTTCTCAAAAAAAAATTGATAAATCTTTGTTAACGACCAATCAATATGAAAAAAAACCTAAAAAATTAAGGGTGGGATTTGTTTCAGGAAATTTTTGTGAACATCCAGTAGGATATTTTTTATTAGGAACGATAAAAAATTTGAAAGATAAAAATTTACAACTTGTAGCCTATTCAAATTTTTCAAAGAAAGATGACCTCCATATTAAACTTCAATCTTATTTTGATAGTTGGAATGAAATTGGAGATAAAAATGATGTTGATACAATTAATCAAATTAGAAAAGACGGCATAAACATATTGATTGATTTAGATGGCCATTCTGCAAAAAATAAACTTTCAATTTTCATAAACAAAGCTGCCCCAATCCAACTATCTTGGGGGGGATATCCTGGATTTCTTGGAATACCAGAGATTGATTATGTATTGGGGGATCCATATGTAACTCCAAAAAGAGAAGAAAAATATTTTGTTGAAAAAGTTTTTGTTCTACCAAATATATGGATTTGTTTTACTCCACCAAAAACTGAAATAAAAATAGAGGAACTTCCAGCTATTAAAAATGGATATATAACCTTTGGTTCTTTTAACAACTTTTCAAAAATAAATAATGAAGATGTCATTTTTTTGTGGAGTAAAATTTTAAAGTCTATTCCAAAATCTAAAATTTTTTTAAAATCTTCTGTATTTGCTGATGTTTATTTTAGGGAGTTAATAATTAATAAATTTAAAAAAAATAATATTGATTCAGATTCTATTATTTTTGAAGGAAGATCTTTACGTAAAGATTATCTGGCTAGTTACAATAAAATTGATATCATCCTGGATACTTTCCCATACTCAGGGGGCATAACAACTTTTGAAGCAACGTGGATGGGCGTCCCGGTACTTACAAAAAAGGGGTTTAATAAATTTTCTTCACACGAAACAGAAAGTATAAATCATAATTCAGGTATGTCTGATTGGATAGCTAATGACGAGAATGAATACTTAACTAAGGCCATTAAATTTTCTTCAAATATTAGTGAGCTATCAAACATCAGAAAAAATTTGAGAGAAAAAACTCTTAAATTACCTACATTTAATTCTAATCTTTTTGCAGAGGGTTTTAATACAGCACTTTGGAAAATTTGGAATAATTTTACTGAAAAGTAAATTACTAAAATCTAAATCCCTTATCAGCAACATTAAAAACAAAATCTTTAGCAAGATCATTATTATTTAAAATTTTAAATATTCCATTTCTTGCTTTTTTAAAAGAAAGTGCACTTTTTAAAAGATCTGATCCAATTGAAAAAGAAAAGTTTCTTGGTTTTGTTTCATTAGAAAATTCTAATAAAACATCCCGACTACCAATATCTAATCCTAGATTAATTTTTTCTTCTAATATTTTTTCTAAACACTTCAAATCTCTAAGTGTCATATTAAAGCTTTGCCCAACAAAAGGATGCATTAAATGTAAAGCATCTCCAAATAAAAGTGTTCTTTCTAAAAAATATTTATTCCGTATTAAAAGATTTAAATCTCTTTTTTCTATTGCAGAAGAAAATTTAATATTTTCTAAAAAGTTTTCAGCATAAAATTTTATTTTCTTTTTTAAAAAGTTAATACTTTTTTTTTTCATATGATTTTTCATAGACCAAACTATGGATGTTTTATTTTTTGAAATGGGTAGCATTGCAAATATTGAGTTATCTAAAAAAATTTGCCTTGATATATTATTTTTTAAAGATTTGTGATCAAGAATTGCACTAACCGCAAACTCTTTATATGAATTTTCTATTTTTTGACCAATAAAAAGATTTCTTACTAGAGAAGAATTATATCCGCTGCAAATAATTACTAAATTATATTTTGAAGTGTTATTATTAAACTTTACACATTTTAATAAGCCAGAATTATAAATGGCTTTAACATGCTTATTTTTTTTAATTGATATAGATTTAATTTTTTTAACTTTGTTCCTCAAAAATTTAATTATCATTAAATTTTTTAGCATGTAAAAAATATTTACGTTTTCATTTTCTTTATTTAGCTCAAAAATTTCTGCAATTTTTTCTTTTTCAGATTCTGTGTATAATTTCATAGAAGAGCATGTCCAAATTTTCTTTTTTAATAATTTAGAAATATTTAGTTTATTTAAAAAATGAAAATTATTTTCTGATACCGCTATTGTTCTTCCAGATTTGGAATTTCTATATGATTCTCCTGTTATTAGATCTATATCGCAATCAAGTTTGGATAAACATACTGCTGTAACCAATCCGGTTAAGCTGCCTCCAATTATGCAAATTTTTTGTTTTTTCATGATTTTATTTTTTATTAATTAATTTTAACAATTATTAATAAATGATACAAAGTTAATTAAGTGATTTGAAAAAAATGAAATCTCAGATTTTAACGAAAATCAATAATTTTATAAAAAAACGATTAATAGAACTCTGTGGAATTTTATTATCGCTACTGAGTTTATTCCTTTTGGCTTCTATTATTACATACTCTCCTGATGATCCTAATTTTATATACTCGTCAGAAAATACCCAGATTAAAAATATAGGTGGATTCTACGGAAGCGTTATTTCTGATTTTTTGCTTCAATCAATAGGATTGGTTTCGATATTACTAACTATAAATTTTTTTTATTGGGGACTTAAAGTGATCTCAGAAAAAATAATATATAATTTTATTACAAAAATATTTTTTTTACTAATTTACATAATTTCTGGAACTGTTTTTTTAAGCACTTTTTACAACGATTCTTATTGGTTAATTGATAACGGAAACGGCGGTTTTGTTGGCAGGTCTATTAGAGAAAATATATATTATTTTTCTCCCGTAATTGAAAATCAATATTTTGTCTATTTCCTTTTGCTTATATCAATCGTTTTTTTTATTCTAAGCCTGGGCATAAAACCAAACGAAATTATTAAGATTTTCCTTTTTCCAATTTTTTTCTTTAAAAAAATTAATAGTTTTTTAAAGAAAAATAAAAATAAAACTAATTTAGATAAAAATGATTTTAATCTTAATTCTGAACAGCAAGAACATGAAAATACCGCAAATAAAAATCAGCAACCTATCTTGCCTTTTACCGAAAATAAAAATAAAGAGATTAAAAGCTCAAAAAGTATTTATAAACTTCCAGGAATAAATTTTCTTGAAAAAAATAACGATTTAAAAAATAAAAAAAATATTGATGAAGCAGATTTAACTAAAAATTCTGAATTTCTAGAAAAAATATTACTTGATTTTGGTGTTGAGGGTAAAATTAAAAGAATAAGCTGCGGTCCTGTGGTCACTCTAAATGAATTTGAGCCAGCTTCAGGAATTAAAGTTTCAAAAATAGTTAATTTAGCCGATGATATAGCAAGAAATACTAGTTCAATATCTACAAGAGTTGCAACAATACCTGGAAAAAACACAATTGGTATAGAAATTCCAAATTCAAAAAGAGAAAATGTATTTTTAAACGAAATTATTTCTGATGAAAAATTTAACAAAAGAGAGATAAAGTTACCTATAGCTTTAGGAAAAAGTATTTCGGGCATTCCTATTGTTCATGATCTTTCTGCAATGCCTCACTTATTAATAGCAGGGACTACTGGTTCTGGGAAATCTGTATGTATCAATACAATCATATTGTCTTTACTATATAAATATACTCCTGAAAAATTAAATTTAATTTTGATTGATCCTAAAATGTTAGAGTTATCCGCCTACGAAGGGATTCCACATTTATTGTGCCCAGTAATTACCGAAGCAAAAAAAGCTACTGCAGCTCTGGGTTGGGCGGTAAAAGAAATGGAAAGTAGATATAAATTAATGACTAGCGTTGGTGTAAAAAACATTGATGGCTATAATGCAAAACATAGAAAGCATATGCCTTATATTGTTGTAATAGTAGACGAAATGTCAGATTTAATGTTGGTTGCTGGAAAAGAGATAGAAAATTATATTCAAAGATTATCTCAAATGGCAAGAGCTGCTGGTATTCATATTATCATGGCAACACAAAGACCGAGTGTTGACGTTATTACAGGAACAATAAAAGCAAATTTTCCTACAAGAATTTCATTTCAGGTAAGTTCAAAAATTGATAGCAGAACAATTTTAGGAGAACAGGGCGCTGAACAATTATTAGGTAAAGGCGATATGTTATTTATGTCTTCAGCTAACAGAATTGTAAGAATTCATGCGCCTTATGTATCAGAATCAGAAATAGAAAAAGTAAATAGCTTTTTAAGATCTCAAGGAGAGCCTGACTATATTGATGAAATCACAATAATCAGAGATAAGGACTCTGGTACAAACGAAGAAACGGACGGCGAAAAAGATGAATTATATAATAAAGCTGTTGAAATTATAAAGACCGAGGGTAAAGCTTCTACAAGTTTTCTCCAAAGAAAATTACAAATTGGCTACAATAGAGCAGCAAGAATCATGGAAACAATGGAAAAAGAAGGAATTGTAGGCCAGGCTAATCATGTAGGTAAAAGAGAAATTCTATAGGTATATTTTGACAAAAAAAATATTTTTTCTTTTAAAAATTTTTTTCTTATTCTTATTATCTATGAATATTGTTTTAGCAGATTTACAAAAAAATCTTATTAATAAACTAACAGCAACTCAAACATTAACTTTTGATTTTAAACAGAAAATTGCAGATAAAGAAGAAATAGGAAATTGTTTCGTTAAATATCCCCTTCGTATGAAGTGCAACTATAAAAATTCAAAAGGAAAAATAATTATTTCTAATGGAAAAACAGTAGCAATAATAAAAAAAAAATATAAAAAAATTTATTTATATCCCATAAAATCAACTCCACTTTCTTTTATTTTAAAAAAAGAAAAAATTATTGATTTGATAAGAAAAGGAAATCCATCTGAGCTAGATTCAAATTTAATTGGATTTATATTTGCTGACAAGAAAACAAATAAAGTAAAAATGCTTTTTGACAAAAATTCTTTAGAACTTAAAGGTTGGGAAACTAATGATGCTTATTCAAATAAAGTAAATTTTGAAATTAATAATTTAATAATTAATAATCAGATTGTAGATGATTTTTTTAAAATTCCACAAGAAAAAGATCTTTAGGAAACCATTTTCCCGACTCTCTCTCCTCCAAAAATATGAAAATGTAAATGAGGAACTTCTTGTCCACCATTTTCTCCTACATTAACTAAAGATCTATAGCCTCCACCTTTGGCTGCTTCGGAAACACCCAGCTTTTTAGCAACAGTTCCTATTCCTTTAATCAAACCCACAATTTCTTTTTCAGATGCCTTAGAAGAAAAATCATCCAAATTCACATATTCGCCCTTGGGAACCACAAGTGCATGAACTTTTTTTTGAGGATTTATATCATGAAAAGCTAAAACATATTCGTCTTCATAGATTTTTTTACAAGGAATCTCACCTCTCAGAATTTTAGCAAAAATATTATTTTTATCGTAAGTCATTTTATTCGTTTGCAATTAATTAATAAAAAAATGATAAATTAATAAACCAATAAGTATACCCTTAAAAAACGATATCCAAAGAACTCCATAATCAGAAACGTTTAGTTTTTTTTTCCAATATTCTATATATCTTTTATGCCAATTTATCATTTTGTCTTTTCTTTAACTCATCCATCACATCTTCAATTTTAATACCATTTGCTTCTAAAAGCACCATTAAATGATAAAGAACATCTGCTGCTTCATGAACTTTATTTGTATTTTTTTCAATGGCATCAATAAGTTCCCCTACTTCTTCCTTTACTTTTTCAACATTTAAATTTTTATCGTTTAATAATTTTTTTGTATAAGACTCCTTAATCTTGGACCCTTTTCGTTGACGAATAACAGAAATTAATTCTTCTAAAGTTTTAAACATTTCTCAGATTCTTACAGCAATTCCCTTTGAGTCTAAATATTTTTTTGCATCTTTTATTGAAAATTCTCCAAAATGAAAAATTGATGCAGCTAATACAGCGTTTGCTTTTCCAATTTTTATACCTTGTTGCAAGTGTTCTAAATTGCCGACGCCTCCTGATGCAATAACAGGTATATTAACAAGGCTGGATACCTTTTTTGTTAGATCTAAATCGTAACCCTTTTTTGTTCCATCTCTATCCATTGAAGTAAGAAGTATTTCCCCTGCTCCCATTGATTCCATCTTTTCAACAAATTTCATAACGTCTATTCCTGTAGATTTTCTCCCTCCGTGAGTAAATATTTCCCACTTGTTTTCTTTAACTTTTTTTGCATCGACAGCAACAACAATACATTGAGAACCAAACTTCTCAGAGCTTTCTTTAACCAAATTTTTATTATTAACTGCTGCAGTATTTATTGATACTTTGTCTGCACCAGCTAGTAATAAATTTCTTATGTCTTCTATTGTTCTTACACCGCCGCCCACTGTCAGTGGCATAAAGCATTTTTCTGCAGTTTTTTTAACTGTTTCTAACATAATGTTTCTATTCTCATTTGAGGCTGTAATGTCTAAAAAACATAACTCGTCAGCACCTTGCTCGTCGTATATTTTAGCTTGTTCTACAGGATCTCCTGCGTCAACCAGGTCTACAAAGTTAATACCTTTAACCACTCTTCCGTCTTTCACATCTAAACAGGGTATAATTCTATTTTTTAACATTTTATATCTCTTTCGCTAACTCGCTAATTTTTATATCACCATCATAAATTGATTTACCAACTATCACTCCTTCAATATTTGAATTGTTAAGAGATTTAATTCTTTTAATATCTTCTATGGAAGAAATTCCTCCAGATATAATAAAAGGTATTTTAAATTTACTGGATAACTCGACTGTATCTTTTATATTTGGACCTTTTTTTGTTCCATCTTTATCAATATCAGTATAAATAATTCTAGAAATTCCAAAATTTTGTACTTCTTTTAAAAAATCAGAAGCTAAGATATTAGTTTGTTTTTTCCAACCAGATAGAAAAATAAATCCATCCCTAACATCTAAGGATATTGCAATTTTATTTTTAAATTTTTCACAAGCTGTTTTAAGTAAATTCTTATTTTCAACTGCAGCAGTACCAATAATAACCTTGTCTGCACCACTTTTTACCCAACTATCTATATCGTCGATCGTTCTTATTCCTCCACCAATTTGAATTTTTAATTTAAAATTTTTAATTATTTCTTTTACAATATTTGAATTAGATGATCCTCCCTGTAAAGCACCATCTAAATCAACAATATGAATATTATTAAATCCGCTTTGAAAATATATTTTAGCTTGATCGAATGGAGATTTTTCATAGGAAGTCATTTGATTAAAGTCCCCTCTTATAAGTCTGACACATTTACCATCTTTAATATCAATTGCGGGAAAAATTATCATTATATTTTCCATTTCAAAAAATTTTCTAAAATTATTAAACCATTTTTTTGACTTTTTTCTGGGTGAAATTGTGTACCAACAATATTTTCTTTTTCTATAGATACTATTATTGAATTTCCATAATTTGTTGTAGCTATCACGCAATCTTTTTCCTTTGTCATAAATTCATAACTATGAATAAAATAAACGTGAGATTTATTTTTAATGTTAGAAAAAAGAAAACAATCTTTTTTTAATTCTATTTCATTCCAACCCATATGAGGTAATTTTAATTTTTTACTCATATTATTTATTTTTCTAACTTCAGCATCAATCCAACCAAATCCTTTTGTCTCTTGAGATTCATAGCCGGTTTTTGCGAACAATTGCATTCCAACACATATTCCTAAAATTGGCTTTTTCTTTTCTAAAACAAATTCATTTAAAGTTTCATTTAATCCAGGTATTTTTTTTATACTTGAATAACAGTCCCTAAAAGATCCTTGACCTGGCAAAACTATCTTATCTGACTGCTTAATTTCTTTAGGATCAGATGTTACAACTATTTTAGTATTTATATTTATATTATTAGCAGCAGTTTCGAGAGCTTTAGCTGCTGACTTTAAATTGCCAGAACCATAGTCAATTACTGTAATGGACATTTTTGTTTTATAAAACGCCTTTAGTTGAAGGAACTTTATTTTTAATTCTTTTATCTATTTCTATGGCTTCACGTAATGATCTTGCAAGTCCTTTAAAACAAGACTCAATTATGTGATGACTGTTGTCTCCGTAAACATTTTCAATATGCAGTGTGATGCCAGCAGCTTGAGCAAAAGCTTGGAACCATTCTTTAAATAGTTCAGTATCCATCTCTCCCAATTTTTCTACTTTCAATTTTACTTTCCAAATTAAATATGGTCTGTTTGATACATCCATTGTTACTCGAGTTAATGTCTCATCCATAGGAATTAATGCATGAGCATACCTCTTTATTCCTTTTGATGAACCAAGTGCTTTTTTAATACATTCACCAATAGCAATTCCAGTATCCTCAGTGGTATGGTGCAAATCAATATGTGTGTCTCCTTTGGCTGATATTTTTAAATCAATCAAAGAATGCTTTGATAATTGTTCCAGCATGTGATTTAAAAAACCAATTTTGGTATCTATTTTATATGATCCTTTGCCATCTAAATTTGCTTCTACGACTATGCTAGTTTCTTTAGTCTTTCTATTTATTTTAGCTTTTCTTGCCATAACGGGTTCCTGTAATAACAGGGTATATAAATAATTCAAGAATATATCAATAAATCTAACTTTTGCCCTTGAAGATGCTAAATAAATCTCCACATAGAATAATAGTATGAGTGAAAATTCAAATTGGCATGGAACTACAATCGTCTTAATAAGAAAAGGCAAAGATGTTGTTGTTGCTGGAGATGGACAAGTTAGTCTTGGAAACACAGTAATTAAAAGCACTGCAAAAAAAGTTCGTAAAATTGAAAAAAGAAATGTAATAGCTGGTTTTGCAGGATCAACAGCAGATGCGTTAACTTTATTTGAAAGGTTAGAAGCCAAGCTTGAAAAACATGCGGGAAATCTTACTAGAGCTGCTGTCGAGTTAGCAAAAGATTGGAGAACTGATAAATATTTGAGACGTCTAGAAGCGCTAATGGCTATTGCCGATAAAGAAAAAAGTTTTATAATTTCTGGTACAGGAGATGTGCTTGAACCTGAAGAAGGAATAATTGGAATAGGTTCGGGTGGCAATTTTGCTTTGGCCGCTGCGAAAGTTTTAATGGAATCAAATATGTCAGCTGAGGAAATTGCAAAAAAATCAATTAAAGTAGCTTCTGAAATATGTGTTTTTACTAATAATAATATAACTTTAGAAAAAATTTAATTTAATGAAACAAAAGTCAAATATAACATCTATTCATAAGAAAGATTCTTCTAAAGATAAAGATGAAAAATCAGTAGTTTCTTCTTTGTCGCCAAGAGAAATAGTTTCAGAACTAGACAGATATGTGATTGGTCAAAAAGCTGCAAAAAGAGCGGTGGCTATTGCCCTTAGAAATAGGTGGAGAAGACAAGCTCTTAAAGGTGAAATGAAAGATGAGGTTTTGCCAAAGAATATTCTAATGATAGGACCAACTGGAGTAGGAAAAACAGAAATTTCAAGAAGACTTTCAAAATTAGCAGAAGCACCTTTTATAAAAGTAGAAGCTACGCGTTTCACAGAAGTAGGATATGTGGGAAGAGATGTAGAGCAAATAATTAGAGATCTTTTAGAAATCTCAATTGCTATAGAAAAAGAAAGAATGAGAAAACAAGTTTATGCAAAAGCTCAGCAAGCTGCAGAAGAAAGAGTTTTAAATGCACTTGTTGGGAACAAAGCTAGTGTTGCAACGAGAGAAAGTTTCAGAAAAAGATTAAGAAATGGAGATCTTGATAATAATGATATTGAAATTGAAGTAAATGAAGTTTCGAATATGCCAAGTTTTGAAATCCCAGGAATGCCAGGAGCAAATGTCGGCATGATAAATATTTCAGAAATGCTGGGAAAGAATATGAAAAAAGGAAAAAAGAAAAAGATGTCAGTTAAAGAATCTCATGAGATTTTAATTGCGGAAGAATCTGATAAAATGATTGAACAAGATGTAATTATAAAAGATGCTAAAATATCTACCGAAAACAATGGAATAGTCTTTTTAGACGAAATAGATAAAGTTTCAGCAAGAGGTGATAGAATTGGGGGAGATGTTTCTAGAGAAGGAGTTCAGAGAGATTTACTTCCATTAATAGAAGGAACTACAGTCAGCACAAAACATGGGCCAGTTAAAACAGACCACATCTTATTTATTGCATCAGGGGCTTTCCAACTTGCTAAGCCTTCAGATTTACTGCCTGAACTCCAAGGAAGGTTGCCTATTAGGGTGGAACTAAGTGCACTAACTAGTGACGACTTTAGAAGAATTTTAGAAGAACCGGATAATAGTTTAATTAAACAATACAGAGCACTTTTAGAAACAGAAAAAGTGACTCTTGAATTTTCTAAAGATGGAATTGAAACAATTGCAAAATTAGCAACAGAAATTAATGCTACTATTGAAAATATTGGAGCTCGAAGACTTCATACTATTATAGAAAAAGTATTAGATGAAATTAGTTTTACCGCAACAGATAGAGGCGGTGAAAAAATTATAATTGATAAAAATTACGTTACTAAAAATCTTGGTGAGCTTGCTAAAGACACAGATTTATCAAAGTTTATTTTGTAATTTTTTTTTTATCTTTTAAAAAAATATTTATAGCACCCTCACCTCCATCTTTTCTCTCTGCTTGGGTTACTTTATTTATAATAGAATTTAAACTTTCATCATTTTTTATATATTCTGGTATTGAGTTTTTTAAGACACTTAAATTCTCTGAAATATAAGGATTATCATAAGATTTTGATCTTGATCCTTTTCCAGTCACTATTAGAAGTTTTCTGTAGTTCTTGTCAAAAGCTTCTGTAATAAACTTTTTTACTACTTTATTCGCATCTTCTAATGAATATCCGTGGAGATCTAGTCTGCGTATTTTATTTCTTTCATGATTTTCTTGTAAAGAATCATCTTCTTTAACAAAAATATTATCCATTTTTTTAGTAAAGTTAGTCCAATCTTTTTTATCTTTTTGTGGAACAGAATATTTTTTTTTCACTATTTATTTGATGTTTCAACTAAGTACCAGGTAGGATCTTGACTCCACATATTCTTTGAAAACTTCCATACATCATTAACGGTCTTTATTACGTCTGGGTTTCCTTCAATTACTTTATTATTTTTATCTTTTACACATGTGATTATTTCACTAACAAAATTCACAGTTACTTTATAAATATTTTCAATTTTTTTAAATTCTAATACTTTTGAAGATTTTACACCAATAAAAGTTGTTTCATAATTATGATCTTTTTTCTTTCTTTCATCTATAACTTCAGAAAAGTCGTCATACATTTTTTTTCCTAACAAACTCTTTAAAGATTTTTTATCTCCTTTAGCAAAAGCAGTTATAATTTGTTCATAAGCAATATCAGCTCCTTTTAAAAACTGTTTCTTTGCTTCTTCGTCTACATTTCCACTTTTAATAGCCTCATTATTTTCTATATCTTGAAGAGTTTCCATACCTCTAGGAAAATATCTGCTCATAGGTTTACCTTGATGACCAGTTTTTCGTCCCAAAATATTCCTTAACCTTAAAATTATAAACCCAGCGAACATGGCCAGTAAAATTATATCTATAAAACCAAATTGACTACTCATACGATTTTTTGATTATAGTACTTATATGATATAGTATGCAAACGTAAATAGCCTACAAATGAACGCAGTTATTCTTTTTATAATTGGTATTCCGGCAATAGAGATCTACTTAATGATTAAAGTAGGAGGTGTCATTGGTGCCCTAAATACTATTTTACTAATTTTCTTCACCGCTATTACTGGAGTCTATTTTGCCAAGTTAGCTGGTATCAGCACATTACGTTCAGGTTTAAGCCAAATAGTAAAAAATGAAATGCCAATTTATGAAATTATATCTGGAGCAGCATTAGCATTTGCAGCTTTATTATTAATAATCCCTGGATTTTTAACAGATATAATTGGATTTTTACTAATAATACCTATAACAAGAAATTTTTTCATTAAATCAATAACTGCAAAATTTAAAAAAAAAGAAAATAACGAAAATATTATTGAAGGGGTTGTTGAAAAAGAAGACAAAGAAAAATAACCAGAATGAGTTATCGTATTATATCAAAATTTATTAAGGACATTTCTTTTGAAATTCCAAACGCTCAATCATTCGTCATGTTAGAAAAAGAAATATCAAATTATTCTTTGAACTTTGATATAAAAAGCAAACCATATAAGGACAATATTATAGAAGTAAACACAACACTGAAAATGGTTCCCAACCAAAATGTTAAACACAAAATTCTAGGTGAAATTACTGGAGCTTCTTTAGTTTCAATTGACAAAGATTTTAATAATAAGGATGAACTTGAAAAGATAGTTTTGATAAAAGTTCCTCAAGAAACATACAAAACTTTATATGATACTTTCGTCTTTTTATTCAAACAGGCGGGAGTACAAAATATACAAATTCATAAAGAAGTAGATTTTCAAAAATTGTTTGATTCTAGAAAAAAATAATTATTTAAAAAAATTTTTTTGCAGACTGCTTTTAACAAAGTTTTTATGTAATTCTAATTCTTCTTCACTAATTTTTATAACTTTTCTTTGCGTACTTTTAATTTCATATACCTGATTATTTAATTTTATATCTGGAATATCTTTGCTTTCCAAATCAAGTTTTGGTTCTTTTTGGTCTAAAAGATTTATATAAACTTCTTTTAATAATTGACAGTCAACCAGCGCACTGTGTTTTTCTCTTTTGGAATTATCGATTTTAAAGCGTTTACA
>CABYJR010000010.1 GCA_902519445.1 uncultured Pelagibacteraceae bacterium
TACTCCACAAACTACAATATTTTTATTACCATCTTTTATTTTTGAAAGACTTTCGCGAACTAAATTAAACCTTTTAATTGGGTCATTGGCTCGACCTACATATAAAAATGAATTATTTTTTTTTATTTTTTTATCATAATTTACATTCTGGATTGGGTTATAAATTACTTTAATTTTTTCATGAATTTTAGTATCAAAAAATTTTCCTAAATCTTTTTTTACTTTAAAACTAATTGCTGTTATATTTTCAGCTTTAGAGAAGAAACGTTTATTCATTGTCTTAAACTGTTTTTCAATATCACGAAAATGCAAAGGAACATCCAGCACGTTAAGAATAACTTGTGTTTTTGGATATTGCATTTTTAAAAAAACAGCATCTTGGTATCCCATGGGATCGTTTGCAAAAATTAAATCAGGATTATTATTAGATATTTCATGGCCTAGCTTAATAAAGCCTTCTTTAATTAGATCGGTAAAAGGAATTATTCCAAAAACAGCTATTTTCATAATTTTATGGTGGGCCCGCCAGGATTCGAACCTGGGACCAATACATTATGAGTGTACTGCTCTAACCAGCTGAGCTACAGGCCCAATGTCAACTAATATTGCTTTTACTTTGTTTTTAAATTTCATTCAAGTATGTACGTCTAAGATTTTTCTTTTTGAGAAATGCCTGTAACTTCTTTTTTCAGAGTGTTTATAGCTTTTAACCTTGTGTCTGGATTGGAAATTTTTTTACTTAAATCTTCATTTCCTAAAATTTTATAAATTTTTGAAATAAGATCATAAATCTTGTCATCTTCTCCAAATTCTGTCGCGATTAATAAGGCATCTAATGCCTGATAGTACAATTTATTCATGTAAAAGATTTTGCTTCTTAAAAAAAGATAGTTTATATTTTTATGAAACTCTGGGCCTAATTTTGATATTTCTAATTGAGCCTGATTTATTTTTTTATTTTTTATTAAGTCTTCTATTTTATTTAATTTAGTTTCATTCATCATTTAATTTTTTCTTTTATAAAATCTTGCAGGTCATTTTTTTGATTGTTCCACCAAGCAGTACATTCTTTAGATTTTATTTTTATCTGATCTTTGCTCCATCCTTCTAATATAGGTTTAGCTTCTTTCCATGTATTTATCTTTATAAATGGATTGTTTGGAAATACACGATCATAATAATCGTAGGCACTTTCAACAATCGGAATGCACCCACATTCTAAAGCTTCAAATACTCTGTATGTTTCTGGATGAAAAAAGCCATACGGACAGGGAATAAATTCAGTAGATGACAAAATGTTATTCATTTCTTCAACAGAAATATTCTTACGATCGAATTTTTCTGTCTTGTGACAAAAAAAAGGTTCGATCTTAGAAAACTGAAACAATAAATCATGTCTACTTGTTTTGTGCGGGGTGCCAGTAAATGCCCATTTATATTTTCTATTACTTTCATTTTTATATAAAACTCCAGATTTATAACCTATTGGTATACATTTAACTTTTTCATTTTTAAAATATTTACTGGAACAAAAAGGTCTCCAAATGTAATTACAATTATCATATACAGTAAATAAATTATGAAAACCAAATTCATCGCCAAGATGGAATAAAAATATTTTTGAGCAAATTAAATTCAGTTTTGTATAAAGTTCATTTTTCTCTTCAACGCTTGAATCAACAATTATTAAAATATCATCTTTTTCAATATTTTTTAAACTATCAATAATGCTATATTTAGTTTTTTTAAGAATTTCATAAATCCATTTATCTGAACTTTTTTTATGATATTGGCCCCATCCATAATCTAATTCTTCCTTTTCTCTAATTTTTTTATTGGTAGAACTAGGTTTTTTTTGATTATGTGTATTCCAAAATAATTTAATCATTAATGATTAAAATTTTATTTTTCTAAGAAGCTTTTTAAATGTTTCGATCTACTTGGGTGTTTAAGTTTTCTAAGAGCTTTAGCTTCGATTTGTCTTATTCTTTCTCTGGTAACAGAAAACTGCAAACCAACTTCTTCCAAAGTATGATCTGTATTCATTCCTATACCAAAACGCATTCTAAGGACCCTTTCTTCTCTTGGAGTAAGAGTTGCTAAAATTTTTGTTGTTGATTCTCCTAAATTAGATCTTATTGAAGCATCAAGTGGCTGCAATGCATTTTGATCTTCTATAAAATCGCCAAGACTACTGTCTTCTTCATCTCCCACTGGAGTTTCTAAAGAAACTGGTTCTTTAGAAATTTTTAAAACTTTTCTTACTCTGTCTAAAGGCATAGCTAATTTTTTAGCTAATTCTTCTGGTGTCGCCTCTCTACCTCTTTCGCTCAATATTTGTCTTGATGTTCTAACTATTTTGTTAATAGTTTCAATCATATGAACTGGTATTCTAATTGTTCTTGCTTGGTCAGCTATTGATCTTGTAATAGCTTGTCTGATCCACCATGTTGCATAAGTAGAAAATTTATAACCTCTTTGATACTCAAATTTATCTACTGCCTTCATAAGACCTATATTCCCCTCTTGAATTAAGTCTAGAAACTGCAAACCTCTATTTGTGTATTTTTTTGCAATAGATATCACAAGTCTTAAATTGGCTTCTACCATTTCTTTTTTGGCTATTCTAGATTCTCTTTCACCTTTTTGTATTTTACCAACCAATTTTTTAAATTCAAAAATAGGTAAACCAATTTTTTTACTAATCTCAACTAATCTATCTCTTATTTCATAAAATTCTTTTTTCTTCCTTTTGAAAAAATTTTTCCAATTATTATTTTCATTTAAAAAATTTTCAAATTTTGGATTAATTTCATTTCCTAGATAATATTTCAAGAATTCTTCTCTAGAAATTTTATTGTCCATAACTAATCGTAAAAGCACACCTTCTAAAGATGTTATTTTTTTATTTTCTTGATAATGTGATTCTACTAATTCTTCTAGTACAGATGCATTTAGTTGAAGAGTTTTTATTTTTTTAATTATAACATCTTGGAGCTTCAGATAATTTTTTTCTTTTGGCCTTGCAAAATCCTTACTGTTAAGAGCGCAATCTAATTTTTCATTTTGAATTTTAATTAATTTACCATAGTCCTTACATAAAGAATTTATTGTGGAAATTACTTGAGGTTTAATTTCTTCCTCCATTGCTGCAAGGGTTGGATTAAATTCATCTTCTTCAATTTGATCCTGGTTTTTATTTTCACCGTCTTCTTCATTATCTTCTTTCTTTTTAGATTTTTTTAATTCATCATTTGTCTCTTTCTTTTCCTTTGTTTTGGTTTTTTTTAATTCTTCATTTTCATCTAAATTTTCTCCTTCAATATAACTAGAATCTATATCTATAATTTCTCTTATTAATATTTCATTTTTTTCTAATTTTTCTTTCCATTCAAAAAGTTTTTTTGCACTTAATGGACTTTGGAATAAACCGTTGATCATATAATCTTTTCCAGCAACAATTCTTTTTGCTATTGCTATCTCTCCTTCTCTAGAAAGAAGATCTACTCCTCCCATTTCTCTTAAATACATTCTGATGGGATCGTCACTTTTTTCTACATCTTTAGTTTTTTGAAGGTCAGAAGATGATGAATCTCTTTTCTTAATTGCGCTGTAATCAGATTTTTTTTCTACTAGAGTTATCTTGTTATCGAAAATATGAACAAAGGCTGATTCCACATTTTGTTGGCTAAAGTGTCTTTTTCCAAGTGATTTTCCCAGTTCTTCATGCGTGATAAAACCACGATGAATTCCTTTATCTAATAATCTTTTGAATGATTTTGTTATTAATCTTTCCACAATATTTCTGCCTTTAATAATTTAATTGGGACAATCATATATAGTAATAATACAGGTAAAATCCAGTATCTATTTAGCCTCCTTTTAATTGATTTCTGAGAGATAAAAGCTCGGTATAAAGATTTTCATCAAGATTTAAAGAAACTTTATCTTCCAGAGATTCAATTTTTTTCCTAAGTTCGATTTTTTCAATTTCTTTCAAAATTTCACTAAATATTAAAATAATATCGCGATCGCTTTTGTTTTTATGAATTATTTTTATTGGCGCATTATCATTTATTTGAACTATTATATTTTTAAACTTTTCATCAAAATCATCAATCTCCACTTCTTTTTTATCAAAAAATTTTTCTGATAATAAATAATCTATTAGTTTTTGTTTGAATAGATTCATTATATCACTAGAAAAATTAACTTCTGAAATTAGTTCAATATTTTTCCTAAAAAGATCTAAATTTTTCATTACTAAAAATAAAATTGAAAACTCTTTAAGTTCTTTTTCTTCAAATTTGTTCATTTGTTTATAAATATCCTTGGTTTTCTGAAGTGGATTTATGACTTTTTTAATCTTCAAAAAATTATTTCTTTTAAAATTAGAATGAGGGGTAAGACCATCTATTTTTCCCATAAAGCTATCAAGGAAATACTTAGCTAGCGTTCTGTCTTTAACTTCCCTGCAGAGAGATTTAATTTTTTTTTCAAATAATGCCAGAGATCGTGGATCTTTTTGATCAATTTCACCATAATAAGAATTCCAAATAAATTCCTTTATATCTATTTTACTTTGGGCAAGTTTTGTAAAAGAATCTTTGCCCTTTTGATTTATATAACTATCTGGATCTAAATTTTCTGGCAAAGCAAGAAAATATATATTTGAATCTGGCTTCATTATTGGAAACAACTTCTCTGCTGCTCTAACAGCTGCTTTTTGTCCGCTAATGTCGCCGTCCAAGCAAATAATTGGATTTTTAAAAAATTTCCATATTAATTCTATTTGTTTTTCCGTCATTGCGGTTCCCAAATTAGCAACGACGTTCTCAATTCCAAATTTATGTAAATTTATAACATCCATATAGCCTTCAACTATAAAAATTTCATCATTTTTATTTCTAAATTCCTTAGCTGAATTAATATTGTATAAATTGTTTCCCTTTTTATAAAATTCTGTTTCTGGAGAATTAATATATTTGGCAAACGCAGTTTTCGATAAAGTTCTTCCTCCAAAAGCAAAAACAGAACCATTCAAAGTTCTAACTGGAAAAATAATTCTGCTTCTAAATCTATCGATATGTTTTTTTTTATTTTCATCAAAATAGTAAATACCAGAAGAGTTAATCTGTTCCTCGCTAAATTCTTCCTTTAATTTATCGTAAAAAAAATTTTTTACTGGAGAATAACCAATTTTAAAGAAAGAAATTTCTTTTTTTGTAATTTTTCTTTTATTTAAATATTCTATAACTTCAGGATATTTTTCTGAAATTAATTCTTCATTACAAAAATTTGAATATTTTTCCAAAATTAATTTATAAACATTCCATCTATTTTGTTTTTCTTCATCCTGTTTTGTAAATCTGTAAGGAGGCATTCCTGCATCTGATGCTAATTTTTTTACAGCTTCTCCAAATTTATAATTATTTATCTTCATCAAAAAATCAAAAATATTTCCATGTTCTCCTGAACTAAAGCAATGATAAAAACCTTTTTGGTCGTTCACAGTGAATGATGGCGTCTTTTCATTTGAAAAAGGAGATAAGCCAACAAATTCTTTTCCACGTTTTTTTAATTTTACTGATCTTCCAACTACCTGGGATACTTTTAGTCTTAACTTAATTTCTTCAAGATATTCTTTAGGATATTTCATTAATTTAACAAACCTTTTATTATTATATTTGCTTTAGAAAAATCGATCGAGTCAGAATATTTTTGTTTAAGAGTTCCCATAATTTTTCCCATATCCTTAACGCTCGAAGCACCCACTGATTCTATAATTTCTTTACATATCTTTTTGGTTTCTTCTTCAGAAAGTTGTTTTGGTAAAAAAGTATCTATTATTTTAATTTCGGCTTCTTCGATATTTAACAATTCTTGTCTTCCGCCTTTTTTATACAAATCTGCGGAATCTTGTCTTTGTTTCTTCATTTTTTGCAAAACCCTTATAATTTCTTGATCCTTAACCTCCTCTTTTTTTCCGCCAGCTCTATTAGCTATATCTCGCTCTTTAATAGCTGCCAAAATTAACCTTAAAGTAGAAACTAAAGTTTTATTTTTATTTTTTAACGCAGCATTAAACTGTTGGTTTATTTTTTCTCGTAATGACATGATTTATAAAAATATCAATTTACTGCACTAGTTAATTTTCTTCAAAAGAAAAAAATTCCATCTTGACGAGATAAAAATTTTTTATATATTGCGCCAAATCATGTTTTATAGTAAAAGCCTTTAACTCATGAGTTGTATTTGGTAGCAAAAACAAATTTAATTCATACTTCAAAAGATAATCTTAAAAAGATTCATCCCACAGGAATTTTAGTTTTAGAAAATGGCAGTTTTTTTAAAGGTCATGGATTTGGATTTGAAAGCACAACAACAGGGGAAGTTTGTTTTAATACCTCTATAACGGGTTACCAAGAAATAATATCAGATCCTTCTTATGCTGGACAAATAATTAATTTTACATTTCCTCATATTGGAAATGTTGGAACAAATAACGAAGATCACGAATCTGAAAAGGTTTGGACTAGAGGAGTAATCTTTAACTCTGAAATTTCTAACCCTTCAAACTATAGAGCTTTAAAACATTTAGATATCTGGTTAAAAAAAAATAAAATAATAGGGATTACTGGCCTTGATACTAGAACGCTAACAAATTTTATTAGGGATAAGGGCGCACCTAAAGGAACTATCTGTTTTTCAAAAAAAGGAAAATTTAATATTAATAAGTTAAAAAACTTATCTAATAAATGGAGCGGTTTAAAAAATTTAGATTTAGCCGAACAAGTTACAACAAAAAAAAATTATAGGTGGATAGGATTTAAAACTTGGAAAAAAGAAAGTCGTTATACAAAAAATAAAATTAAATTATTTAAAGTTATAGCTATAGACTATGGAATAAAAAAAAATATTTTGAGATATTTTTCTGATTTTAAATGTGAGGTAAATGTTGTTCCGTGCAAAACAAGCTCAGAAAAAATATTAAAAATGAAACCTGATGGTATTTTTTTATCTAATGGGCCAGGCGATCCTGCTGCTACAGGAAAATATGCAATTAAAACTATTAAAACTCTAATTAAAAAAAATATCCCTATTTTTGGAATTTGCCTTGGCCATCAAATACTTGCTTTGGCACTTGGTGCAAAAACGAAAAAAATGAAACTTGGACATAGAGGTGCAAATCATCCTGTTAAGAATTTAATTAATAACACCGTGGAAATTACATCACAAAATCATGGTTTCGAAATTCTTAAAGAAAGTTTACCAAAAAATATTGAGATTACGCATCAATCTTTATTTGATAACTGTATAGAAGGCATCAGGGTAAAAAATAAACCAGTTTTCTCTGTTCAATATCACCCCGAATCTAACCCTGGTCCACAAGATAGTGTCTACTTATTTGAAGAATTTATTAATTGTATGAAAAAAAATGCCAAAAAGAAAAGATATTAAAAAAATTTTAGTAATAGGCGCCGGCCCAATAATTATTGGTCAAGCTTGTGAATTTGATTATTCTGGAACCCAAGCATGTAAAGCTCTAAAGGATGAGGGTTACAAAGTGGTTTTAATAAATTCAAACCCAGCAACTATTATGACTGATCCAAAAGTTGCAGATAAAACTTACATTGAACCAATTACAAAAGAAATTTTAGAAAAAATATTAATAAAAGAAAAACCAGATGCCATCTTACCAACTATGGGAGGTCAAACTGCATTAAATTTAGCTATGGAAGCTGAAAAAAGTGGACTCTTAAAAAAATATAAAATTGAATTAATAGGTGCAAATTCTAAGGCAATTTCAAATGCTGAGGATAGAAAAAAATTTAGAAAAAATATGTCTGATATTGGTTTGGATCTTCCAAAATCAGATATAGTTAAAAACTTAAAACAAGCAAAAAAAAGTTTGAAAAAAATAGGACTGCCAGCAATCATTAGGCCAGCTTTTACACTTGGTGGCCTGGGAAGTGGTATAGCTAAAAACCAAAAAGAATTTTTCAAAATTATAAAAGAAGGTTTAGCTGCATCACCTGTAACTCAAGTTTTAGTCGAAGAATGTCTAGAAGGTTGGAAAGAATTTGAAATGGAAGTTGTAAGAGACAAAAAAGACAACTGTATCATTATATGTTCAATAGAAAATGTTGACCCCATGGGAATTCATACGGGAGATTCTGTAACAATAGCCCCAGCCCTAACATTAACAGATAAAGAATATCAAGTTATGAGAAATGCTTCGATAGCATGTCTTAGAAAAATTGGCGTTGAAACCGGCGGGTCTAATGTTCAGTTTGCCATAAATCCAAAAAATGGAAGGATGGTAGTAATAGAAATGAATCCTAGAGTATCGAGATCTTCAGCGCTGGCATCTAAAGCTACTGGTTTTCCAATAGCAAAAGTGGCCACAAAACTAGCTATAGGTTACACACTGGATGAATTAAAGAATGAAATTACAAAAGTAACACCTGCTTCCTTTGAACCAACTATAGATTATGTAGTTACTAAAATACCAAGATTTACTTTTGAAAAATTTTCAACCACTCCAGCAATATTAGGAACTTCTATGAAATCAGTTGGAGAAGCTATGGCAATTGGAAGAAATTTTAAAGAATCTCTTCAAAAAGCTATAGTATCTCTAGAGGTTGGCTTTTCAGGATTAGATAGAATTTTTAATTTAAGCAAGAAGGAAATTGAAAAAAAATTAAAGACCAACATACCAAATAAAATTTTACTAATCGCTGAAGCTATGCGTAAAAAAATTAAAATTAGTAAAATATATAAATTATCAAAGATAGACCCCTGGTTTTTAGAACAAATAAAAGAAATTGTAGATGTTGAAAATAATATATTAAAAAAAAGTTTGCCCAAAAATTTTAATGAATTTAACAGAATTAAATCAATAGGATTTTCAGATAAAAAATTATCTCAATTATCTGGTTTGAGTGAAAAAATTGTTAGAAAAAAAAGATTGGCTTTAAAAATTTTACCTGTTTTTAAAAAAGTAGACACTTGTGCAGCTGAATTTAAATCTTTTACGCCATATATGTACTCGACATATCAAAGAAATTTTATGCTGAACACTGAATGTGAAGCGAATCCATCGTCTAAAAAGAAAGTAATTATTTTAGGTGGAGGACCTAATAGAATTGGCCAAGGTATAGAGTTTGATTATTGTTGTTGCCAAGCAAGTTTTTCTTTGAAGGAGGCTGGGTATGAAACTATAATGATAAATTGTAATCCAGAAACTGTTTCTACTGATTATGATACTAGCGATAGACTGTACTTTGAACCTTTAATTGAAGAATACGTTCACAACATAATTTTAAAAGAAAAATCTAAAGGTAATTTACTAGGTATAATTGCACAATTTGGTGGGCAAACTCCTATTAAATTAGCAAAATTTCTTTATGAAAATTCATTACCTATTTTGGGAACTCAGTATTCTTCTATAGATCTTGCAGAAGATAGAGATAGATTTAGAAAACTTTTATTTAAATTAAAATTAAAACAAGCAGAAAGTGGAATTGCAAAATCCTATGGTGAAGCAATTAAAATTGCTAATAAAATTGGTTTACCTTTGGTTGTTAGACCTTCTTATGTTTTGGGCGGCAGAGCAATGGAAATCGTGCATGAAAAAAATCAATTAAAAAATTTTGTTGAAGAAGCTTTTAAAGCTGCAGAAAATAACCCTATATTAATAGACAAGTTTATTAATAACGCAATGGAAGTTGATGTAGATGCCATTTCAGATGGTAAGGAAGTTTTTGTTGCTGGAATAATGCAACACATTGAAGAAGCTGGTATTCACTCGGGCGACTCGGCATGTTGCCTGCCTCCAATTGCTATTAAAGAAAAATTAATAAGCGAAATTAAAAACCAAACAAAAAAATTAGCATTAGCATTAAAAGTAAAAGGGTTTATGAATGTACAATATGCAATCAGAAATGATCAGATTTACATAATTGAAGTGAACCCAAGAGCAAGCAGAACTGTTCCTTTTGTTTCGAAGGCAAAAGGAATTCCGCTGGCAAAAATTGCTTCGAGGGTAATGGCTGGTGAAAAATTATCAAAATTTAATTTAAAAAATAAAAACAAAAATATGTTCGCTGTAAAAGAAGCTGTTTTTCCATTTAACAAATTTCCAAATGTTGACGTTTTGCTAGGACCTGAGATGAAATCTACTGGAGAAGTAATGGGATTTGATAAGGATTTTGGTATTGCATTCAGTAAAAGTCAAATAGCAGCTGGAAATTCACTTCCAACAAAAGGGCTGGCTTTTATTTCTTTAAAAGACAAGCATAAAAATGAGGGTATCAATTTAGCAAAAAAATTAATTGAATTAAATTTTTCATTATGTGGAACTCCTGGTACGGCAAATATAATAAATAAAAACGGCATCAAATGCAAAAAAGTAAACAAAGTGAGCGAAGGTTCTCCTCATATTATTGATATACTCAATGCTAAAAAGATTGCACTAGTGATTAATACTGGAGGTGGAAAACGAGCTTCTCGTATTCAAGATTCAACGTCTTTAAGAAGAGCTACTCTAATTAATAAAGTGCCATATTGTACAAATATGTCCACTGCGTATGCTTGCTTAGAAGGTATTAAGTCTCTCAAATCAAAAAAAATTACCGTCACTTCTCTCCAAGACATTAAATAAATAATATTAAAACTTTTTATTAAAAGCTATTTTACTTGCCAATCAGTGGGGAATGTAACGTAATTAACTTGTAAACATCTTCTCTCTTTTTTAATTTCTTTTTTTTCCATGCCGTGCCATGTGTTTGGCCCACTTGTAAAAAAATATCCATAATTATTTTTATAAGGGACCGTTTTTACTTTGTTTAATTTTTCATCATAAAAATCTGTACCTAAATTTTCAGATTCGTTAAATGGGTTTGCAAAAAAAAGTCCTGAAATTAATTTTTCTTTAATATCACAATGGGGTTTTAACCAAAATCCTTGACGATCACATATTACTTCAACTCTTACATATGAATTTGAAAGATCTTTTTTTATTAATTCGCTAATATAACCATGTACTTCCTTTGATCTCAGCTCTTCTATTAAACCATTTAGATTGGGAAAATCTTTTGAATTGTCTTTACTAACGAAGCATCTAAATTTTATTGCTTTTCCTCCACTTGATATACCCTCTCTAAATTTTCCTTCTCCTCCATCAACCGCTCTGGTTCCATCATAATTTATGTTCATTTTAGTTAAATCTGTAATTTCGGTTTTACAAATTTCTTTTATGGCATCTTGTGTTAATGGTTCATTTAACTCCCAATGACTAAAAGGCGTAGTGTAATGTTTTGATCTTTTTTTTAATGAATTTAAAAATTCCATAAATTTATTTTTTAATTTTATCTTTTAGCATGTTAGCAATTTTAATTGCTTCATTGTGTTTTTTATATGTCCAGGGCTTATCTGGAGTTACAACATGGTATTTGATAATTCCAAGATATTCAAATAGTTCAAAGAATTTTTTAAACCTATAATTATATTTTTTTGGTTTCATGTGAGCTACATAAATTGGCTTTCCTGAAGCAGCTGCTTCGGAAATCATCGATATAGAATCGCATGTAACTACAACATATTTTGCTAATGCATATGCTGATAAATAAGCCTGTTTATCAACAGTATCGACTACATGTCCACATTTGCCCATTTCTTTTTTTGCTAATTCAATAATAGTTTTAGGGGTACGCATAGATGGAACAATAATAGTTTCGTAACCATTCAAAACAAAAGACATTCTAATACTTTGAAATATCTCCATTAATTGTTCTTTGCTAAAACTATAGTATTTATTAGGCCCACCAAGAATTAAGGAAACTATTTTATTACTTTTTATTTTACTGCTTAAATAATTTTTAGCTGCTTGTATTTCTTCATAGGTAATATAGTGAATTGCACCCTCAGAAGAATAAACGTTAGATCCATAATAACTATCATGTCGAGGAGCAATAACTACATCAAAATTTTTAGAATTTACTTTTGGATTTTGTATATGAATCGTAAATATATTTGAATTTTTTCTCTTAAGAAGAATTGATGGTATTACACTCTTTCTGCCACAGGAAATTATTATATCTGGAGTTTCATTTTCAGTTATATAAATTTTATCTTTTAAAACTATTTGTGAAATGGGTGTAAATTTAGGGGGTATTAAATTCCACGGAAATCTTAACCTTACAATTTTGTGACTATATTCTGCATTTAGCGCTTTAGCCATTCCTTCCACTTGGCTGATCATTCCGTGCATACCTTCTGTTAAAAGTAGAGCCTTAAGCTTTCCCATAGATACTTATATATATTCCAAAATTTTATTTATCCACAGCATAATAAATATGTTTTACTTAAAATAATAAACCTTTATACATCCTCTATGGAAATATGCGTATTGAAGAAGATATCAAGCTCGATTATGCCGATGTTTTATTTCGGCCAAAGCGCAGTACGCTATCTAGTCGCAAAGACGTAGAATTAGAACGTACCTACAAATTTAAATACAGCAATCATCAATGGAAGGGTGTTCCTATTATGGCCGCTAATATGGATGGTGTTGGAGAAATAGAAGTTGCTAAAAATTTAGCTTCATTCGAAATAATGACATGTTTAACAAAACAGCATGATCTTAAAACAATTAAACGTAATTCATCTGTAAAAGGAATTCACAAACATTTAATTCTAAGTACCGGAACAAGTAATGAAGACTACAAAAGACTTAACGAAATAATGAAAGAATGTAGTTTTTTTGAATTTATATGTATTGATATTGCAAATGGCTATTCTGATCATTTTAGTAAATTCGTAAGTTCAGTAAGAGAAAAATATCCTACTAAAACTATAATTGCTGGAAATGTAGTCACAGCAGATATGACACAAGAATTAGTTATGAATGGAGCTGACATAGTTAAAGTTGGCATTGGTCCAGGAAGTGTTTGCACAACTCGAATTCAAACAGGAGTTGGTTATCCTCAGCTTAGTGCAGTTATAGAATGTGCTGATGCAGCCCATGGTTTAGGAGCTCATATAATTGCTGATGGTGGCTGCACATGCCCAGGTGATGTTGCAAAAGCATTTGGTGGTGGAGCTGACTTTGTTATGTTGGGAGGAATGTTCGCTGGCCATGAAGAAGGTGGTGGAAAAAAAGTAAAAAAAAACGGATCTCAATTTATTGAGTTTTATGGATCAAGTTCAGATACAGCACTTGAAAAACATTATGGTGGACTTTCAGATTATAGAAGCAGCGAAGGAAAGAAAGTTCAATTAAAATATCGTGGCAAAATAAAAGATACTGTACAAAATATATTAGGCGGTTTAAGAAGTAGTTGCACTTATGTTGGCGCCCCTTCTCTTAAACAACTTAGCAAATGCACAACTTTTGTAAGAGTTAACCAACAGTTTAACGATACTTTTAAATAAGATTAAAATCTTTAAATTTTATTAAAAGTACCCATATTAGTTTAAAGTATGAATAATAATTCAAAAAAACATTCTAAAGTCTTAATTATAGGATCTGGTCCTGCCGGATATACTGCTGCAGTTTATGCAGCTAGAGCAATGTTAAAGCCTATGCTTGTACATGGTATGGAACCTGGAGGACAATTATCAACAACTACTGATGTAGAAAATTATCCAGGATTTTCAAAAGTTATCCAAGGACCTTGGTTAATGGATCAAATGAAAGATCAGGCAAAAGCTGTTGGAACAGAAATGATTGAGGATCATATTGCTTCTGTAAACTTAAAATCTAAACCGTTTGAAGCTGTTGGAGATGGTGGACAAAAATATACGGCAGACTCAATTATTATTTCAACGGGAGCTCAGGCAAGATGGCTTAATATAGAGTCAGAGCAAAAATTTAGAGGATTTGGAGTTTCAGCATGTGCGACTTGTGATGGCTTTTTCTTTAAAGATAAAACTGTTGCAGTAGTTGGGGGAGGCAATGCAGCTGTTGAGGAAGCAATGTTTTTAACTAAATTTGCTTCAAAGGTTAAACTAATACATAGAAGAAATGCTTTAAGAGCTGAGAAAATGCTTCAAGAGAAACTAATGGCTAATAAAAAAATTGAAATAATTTGGGACAGCGTTGTCGAAGAAGTTATAGGAGATAATGAGCCAAAAAATGTTAAAGGATTAAAAATTAAAAATGTAAAAACAAATAAGGTAGAAGAATTAAAAATAGATGGCTTGTTTATTGCTATCGGACATGATCCGGCTACCTCTCTTTTTAAAGGTCAGCTAAATATGGATAAAGAGGGATACATAGTTACCAAACCAGACTCTACTGTGACTAATGTACCTGGTGTTTTTGCTGCAGGAGATGTTAAAGATAAAATATTTAGACAGGCAGTTACTGCAGCCGGAATGGGATGCATGGCTGCACTTGAAGCTGAAAAACATTTGTCATCAAAATGAGCAATAAAGTTTTACTAACAGGAATAAGCGGATGGATTGCAAAACATACTGCTATAGAATTATTAAATTCTGGCTACGAGGTTTTAGGAACAGCAAGGAACAATAATTTAATTGAAAAAACAAAAGAAACTATAAGTAAATATGCTCCAATAGATAAATTGTCATTTGTTGAGTTGGATCTTCTTAAAGATGATGGATGGAATGAGGCAGCAAAAGGATGTAAATATATATTTCACATTGCTTCTCCATTTCCCATGAAAGTTTCAAAAAATAGAGAAAGTTTATTACCCACCGCTGTTGATGGGACATTAAGAGTATTAAACGCTGGTGTAAATGCTGGTGTGGATCAAATAATTAAAACTTCCTCAATCGTTGCAATGTTTAGAAAACCTAACAGAAGCAATCCCTATACATTTGGAGAAAATGATTGGACTGATGAAAACTGGATAGAGGGTGTGAGTGACTACTTTTTGTCAAAAACAAAAGCAGAAAGAACTGCTTGGGAGTTTATGGAGAGTAAAGGATTAAAAAATAAATTAACGACAATTAATCCTGGTGGAGTATTTGGTGATGCTTTAGATAAAAAAGGTGGTACATCAATAGAATATGTTAGACAATTTATGTCAGGTAAATTTCCAGGAGCACCAAAATTTGCAGTTTTAATTTCTGATGTCAAAGATATAGCAAAAGCACATGTTGCCTGTATAGGAAATAAAAAAATCGGTGGAAGAAGATTAATTGTTGGAAAAGAAGTAAAAAAACTAGTTGAGTTATCTCAATTGATGGCCGAAGCGATGCCGGAGTATGCAAAAAAACTTCCCAAAAAAGAACTACCAAATTTTATGGTTAAATTAATAAGTTATTTAGATTCAAGCGCTAAAACAATGATACCGGATCTAGGGATTTTAATGCAAACTGATACAACTTATGCAGAAGAATTATTAGGTTTTAAATTTAAACCTGCAAAAGGTTGTATAGCAGAGAATGCTAAATCATTAGTTAGACTGGGATTAGTTTAATATATTAGTGAAAAAAATAAATTTACCATCAAAAATTTGTCCTGTTTGCAAAAGATCTTTTGCCTGGCGAAAAAAATGGAAACTTAATTGGGATAAAGTTAAGTACTGTTCTAAGAGATGTGCTGGATAATTTGGGGTATATAGTTTTTAAAATTAAAAAAACCTTTAGTACAATACTTCCAAGAAAATTGATCAATTTTTCTGTAAAGAAATTGAATATTTTGTAGTTTATTTAAAACAACAAAATCTAAATTTTCTCCAACTGATGGGTATAAAGCATAAATATTTTCATTAATTTTTTTAATATCTTTAATTTTTATTACTTCACAATCTATTGAAAATTTCTTTAATCTGTCTAATTGATCTTGAAATAATGACTCTTTAAATTTAACTATATTGTCACTTAGTGAAATTTGCCTATCTTCATTACTATTAACTATTAAAATTTTTTTAAATTTCTTATCAATAAAGTCTGAAAATTCAAAAGATAAATTATTATCAAATATTAGTAATATTTTACCATCATCAATTTTTGGATTTATAAAATCTTTATTAGAAATAGAATATGTTTTATTATTTTTTATGGGAATAGCGTTTTCGTTTAGTCTAATTTTTTCGTAACGATTATTGGTAAATTTTTTAATATTCCACTCAGAAGCTAAATAATGCTTGCCTGGGGTTTGAATTCCAGCCACCCATCTCCAGCCCAATGTATTTGATGCTGAATCTCCGTCATATAAATGTTTTAAAAAAAATTCGGCTCCTAACTCCCAAGGTAACTCTAAGGTAAATATCCAAATACTAGCAAACCACATTCGTGTATGATTATGAAGATAGTTGGTTTCTTTTAATTCATTAACCCAATCATTAAAACATTGAATATTTGTATCTCCTTTGATCGCATTTAAGTAATTCTTATTTGTTTTATATTCTTCATTGAGAACCTTTAGTTTTATTAAGTAATCATTCCAAACCATAGGTCTTAGTTCGAGCCACCCTCTCCAATATATTCTCCACAACACTTCCTGAATAAATTTCTCAGTTTTATTAAATAAATGCTTTTTAAGTACTTTGTTTATTATTTCTATTTCGCTAATAATCCCATGGGAAACATAGGGAGAAAGACAAGAAATATTTTTTCTATTTTGAATACCAAAATCAAAGTTTCTTAATTTTGTATAACCTAAAATATTATTTTCTATAAAATCATCTAATTTTCTTAAAGCATTTTTTCTAGTTGTTGGAAAATTCATAAAAATTAGTATTTAAACTTAGGCTAACTTAAACTTTCGCAGAAAGATTTTATTCTTTCTAAAGCCTTTTTAAGATTATCCATAGATGTGGCATATGAAATTCTAAAATATCCATCTAAACCAAATGCAGATCCTTGGACAACTGCAACATTTGTTTTTTCAAGAAGTTTTTCTACAAAATCAGTATCTGTTTTTAATTTAGTTTTTTTACCTAATAATTTTTTACAGCTCGGAAATACATAAAAGGCTCCGCTTGGTTTCAAACAGCTAATACCTTTAATATTATTTAAGCTATTAACTACAAAGTCTCTTCTTTCTTTAAAAGCATTTGATCTTTCTTGGATAAAATCTTGAGTACCATTCAAGGCTTCGACTGCAGCGGCCTGGCTAATAGACGAAGGGTTAGAAGTTGATTGAGATTGAATTTTACTAATTGCCTTGATTATTTCTTTAGGACCTGCCGCATAACCAATTCTCCAGCCTGTCATCGCATAGGATTTACTTACCCCATTCATCGTAAGTGTTCTGTTTTTTAATTTTGAGACTTGCGCAATCGTAAAAAAATTAAAATTATCATAAATAATATGTTCGTAAATATCATCACTTAAAATATGAACATTTTTATTTTTAATTAAAACTTCAGATAATGCTTCTATCTCTTCTTTTGTGTATGCGGCTCCTGTAGGATTTGATGGAGAATTGAGTATTAACCATTTTGTTTTTTTTGTAATAGTTTTTTTTAAATTTTTTGGTGTTAGTTTAAAACCATCGTTCTCATTACACTTAACGATTTTTGGATTTCCCCCAGCTAACAAAACCATATCTGGATAAGACACCCAAAAAGGAGCTGGTATAATTACTTCGTCACCTTTATTTAGGGTGGCCATAAATGCATTATAAATTACTTGTTTTCCTCCAGTTCCAACTGTGATTTCCTCTGCAGAATATTCAAGATTATTTTCTCTTTTAAATTTGTTGACTATTGCTTTTTTTAAAGCCGGAGTTCCATCTACAGCTGTATATTTTGTTTCACCTTTTTCAATTGCATTTACGGCAGCTTTTTTAATATTGTCAGGTGTATCAAAATCTGGTTCCCCCGCGCCTAGCCCTATTACGTCTTTGCCTGCGGCCTTTAATTCTCTAGCTTTTTGGCTCACCGCTATAGTAGGTGATGGTTTAATTCTTTTTAAAGAGTTGGAAACTATGCTCATTAATTTTATTATATATAAAAATTATTAGTTACTATGCAAAATACATATCAAGAAAAGTCCCTAGATCCAATTGATAAAGACTTTTTATCAGGAAAAAAACTAGAAGGTGGAATTAAACTATCCACTGTTTCTGATTTTAAACCCGCAGGCGACCAACCTGGGGCGATAAAAAAGTTAATTTCAGGAATAAAAGAGAGAAAAAATGATCAAGTTCTTTTAGGTGTAACGGGATCTGGCAAAACATTTTCTATGGCAAAAATAATCGAAACATTAAATAGGCCAGCTTTAATCTTGGCGCCAAATAAAACTTTAGCTGCTCAATTATATGGGGAGATGAAAAATTTTTTTCCTAATAATGCTGTGGAATATTTTGTATCTTATTATGATTATTATACTCCAGAAGCATATGTGCCGAGATCTGACACGTATATTGAAAAAGAAGCATCCATTAATGAACAGATAGATAGAATGCGACATTCAGCAACTCGATCACTACTTGAAAGGGATGATGTGATTATTGTTGCAAGCGTTTCCTGTATCTATGGTTTAGGTTCAGTTGAATCCTATAGTAAAATGACTTTAGGAATTAAAAAAAATCATGAACACAACCGTGAACAAATTATAAAAACTTTAGTTAATCTTCAATACAAACGAAACGATCAAAATTTTCATAGAGGCACATTTAGAGTAAGAGGAGATAATGTAGAAGTTTTTCCATCTCATTTGGAAGATAGGGCTTGGAGAATTTCTTTATTTGGAAATAAGATTGAAAAAATTGTTGAATTTGATCCTTTAACAGGAAGCAAAACCAAAGATTTAGATTTAATTAAATTATACGCAAATAGCCACTATATAACTCCTAGACCTACTATTGAACAGGCAATGATAGAAATAAAAAAAGAATTAGAAATTACTTTAAAAAAACATAAATCTGAAAACAAACTTTTAGAAGCACAAAGATTAGAAGAAAGAACACGGTTTGATTTAGAAATGATAGAAGCGACTGGAACTTGCGCTGGAATAGAAAATTATTCCAGATTTTTAACAGGAAGAAAACCTGGAGAACCTCCTCCTACTCTTTTTGAATATTTTCCAGACAACACTTTAGTTTTTGTTGATGAAAGTCACGTAACAGTTCCGCAATTAAATGGAATGTATAAAGGTGACCATACAAGGAAAAAAACTTTATCTGAATACGGTTTCAGACTTCCGTCATGCATGGATAACCGACCTCTAAAATTCCAAGAATGGGATGCTATGAGAACTCAAACTATTTTTGTTTCAGCTACTCCAGGTCCCTGGGAACTAGAGCAAACATCTGGAAAATTTGTTGATCAAGTAATAAGACCAACAGGATTATGTGATCCAGAAGTTCAGATTAGACCAGCAAAAAATCAAGTTGATGACCTTTTGGGTGAATGTAAAGATGCAGCAAAAAAAAATTTTAGATCATTGGTAACAACTTTAACAAAAAAAATGGCTGAAGATTTAACTGAATACCTTCATGAAAATGGCGTGAAGGTAAGATATATGCACTCTGACATAGATACTTTAGAAAGAATTGAAATTATGAGAGATTTAAGAATGGGAGTTTTTGATGTCCTCGTGGGAATTAATTTATTAAGAGAAGGATTGGATATTCCTGAATGTGCTCTAGTAGCAATATTAGATGCGGACAAAGAAGGTTTTTTGAGGTCAGAAAGATCTTTAATTCAAACAATAGGACGAGCAGCAAGAAATATAGAAGGAAAAGCTATTTTATATGCAGATAAAAAAACTAAAAGTATTGAAAAAGCAATTGAAGAGACCGACAGAAGAAGAAAGTTACAAGTCGCATACAATAAAAAAAATAATATTAGCGCAACATCAATTAAAAAAGACATAACAGATATTTTAGAAAGTATATATGAAAAAGATTATACAAAAATTAACGTTGATACATCTATAGGCCACAATCTAAAAAAACATTTAAAATCTCTTAAGAAAAAAATGAAAGAAGCTGCTGAAAATCTTGAATTCGAAGAAGCTGCAAAAATTAGAGATGAAATAAGAAAATTGGAAGCAAGTGAGTTAGAGATTGGAATTAATCCAAAAATAAGACAATCTAAACTTCAAAATAAAATTTATCCTGAAGGAAGATCCACTCAAGGTAAACCGGGAACAAAACCAAGAAGAAAAAGATGAAAAATAAAAATTTATTAATTACTGGTGCAGCAACAAGAGTAGGTAAAGCCATAGCCTTGCATTTTGCTGAAAGAGGCTGGAATATTGCGTTACATTATTTTCGTTCATCAACAAAAGCAAAGGAGTTAAAAAAAATTATAGAACAACACTGGGTAAAAGTTGCCTTAATAAAAGCTGATTTAAAAAATCCAAAACAAACAGAAAAAATTATACCCTTAGCAAAAAAAAAACTTGGTGCCATTAATTGTCTTGTTAACAACGCTGCTTTATTTGAAAAAGACGACATTACAAATTTCACAAATAAAAGCTGGAATGATCATTTAAACATTAATCTTCTTGCTCCAACCATTTTAACGAAACAATTTGCAAAACAAGCTCCCAAAAAAACTGTATCCAATATAATAAATATTATTGATCAAAGAATATTTAACCTTACTCCTTTTTTTATGTCTTATACTATTAGTAAAAGCGGCCTACAAACCTTAACCAAAACTATGGCTATGCGACTGGGACCAAATATTAAAGTAAATGCTATTGCTCCTGGCCCAACTATAAAAAGTAAAAGACAAACCGATAAGCACTTTAGAAATCAGGTAAGATCCACACTCCTTAAAAAAACTGTTCGATCAGAAGATATTTGTGATACCGTTGAATTTTTGATCAATAATAATTCTGTTACTGGACAAATTATAGCTGTTGATAGTGGTCAAAATTTATCGTGGAATAAGAAAAATGAAAAAGAATAATTTTAATATTGTTGAGCTAAAGCCTAAAAAAGATAAAAGCGCAATTAGAAGAACTGTATTTATTAAAAATCTTATTATTCAGGAAATAATAGGTTTTCATCAACATGAAAAAATAAAAAAACAAAAAATAAAATTTAATATAGTTTTAGATATAAACCAAAGTTCTATTCCTGATGAAAAAGATATAAAAAGCATAGTAGATTATGAAAAAATTACAAAAAAAATAGAAAGCTTAACTAAAAGTAAAAAATATAATTTCTTAGAAAGTTTGGCTGAAGATTCTTTTAAAGAAATATTTGAAGACAAAAGAATAAACTCTGTAACAATTAAAATTGAAAAGCCTGAAGCAATTAAAAATACTGAATCGGTTGGGGTAGAAGTTTTTAAATCAAGAGAAGATTATGAGGGATCTTGATTTCGGTAGAGAATTAATTAAAAAAAAAATACCCTTAGTTTCTAATAGTCCTGGGGTGTACAGAATGCTTGATAAAAAAAATCAAGTACTTTATGTCGGTAAAGCTAAAAATCTACCAAATCGATTAAAGAGTTACGCTACTGATAAAAATCAAACAATACGTACTGAAAGAATGTTAGCGTTAACTAACAGTTTGGAAATAGTGACAACAAGCAGTGAAGCAGAAGCCTTGCTTTTAGAAGCTAATCTTATAAAAAAATTTAAACCTAAATTTAATGTTCTTTTGAGAGACGATAAATCCTTTCCCTATATTTTTATAGAAAAAGATTGTGATTGGCCTCAACTATCAAAGCATAGAGGGAAAAAAAATAGAAATGGTTATTATTTTGGTCCCTTTGCGTCTGCCGGGTCTGCCAATTGGACAATAAAAATTTTACAAAAAGTATTTTTACTGAGGGTGTGTAATGACTCGGTTTTTAAAAACAGAGATAGACCATGTATTCTTTATCAAATTAAAAGATGTTCAGCACCTTGTGTAAATTACTTAAAAAAAACTGAATACTCTAAACTTGTATCAGATGCAGTATTATTTCTTTCTGGAAAGTCAAAAAGTATTCAAAAAAAATTATCTGAAGAAATGGAAAAAAGTAGTTTAAAAATGGATTATGAAAAAGCTGCTGTTTTAAGAGATAGAATAAAAGCATTAACTCAAATTCAATCTTCACAAAATATAAGTTCTACAAATCTAAATAACGCTGATGTTATTTCTATTGTTCAAGAAGCTGGAAAAAGCTGCGTTCAAGTATTTTTTTATAGATCAAAACAAAATTGGGGTAATCAGTCTTATTTTCCTTCACATGATAAATTTCATACACCGGAAGAAGTCTTAGCTTCATTTATTGCCCAGTTTTATGAAAACAAAAATGTACCTACCGAAATTCTGCTGAATAAAAAAATTAAAGACTTAAACTTGATTAAAGCTGCCCTAGAAAAAAAAGAGGAAAAATTGATATCCATAAAAATTCCAACAAAAGGAAATGCTTTTAAATTATCTAGAATGGCCGAAAAAAATGCAAAAGAAGCTTTGACTAGAAAAATCTTTGAATCTGAAACTAATAATAAACTTCTAAATGAAGTTGCTGATAAATTTAAATTAGATATATCACCAAGAATGATAGAGGTTTATGATAATAGTCATATTCAAGGATCTAATTCTATTGGTGCACTAATCACATTTAGTTCCGAAGGTTTTATTAAGAAACAATATAGAAAATTTAATATTAAAAATAAAGAATTGAAAGCTGGTGATGATTACGGAATGTTAAAAGAAGTGTTTGAAAGAAGGTTTTCAAAGATTATTAAAAGTAAGAAGCTGGGAGAGATAATGACTCCTGATCTAGTGATTATTGATGGTGGCAAAGGTCAATATTCAGTGGGCAGAAAAATATTAGATGAGTATGGTTTTCATGAAATTCCTATAATAGCTATAGCAAAAGGTAAAAATAGAAATAAAGGTGATGAAACTTTTTTTCATAAAAATGCTGCTATTAAATTAAACAAAAGAGAACCTTTGTTATTTTTTCTTCAAAGATTAAGAGACGAAGCTCATAGATTTGCAGTAAGTAGTCACAGAATGAAAAGAAAGAAAAATTTAACAAAATCTTTATTAGATCAAATAAATGGTATTGGAAGAACAAGAAAAAGAGCTTTATTAAATTATTTTGGATCGGCTAAGGCTGTTGAATCTGCTAGTTTTGATGATCTAAAAAAGGTAGAAGGTATAGAAATTGCTGTTGCTAAAAAAGTACATGATTTTTTTCACAGCTAAATTAAATATATGAAAATAAAAATACCCAATATTTTGACTATAGGAAGAATTATTTTAGTTCCAGTATTCGTAATTACTTTTTATATCCCTGGATTCTTGGGAGACTTAATACCTTTTTTTATTTTTTTATTAGCTAGTTTTACAGATTTCTTGGACGGTTTATTAGCTAGATTATACAAAGAAGAATCTAAACTTGGCGAACTTTTGGATCCAATAGCAGATAAAATAATTGTAGCCGCAGCTTTAGTTTTGCTTGTAATGAATAATATAATTAGCAATTACGAAGTTATTGCAGCAATTATCATACTAACACGAGAAATACTAATTTCTGGATTAAGAGAATTTTTAGCAAAAGCTCGAGTAGCAATGCCTGTTACTGGATTAGCTAAATTTAAGACTTTTATTCAAATGTTCGCTATTGCAATCCTGCTAACAGGGGAAAGTGGAAATAGATTAATTAATTTCGAAGATTACAACGCCCATACTATTGGGATAGTTTTGTTATGGCTATCAGCTTTCCTTACCCTTTACACAGGATATGATTACGTAAAAAAAGGCATAGATCATGCTATCGAATAAAAAAATACTAGGCTGCGGTTTTTTTTCTAACTAGAGCCTGATAACTTTCCGATAAATCTTTAATAAGATTACAAACTGCAAATTTATAATTATCAATTTGAGATACTGGAGTAACTTCTGCTGCAGTTCCGGTTAAAAAACAACCAACAAATTTTGATAACTCATCTGGTTTAATTTTTCTTTCAACAATTTTAATATTCTTTGATTTTGCAATTTCAATAATGCTTCTTCTAGTAATTCCATCTAAAAAAGAATCTGGAATAGGTGTATGTAATTCATTATCTTTAGTTTTAAAAAATACATTAGCTCCTGTTGCTTCAGCAACATTGCCTTGGTAGTCTAACATCAATGAATCTGTAAAACCTTTTTTTTCAGCTTCATGTTTTGAAAGAGTACAAATCATATAAAGCCCGGATGCTTTTGTATCCCATGGAATAGTATTAGGCGCTGGTCTTCTCCATTTAGAAATATCTAACTTTATGCCTTTAAGCTTAAGATTGGGATCAAAGTAAGAACCCCATTCCCACGTTGCAATAGCCACATGAATTTTTGTTTTTTGAGCTGAAATGGCCATCATTTCACTTCCTCTCCAAACAACGGGTCTAACATATCCATTTTTAACTTTTTGTTCAGCCACGATATTTCTGCAAGCCTTATTCACAGATTCTTGACTATATGGAATTTCGAAACCAAGTCTTGAGGCGGAATGAAATAATCTTTCGGTGTGTTCTTCAAGTTTAAATATTTCTCCGTCATAAACTCTCTCCCCCTCAAAAACACAACTTGCATAGTGCAACCCATGACTTAGAACATGTATTTTTACGTCGGACCAGTTTACAGATTGGCCGTTAAACCAAATCTTTCCAGATCTTTTATCAAAAGGTACAGGTTCCATAAAAAATTTATTAATCTTAATTGATTTATTTACTACAAAAAAGTATCTATCTTGGTTAGATATGTCAATATAA
>CABYJR010000011.1 GCA_902519445.1 uncultured Pelagibacteraceae bacterium
CAGACGGAATAAAAAAAAAAGCAGCAAATTCAATATTAATTAAACCAAATCAAATAGGAACATTAACAGAAACAATAAAAGTGATTAATTTGGCTCATAAACATAACTATAAAGCAATCATATCTCATCGATCTGGAGATACAGAAGATACTTTTATTGCTGATTTGGCAGTAGCAACAAATTCTTCCCAGATTAAAACAGGTTCACTATCAAGATCAGAAAGAGTGGCTAAATATAACCGTTTATTGCGAATTGAAGATGAGCTTGGAAAAAAAGCAAAAATGATTAAAGTCTAAATATATGGTTTTTTTAAAAAAATTTAATGAAAAAAAAATTACTATAATTAGTATTTTTTTATTTCTCTATGTCATGCTTAATCTTATTGATGGAGAAAGAGGACTTATTTCATATTTTGAAAAAAAGAATTTAATAGCTGATCTTTCTCAAAAAGAGAATATTCTTACCAAAAAATTAAACTTAATCGAGAAAAAAAATAGCATGCTAACAGATGTTATAGATCTTGATTTCTTGGAAACGACCTATAGAAAAAAATTTATGGTTGGAAAAAAAGAAGAAAAAGTTTTTGTAGATTAATTTATAATGAAATTTAGACATCCTGAAAAAGTTAATAATCCAATTAATCCAATTAAGAAAAAACCTAGATGGATAAGAACTAAAATTTTAGACACTCAAAACTATTTTAAAACTAAGGAAATAATAAATAAAAAAAATTTACACACAGTTTGTCAGGAAGCTAACTGTCCAAATATTTCAGAGTGCTGGGGAAAAAAACATGCTACCTTTTTGATAATGGGAGATACCTGCACAAGAGCATGTGCTTTTTGTGATGTAAAAACAGGAAAGCCCACTTTTTTAGATCCACTTGAACCATTTAAAATTTCAAAAGCTACAAGTGATTTAAATTTGAAACATGTAGTAATAACTTCTGTTGATAGAGATGATTTAGATGATGGTGGAGCGGACCACTTTTCAAAAGTTATTAAAGAGACTCGAAAATCAAATCCCAACACTACTATTGAAGTTCTTACGCCCGATTTTTTGAGAAAAGGAGATGCATTTAAAAAAGTAGTTGAGGCAAAACCTGATGTTTTTAATCATAACATTGAAACAGTTCCAAGCCTTTATCGAAAAGTAAGACCGGGTTCTCGATATTTTGCATCAGTTAATCTACTTAAGTCAGCTAAAGAAATTGATAAAACTATATTTACTAAATCAGGCATCATGTTAGGGCTTGGAGAAACTAAAGAAGAAGTTTTACAAGTGATGGATGATTTGTTGACAGCAAAAGTAGATTTTTTAACTATAGGACAATATCTTCAGCCATCATCAAAACACCATCCATTAGATCGTTATGTTCACCCAGATGAGTTTCAAGAATTTAAAGAGTTAGCGCTTTCAAAAGGTTTTTTAATTGTTTCTTCTTCTCCCCTTACTAGATCTTCATATCATGCTGATGAAGATTTTTCTAAAATGAAGAAGTTGAGAGAAGAACAATATCAATGCCAACAGCTTCAATAAAAAAAGAAATACCTTGTACTAAAGAAAAATTAATTGAAATGGTCCTGGACATAGAAAAATATCCAGAATTTGTACCTTGGTGCCTTAATAGTAAAATTTATACAAATATTGATAAAGGGAAGATTGTTGAAATTACAGCTGACCTTACAATTGGAAAAAGCTTTTTTAACGAAACTTACAAAAGTTTTGTTATTTACGACAAATCTTCTGATTCAATACATGTAACAAATATGGAGGGTCCATTAAAACATTTAGAAAATAAATGGTTTTTTAAACAAAGTGGTGAAAATAGTCAGGTAGAATTCCATGTCGATTTTGAATTAAAAAATAAAATTTTAAACATGTTTATGACCAAAACATTTGATATTGGTTTAAAAAAGATAGCTGATGCTTTTGAAAAAAGAGCAATAGATTTATTGAAGAATACTTAGAACTAATCCTAGACATTTATTAACAGTAGCCTTTTGAATATAAGAACGTCCCTTATTTTTAAATAAATATTTTTTAATAATAATTATATTACCTTTCTTTATTCCTACATAAACTAAACCAACAGGTTTTTTTCTTGTACCACCACTAGGACCCGCTATTCCAGTCACAGAAACAGACATATCAGTTTTGCCTATTTTGCTAACATTTTTAGCCATCATTTTACATACTTGTTCACTAACAGATCCATATTTTTTAATAATTTTTTTGGGAACTTTAAGTAATTTAATTTTAACTTCGTTTGAATAAGCAACTAAACCAAGATTAAATACTTTGGAAGATCCACTGACGGAAGTAATGGAGCTAGAAAGCATTCCACCAGTACAAGATTCTGCAAAAGAAATCTTTATTTTTTTATTTTTTAATAACTTAACAATTTTGTTTGAAATTTTTTTCATGCAAGAATCATATATAGGACAAGTATGGAAACAACATATAATCCTGCACAGACATCATCCATAATAACACCAAAGCTATTTTTGAACTTTTTATCATAATAATTCACAGGAAATGGTTTAGTGATATCAAAAATTCTAAACAAAACAAACATGATGAAATAAAATTTCAAAACTTGATCTGTTTCCTTTGGCACGTTATGAGCAACTTCATATAAACACACAGGAATGGATTGGCCAATAAATTCATCAATGACTACTTCTTTTGGGTCTTTTTGAGTGAGGTTTTTTATAAAAAAGTTGACCGCATAAAGTGCAATAAAAAAAATAATAATTAATAAAAGTAAAACAATATTTGGCGAAAAATTCAAAACATGAAATAAAAAGAATAAAAATAAAACTGTAACTAAGGAAGCAATACTACCAGGTATTTTTTTAATTTTACCAATACCAAAAAGAGTGACAAATAAAAAATTTATTTTATTAATCATATTTTATTACTGAAGCTATTGATTCTGAAGCTATAGCTTTTCCCTTTCCAATTAACCCAAGTTTTTCTGTCGTTTTACCTTTAATATTTATTTGATTAGGATTTATTTCACATAACCTACTTATTGTTTTTATCATTTTTTTAGAATATTTTTTTATTTTAGGTTTTTGAGCAATAATATTAATATCAATGTTATTTATTAAAAAATTATTTGCTTTAAGCAATTTAATAACTTCTTTTAATAAAATTGTAGATCGAATATTTTTATATTTTTTATTTTTATTGGAAAATAATTTCCCAATATCTCCTAACCGGCAAGCTCCAAGCAAACTATCTATGATTGAATGTAATACTGGATCAGCATCAGAATGCCCATCTAAACCAAGATAAAAAGGTATTTTTATTCCTCCTAAAAATAATTTTCTTTTTTTAGTTAATCTATGTACATCAAAACCAATCCCTTTATAAGTTTTTCCTTTTTTTAAAGATTTAAATATTTGTAAATCTTCTATATCAGTTATTTTTAAATTTGTTTTGCTTCCTTTAACTGCAAGAACTTTTTCTCCATAAGCAGTAAATAAAGCTGAATCATCATCAAAAGTTAGGCCATTATTTTGTAAATGTTTTTGATAAATTTTATCAAAAGTAAAACCTTGTGGCGTTTGAGAAAAAGCTAAAGTTTCGCGTTTAATATTCTTAAATATTAAATTTTTTTCATAGCGTTTAGTAGCATCAGTAGTTTTAATGATTGGCACGACTGCATGGCTATCTTTAAGTTTACTAATTATTTCACTTATGAGTTTTTTAGAAGGATTAGGTCTTGCCACATCATGTATTAGAACCTTTTTACAATTCATTTTTTTAATAAATCTTAGAGCTTTAAAGGTTGATTCTTGCCTCGTTTTTCCTCCGGCTATTTTAATTGCATTTTTTAATATTAGTTTTTTTATATATTTCTTATGTTTATTTTTATAAACAATTATAGTTTTTTTAATTTCTTTAATTGCACCAAACGCATCAAGAGAATGCTCCAACAAGGATCTATTGTTTATGATTTGGTATGGCTTTGGCGTATTAGATTTTAATCTTTTGCTATCGCCTGCTGCTAATAGTATAAGAAAAACACTCATTTTTTTAGATTTGCCATATATTTATTATAAATGTTAACTATTATTCTCTAAATGATTCATATCATTAAAAATTATAAATGGGTAATAGCTTCGTCCGTAGTATGCATAGTATTCGGGCTATTAACATTTTTCACTTTCATTAATCAGAGTTTTATTAAGCTAAATGATTATAACCTTCAAGTATTACTTATTATTGATCTAGTATTATTAATAATATTTTTTACATTAGTAATTTATGAAACCTACAAAATTTTAAACGATAGAAGAAAAGGAAAATTAGGTTCTGAAACAAGTTTAAGATATATATTATTCTTTTCCACAACAACATTATTGCCATCAATATTAATTGCAATATTTTCGCTAATTTTATTTAATGTAGGTTTACAAAATTACTTTGATACAAAAATCAAAACTGTAGTCAATAACTCTTCTGAAGTAGCAAATAATTATTTGGAAGAAGTAAGAAATTCAATTGAATCAGATATTTTACTAGTTAACTTAGATGTTAATAATAAAGCTCAATTATTTTATGAGAATCCTAAAAGTTTTGCTACCATGCTAGCCTCTCAGAGGTTGCTAAGAAGATTAGATGAGGTTCACTTATTGGATAGTTCAGGAAATTTTATTATGTCAAGCGTTGTAGATTCAAATTTAGTTTTTATACCGCCACCAGAAGAAGCGTTTGAAAGAACATTAAATGGAAAACCAATAAGAATAGTCGATTCAAAAACCAATAGAACTTCCGCTCTTGTAAAATTAAATAATTTTATTGATACATATCTATACATAGTAAAATTCATGGATCCAAAACTTATAAATTACATTAAAGAAACAGATAGTGCTGTTAGTTTTTATTACAGCGTTCAAGAAAGTAAAACGGGTATAAAAATTACATTTGCAATAATTTATTTGTTAATAGTTTCTTTATTATTATTCCTTTCAATTATAATTTCAATTAATTTTGCAACTAGACTAACTATACCAATAGTTAATTTAATTGGTGCATCAGAAAAAATAAGCACGGGAGATTTAAACGCAAAAGTTCCATTTATAGAAACTGATAGTGAATTTAAAAAACTAAACGAAAATTTTAATTCAATGATTGACAAATTAAAAAGGCAACAAGATAAACTTCTTGCTACAGAAAGATACGCAGCCTGGGAAAGTGTTGCTAGAAAATTAGCGCATGAAATAAAAAATCCTTTGACACCAATTCAACTATCAATAGATCGAATTAAAGAAAAATATTTAAATAAAATTGAAGATCCAAATAATAATCTTTCAAATTATTTGAACACAATTACAAAACAAATAAAAGATATAGAACATCTGGTAAATGAGTTTTCTGATTTTGCAAGAATGCCTAAACCGATATTAAAAAAAATTGATTTAAATAAAGTGATTTCTCGATCGTTAAATTTATTAAAACTATCAGAAGAAAATATTTCTTTTGAATTAGGGGATAAAAATAAAAATCTTTTCATAAAAGGAGACGAAGAACAAATCAATAGAGTCTTTATGAATCTTATTAAAAATTCGATCGAGTCTATTAATGAAAAAAAAAGAGAAAACGCTGTTTTTAAAGGAAAAATTAACGTAGATATTAAAGAAGATAGTGACTATATATACGTAGAAATCAAAGATAATGGGATTGGTTTCGACAAGGTGAATAAAGCAAAAATGCTAACACCATATTATACAACAAAGACAAAAGGTACGGGATTAGGATTGTCCATAGTTACAAAAATAATTAGCGACCACAACGGTACGATTTTATTTAATTCAATTAGGGATGGCGCACAAATAGAAATTACTATACCGAAATATTATGACTAAAGAAATTTTAATTATCGATGATAATTTAGATATTAGACAGTTAGTATCGGGGATTCTTATAGATCAGGGTTTTAGAGTTAGAGAAGCAGCTAATTTTGATCAAGCTTTATTAGAGATAAATAAAAAATTACCCGACGTTGCTATTATAGATGTTAAATTAGATAAAGGCGACAATGATGGTATAGAATTGCTTGAAAGACTAAAAAAAATCGATGATGAAGTTCCTGTTATCATGATATCAGGCCATGCAAATGTTCAGATGGCAATTGATTCTTTAAAATTAGGTGCATTTGAGTTTATTCAAAAACCTTTTTCAACAGAACGATTACTAAATTTTCTGAATAGAGCAATAGAAAATGTTGAATTAAAAAAAGAGAAACGTGTTTTAGAAAATAAGCTTTTTCATTCATACGAAATAATAGGGAACAGTCAATCAATAGAAAAAGTTAAAAGTTTGATAAATAAATTAAAAAATGCTGAAAGCAGAATTTTTATTTCTGGTCCAGCAGGATCTGGTAAAGAGTTAGTTGCAAGACAAATACATAAACAATCATCAAGATCTAGCAAACCTTTTGTGGTAGTTAATGGAGCTTTGTTAGATCCTCAAAAATATGAACTTGAGCTTTTTGGAGCAGAGAATTCTAACGAAACAACAAACTTTGGTTTTTTTGAAAAAGCTAAGGATGGCACATTATTAATTGATGAAGTTACTGAGATACCTTTAGAAACCCAAGCAAAAATATTGCGAGTTTTAATTGACCAAAAATTTAAAAGAGTAAACGGATCTAAAGAGATTAATGTTAATGTTAGAATTATTAGTACGTCAAGTAAAAATATTAGAGAAGAAGTTGACAATGGTAACTTTAGGGAAGATTTGTATCATAGACTAAACGTTGTTCCTATTTTTCTGCCACCTTTAAAAGATCGCACCGAAGATATCCCAGATTTATTGAATTACTTCTCTAAGAAAATAGCAGAGCTCAATGGTTTTAATGAAGTAAAATTAGATACAGATTTTGATCTATATTATAATTATAATTGGCCAGGAAATGTAAGAGAGTTAAGAAATTTAGTTGAAAGAATATCAATTTTATCTGTAAATGAAAATTCAAATAATATTAATCAACTTGTTCAAGATGCTTTAACACAAAAAAGCTCTTCTAAAAATTTAGATTCATATGAAAATGTCCTTTCTTTTCCTCTTAAAGAAGCAAGAGAACAATTTGAAAAAAACTACTTAACGTCACAACTTAAAAAACATAAAGGCAATATATCAAAAACAGCTGAATTTATTGGTATGGAAAGATCAGCTCTTCACAGAAAATTAAAAACTCTTGGAGTTAAAGGCGTTAATTAAATGAATATAATTATATGTGGAGCCGGTAGAGTCGGTTTTTCTATTTCGAAACAATTGTCAGCACAAGGTCATTCAATAACTGTCATTGATCAATCAAGTGAATTTATTCAAAAAATTAATGACACTCAAGATGTAAAAGGTGTAGTAGGAAGAGCTACATTTCCTTCAGTCTTAGAAAAGGCTGGAGCAGAAGATGCTGACATGATCATTGCAGTAACACAAAACGACGAAACAAATATGGTTATTTGCCAAGTAGCTTATTCAATTTTTAAAATAAATAAAAAAATTGCCCGTGTTAGAAGTCAAGAATTTTTAGGAGGTAAATGGGGGAAACTTTATGGAGAATCTAATCTTCCTATTGATGTAATTATTTCTCCAGAGCTTGAAGTAGCGAGATCCTTACAAAGGAAACTAGAAGCTCCTGGAGCGTTGGATAGTGTTCCTTTTGCAGGTGGAAAAATTAAAGTTTTAGAAATCGACATAGATAAAAAATGCCCCCTTGTTAATACCGAATTAAGTAAACTTACACAAAGATTTCCTGACCTAAAAGCGAATGTTTTAGGAGTAATACGAGGTGAAAAGTTTTTGATATTAAAAAAGAAAGACAAAATACTAGTTAACGATAAAGCTTTTGTTGTAGTTAATGCTACACAAATTAACAAAACCCTTTCTGCATTTGGCCATGAAGAAAAAATGGCTAAAAAGATCCTAATAGTAGGAGGAGGAAATATAGGGTTTAACCTTGCTAAAAATTTAGAAACTGATTCTGAGGGAGTTAGAGTAAAAATAATAGAAAAAAATAAAGAACGAGCCGAATATATTGCTAATGAACTTAATAATACAATTGTAATTAACGGCGATGGTCTCGATGAAGATGTTTTAAAAGAAGCTAACATAGAAGAAGCTGAAACTATTTTATCACTAACAAATGATGATGAAGATAATATTATGCTAAGTGTTCTTGCCGAAAAAAACAATCCTAATAAAAGAACGATAGCTCTTGTAACTAAACAAAATTATAGTTTGCTTCAATCTTCATTAAAAATAAATGACTTAGTTGATCCAAGACACACAACAGTATCAACAATATTAAAGCATGTTCACAAAGGAACTATCGAGACAGTTTATACTCTTTTAGATGGAGAGTATGAATTTATCGAAGCCGAAGTGCTTGAGACTTCTGAACTAATTAGCAAATCAATTAAAGAATCCAACCTTCCTAAAGAAATTAGAATAGGAGCAATTGTAAGAAAAAAAGAAGTAATAATACCTAAGTCAGACTTTGTTTTTGAAAAGAAAGATTTAGTCGTATTTTTAACTAAGAGAGAACATTTAGAAAAAGTAGAAAGTTTATTTAGAATAAGTTCATTAATTTAATGAATTATAAAGGTATACTATTTTTTTTAGGGATCTACATATTGCTTGTAGCCCTTCTGTCTATAATAAATATTTTTTATTCAATTTATTTTGATTTTATTATAGGTCTAAATTCTTATTTAATCACATTCGGGATATCATTTTTTGTTGGTGGTTTATTCTTTTTTATTGGACGAAATCACAGCAAAGATATTGTTCTTACTGATCAAATAATTTTTATTTTACTAAGTTTTTTATTAATACCTGTTTTAATTAGCATTCCATATGTTTTAAGTATTTATGACATAGGATTTTTAAATGCTTATTTTGAATCAGTATCTGGATTTACTACTACGGGTTTTTCTATAATTTATAATATAAATGATATTGATGAGCCACTTCTTTTATGGAGATCTAGTTCACAATGGATGGGTGGATTATTATTTTTGCTTGTAATAATAGGAACAATTGGATCAAAGCAAATTAAAATAAAGCCTGCTTACTTAATTCCCGGTGGAGCTTCTGGTTTAAATTTTTATAATAATTTTAACTCTAATTTTATTAAAATTCTGCTTATTTATTTTTCTACTACCATCTTTATCATTTTTTTATATAGTATAATGGGTCTAAGACTACTTGATTCTGTTAATCTATCTTTTACAACTATCTCGTCTGGTGGATTTATTCCAAATGATAATTTAACTGACATTTTAAGAAATGATCTTCAAACATTTGTTTTTTCATTAACTTTATTATTCCCAATATTTAATTTCTTTTTATTATATGATGTTATAACTAGAAAATTTTTATTTAAAAATCATTACGAAGACCTACATTTATTTTTATTAATTGCATCCCTAAGCTTATTTTTTTATTTCTTGGTAATCCCAGATGAAGGATTTGCTAATGTTTTATTTGCGATGACATCCTCTATTTCAACCTCAGGAATTTCGACGTATTCTTCAGATTTAGATTTATCCTTATTTTTTATATTATTAGCTATAATTGGAGGTTCCTTGATATCAACATCTTCAGGTTTTAAATATACGCGAATTTATATTCTTCTTAAAATTTCATATCAAGAAATTTACCGTTTTGTAAAACCTATTAATGTTATTGATAAAAATTTATATAATTCAGAGACAAAAATTGATGACCAAGATGTGAAAATAGCCTTCCTAGTATTTCTTGCTTTTATAATTTCTATATTTATTTTATCAAGCATCCTTGCTTTTGATTATTTGTCATTTGAAAATTCTTTTAAATTGTCCATTTTAACACTTACAAATACAGTAAGTTCAGCGTTATATGGTATGGATAATTTAAATTTTTTGGATTTAAATGGATTCACAAAGATGTCACTAATCCTTTTTATGATATTGGCTAAAATTGAAATAATTACAGTGATATATTTAATTAAAAAGTTTATTTTTAGAGAATAATTTATGGCAAATATATTAATTTTAGGGGCAGGCTCAATGGGAACAGCATTTTCTTTTCCATGTTCTGATAATGAGCATTCAGTTTCTATTGTAGGAACTCATTTAGAGAATGATTTTGTTGATAAAATTAATTCTACAAAAAAACATCCTGCTTTAGATTGCGAAGTGAAAAAAAATGTTAAATTTTTTAAATTTGAAAAATTAAAAGAGGAAATTAATAAAAAGATCGATCTTATTGTGATAGCTGTCGTCTCCAAAGGAGTTGAGTGGGCTTCAAATGAAATAAGTAAAGTACTAAAAAGTAATGTGCCTATTTTAATACTTACCAAAGGACTAGCTATTAATAATAATAATTATGAGGTCCTAGCTCATAAAATGGAAAGATTGCTTAAGAAGAATGGGATGAAAGAAACAAATATTTCTGCTGCAGGAGGTCCTTGTTTAGCAAAGAACTTAGCTAACAAAGCTCATACTGCAGTAGTTTTTGCTAATAATGATATTAAAATAGCAGAGAAAATTTCTAAATTAGTTTCAACTGATTACTATCACGTGTCCACATCTGACGATGTTGTTGGAGTTGAAACATGTGCAGCAATTAAGAATATATTCTCAATGGCAGTCGGAGCATCCCAAGGTTTATGCGATGCAAAGCAATCAAAAGAAAAAAATTATTTAAATACTGCAGCGGCCCTTATGCAAGAATCTATCTATGAAATGATTACCTTTGTTGAAAAATTAAAAGGAAAAAAGGAAACAGTTATAGGGCTTGCCGGAATTGGTGATTTATATGTAAGTGCTGATGGTGGAAGAAATAGTAAAATGGGAGAACACTTAGGACAAGGTATGACATTTCAAGAAGCAAAAAAAACAAAAATGCCTAACATTACTGTTGAGGGAGCCGATCTTGCATTAGAAATTGGACCAAAGATAAAAAAAGATTTTGATAATAAAACACTTCCCTTAATGATCAGCATGATCGATACAATATGCGAAGAAAAACCTTTAAAAATTAATTGGAAAAATTTTAAATAACGATTTATTCTAAACCAAAGCCGGTAGGAATAATTATATAGTGAATAGCTAATACAATTCCAACCGAAATACTTAATCCAAAGACCATTTTAATAAAGTCTTTACCAATCAGTGGGAACACGTATTTGAATTTATATTCTTTATTCATCGTAGAAATTGCAAGTTCTCTTCCGCACAACAATCCTACAAAAACCCAAGTTGTCGACATTGGTAGATCGTTTAGTTCTTTAAAGTAATAAAGAACCGCAGCATAAATGGTATTAATAATGGTTGCTGATCGTGCATATCTAGTTCCAGTTTTTTCCAAAACTACTGTTTGGATCCGTCCACCCTGTATGTAGAAAATATAAAAAAGAAGAATTGTAAAATAAGTTACAACAATTAATAACAATGAAAGATCAAGTTGTCTTGGTAGATAAACAGCAATATTTGCAACATCATGAGAAAGCCAAGCTGCCCATAAATAGGCTGAACTTACCCAAACCGCATTTCGCCAAAAAGAAATTTTCCAGCCAGTGGTAATTTCATCAAATTTTTCATTAATAAATTTAGAAATGACAATCCAGCAAACATAAGCAGCAACTGCAGCAAGGCCATAACCCACAACACTCTTTAAAAGCATTTTTTCTAAAACAACCGTTGAAGCAAACGCTGAAAGAACTAAGAAAGTAGTTGATACTGGTATTCCAATTCTTGTTAGCAATAATAATATTCCAGGTGCTACAGCGTGATACCATTGAATTTCTTGGTAAGGAATTCTTGTTAATCTTCCAAACGAAATATCTCCATCATAAGCCCACCAGCCATAAATCAATACAACAGCCATCATAAAAGATGCAGAGGCTGCCAACGTATACCATTTAAACCACTTCTTTTTTGAAGCAATAAAAGTACCTAGTGTTTGAATTGAGTCGTTAGCAATTACAGACCATCCCGCTAAACCGAAGCCTACAATTGTGTATAATAAGGTAAGTTCCATATTTTGAATACAAGGTCCTTGTAAACTTTTAGTAGGATTAGTCTAGAATTAAATAAAGTAATTTTTAGAATTGTTTGAGGTTAGGATCCAACTTATTTTTTATTCGACTAAAGTCAACAGTCCTTACTATCTTTTTAAATTAAATTTTTATTATTTTATTTGTTTTTGCACTTTTTGCACAAACCAAAGAATTCTAAGTTGTATTTGCTATATTTCATTCCTGAGTTGTCTTCAAAATTACTTAGATATTTAGAAAGTTTTGAATTGTTTATTTCAGTGACTTTTTCACAACTTTCGCAAATTGAAAAAGCTGTTGCATTAGAAACTATGCAATTTGAGTTTTTACACGCTACAAAAGCATTTCTGCTTTCAATTTTATGAATTTTACCTATTTCAACCAATTTATCTAAAGCTCTATATACTTGTAGAGGTGCTTTTAATCCTTTTTTTTGAACATTATATAATATCGAATAAGCCTTAAGAGGTTGATTGGCTTTTTCAACGTGGTCTAAAACTATTTTTTGATTTTTTGATAAGTATTCTTGTTTTTGTACCATAAGTTCTTTTATCAATCGTTTATTAATTATTCAATTGAGACAACCTCTTTATTTTAATTAAAGATAATATAAATAATATTAATCCAGCAGTTATTATTGATGGACCTGAAGGAGTATTAATTTCTAGCGATCCAAACAAACCCATTACCACAGATAGCAAACCACCTATAATTGAAAATAAAACCATTTGTTTTGGATTATTTGAAATATTTCTCGCCATTGCTGCCGGGATTATCAGCATTCCCGTTATTAGCAATAAACCAACCATTTTAATTGAAATTGCAATTATAGCTGCCATTAAAATTGTAAATATTGCATTAACTCTTTCTGGTTTCATTCCCTCAGCTTCTGCTAATTCATAATTAACAGTTGATGCAAATAAAGGTTTCCAAATTAATTTAAGTACAAATAAAATTAATGCACCACCAACCCATATAATAATTAAATCATTCTCGGTAACTGCTAATATATCTCCAAATAATAAGCCCATAATATCAAACCTTATAAATGACAAAAATCCTATAACCACTAATCCCACAGCAAGAGAAGAGTGGGCTAAGAGACCAAGTAAAGCATCACCAGGTAAATTAGTTGTTTTTTGTAATTTTAATAAAATTAATGCAATTGCAGATGAGATAATAAAGACTGAGAAGGCTATATTTATATCAAAAGAAAAAGCTAAGGTTACACCTAATAAAGCAGAATGAGCTAATGTATCACCAAAGAATGATAGTCGTCTCCAAATTATAAAACATCCAAGTGGACCTGTTACAAGTGCAACGCCAAGACCTGCTACTAACGCTCTTATAAAAAAATCATCAAACATTTATTGTTTCCTTTTAATTGTTCCATCAGGTGAATGAGTATGATCGTGGCGATGTTCGTATACTGACAAAATTGTCGATGCACGATCTCCAAACAATTCTTTATATTTATTATTATTTGCAACAGCTTGTGGTGTTCCTGAACAACAAACATGTCCGTTTAGGCATACAACATAATCAGTTGCTGACATAACTACATGCAAATCATGGGAAATTAATAATATTCCGCAGTTTAATTTATCAGATATTGTTTTGATTAATTCATACAAAGCAATTTCTCCTTTAAAATCTACGCCTTGCACAGGTTCATCTAATACTAAAAGATCTGGTTTTTTTGCTATAGCTCTTGCAATTAAAACTCTTTGAAATTCACCGCCTGATAAATTCCTTAAATTATTATTTTTTAAATGCTCTACTCCAGTTAAATTTAAAGCATCAGTTATTTCATCATCAGTTAGATTTTGGGTTAACAACATAAAATCTAACACTCGAATAGGTAAGGTCCAATCTATTGAAATTTTTTGAGGAACGTATCCAATTTTTTTTGTAAATTTATCAACTTTACCTTGTATATTTTTGTACAGTCCAAGTGCAATTTTTGCTGTCGTTGTTTTTCCAGATCCATTAGGACCAATCAAAGTAACTATTTTTCCTTTTTCAACTTCAAGCGAAACACCTTTAACCAACCATTTGTTGTTTTGAAACACACCGGTATTTTCTAATTTTACTAGAAATTTGTTATTTTCTAAGCCCATTTTAATTCTTGTTTTCTTTCAATTGTTACATTATAACGCATTGTTATATTATAACATTATTATTACACAATAAAAACATGGCAAATTTAAAAAAATTACCCCTTGTTATCTCTATAATTGCTTTATTTAGTTTTATTGCAACAGCTAAAGCTGAAATTAAAGTTGTAACATCTATTAAACCAATTCATTCATTGGCCAGTTATATTATGGATGGAGTAGGATCTCCTGACGTAATCGTTGATGGCTATAGTTCTCCACATAGTTTCCAACTTAAACCTTCTCATGCAAAAATGCTTGAAAATGCAGATATAATTTTTTGGATTGGAGAAGGGTTAGAAAATTTTTTAGAAAAACCACTAGATACAATATCTAAGAAGGCAAAAAAAATAGAGTTTTTAGAAGTTAAAGGGATAAAGAAATTAAAATTTAGAGATAAAAACATTTTTGATGAACACGACCACGATGAACATAAACACGAAGAAGATGAACATAAACACGAAGAAGATGAACATAAACACGAAGAAGATGAACATGATGGGCATGATGATCATGGACATGGTGAGTATGATCCCCACATATGGCTTGATCCAGAAAATGCAAAATTAATGGTAAAAGTAATTACAAAAGAATTATCTGAGTTAGACTCAAAAAATGCATCAATTTATGAAAAAAATTCTAAAAAAGCTTTATCAGATCTTGATAAATTAATTAAAAATGTAAAAAAAGATACAAATAAAGATCTTAGATTTGTAGCTTTTCATGATGCTTATCATTATTACGAAGATAGATTTGGTATAAATCTTTTGGGAGCATTGACAGTTAATCCTGATGTATTACCCGGAGCTGAACAATTGGCTGAAATAAGAGAAGTTATAGAGCATGAAAAAGTAAATTGTATATTTTCAGAACCACAATTTAATCCTGATATAATTAAATCAATTGCTAAAGATACAGGGATAAAAACTGGAGTTTTAGACCCACTAGGTGCCAACTTAGATAAAGGTAAAAACTTATATTTTGATTTAATTAAAAATATTTCAACATCATTCAAAGGTTGCTAAAAAAAGGATTTGAAAAGAAAGCATAAATAAGATTTAATATTTATGTGGCTACAATTTCATTATCTTTAAAAGAAATTCACGATTTAGCTAAAAAGACTTTATTAGCTAATGGTTGCGACGAGGAAAACGCAAATATTTTATCAGACACATTAATGAGAGCCGAAAGAGATGGCTCTCATTCCCATGGTTTATTTAGATTACCTGCTTATGTTGCTGCTTTAAAAAGTAAAAAAGTAAACGGCAAAGCAAGACCTGAAGTAAAAAAAATTTCACCAAGTATAATTAAAGTTTTAGGTAATAACGCACTTGCACCAATGGTATTAAAAGTTGGTTTACCTGAATTAATTAAACTGGCTAAGGAAACAGGAGTAGCAGTTTTGGCTATTACTAATTCACATCATATGGCAGCCCTTTGGCCTGAAACAGAAGCTATCGCGGAAGAAGGATTGGTTGGTTTTGCTTGCACATCATATATGCCACTTGTAGCTCCAGCAGGAGCAAAGAAAGCATTATTTGGAACTAATCCCATTTCATTTGCATGGCCACGTCCAGGAAAAACTCCAGTGGTTTATGATATGGCAACATCGTCCATGGCTATGGGGGATGTTATGGTTGCTGCAAGAGATGGAAAAAAAGTTCCTCTAGGAACAGGTATTAATAAAGATGGAAAAGATACAACAGATCCAAAAGAAATAGTTAAAGGAAGCGGAGGAGTGTTACTTCCATTTGCAGGATATAAAGGTTCAGCAATTGCTATGATGGTAGAATTGTTAGCAGGAGCTCTGGTTGGTGAAACATTTAGTTATGAGACTGCTGCAAAAGATAATAAAGATGGGGGCCCACCAAGCGGAGGAGAATTTATTTTAGCTATATCTCCTGAGAAAGTAGCTGGTTCAAATTGGGATAAACATGCCGATGAATTTTTTAGTAAAATGAAATCAATGGAAGGTGTTCGCTTACCAGGTGAGAGACGACATAAAAATCGCTTAAACAAAGGTCCTAGAGAAATAAACACAGAATTAGTTAATAAAATTAAATCTTTATCGAAATAGTTATAAATTTAATTTTTTATATTGAGTATTTTTAATATCAGGTTTAAATAGATATCTTGAGCGCCCTTAGCTCAGCTGGATAGAGCATCGGTTTTCTAAACCGAGGGTCGGAGGTTCGAATCCTCCAGGGCGCGCCATTAGAGGGGATTAATGAAAGTGTTTACTTTATCGCCAAGCGAATTTGCTTTTGGTTTTGAAGGATGTAAAAAATGTTATTATGATAAAATTGTAAACAATCTTAAATATGCATCATTTTTTCCACCAGTTTTCTCACTTTTAGATATTTGCCAAAAAAAATATTATCAAGGCAAAAGTAGTAAATCTATATCTGAAAATCTTGATGAAGGTGTTGTTATAACTGAAAATTCAGACAGAATTATTAAATCCGAAACTTTATATGATAACAAAAAAAGACCTTTTATTTTAAGAGGAAAATTAGATGCGTACATAAAACACAAAAATTTTTATACAGTTGTTGATTTCAAAACCTCAAGTATGAGCCTCGATAAGGCTCCAATGTATTCAGCACAATTGCACAGTTATGCTTTAATGTTAGAAAATCCAAGCGACAAAGAGAAAATAATATCTCCAGTTAAAACATTAGGTCTATTTTGTTTTAGTCCAAACCAAGTTATTGACCACAAAAAAGGAAGCAACACATTTCAAATGAATGCAAGATGGGCTGAAGTTAAAAGAGATGATAAAGGATTTTTTTCTTACGTAACTTCAGTTCTTGATTTACTTCATGGAGAAATAAAAGCTGTTAGAAATCCAAAATGTACAGTTTGTGCTTTTGTAGATCGTCATTTAGCTAATGAAAAAAAACAATCATAGTTTACGGCTAAATAACGCGCGATAATAGGTTGTATAAAACGATATTTTGGAAGATTATATATTAATTCACTATATCTTGTGACAGGTTAAGCAAGTAAAAGTTTGATCTCAACGAATATATAAATCATATTACTTTCATAACTTTAAGCAATTAATAAAACTATTTGCTTAAATATTGTTAACAATAAAAGAGGAAAATAATGAAAAGAACATTAAAAAGTTTGTTTTCTTTTCTAGCTGTATTTGCTGTGGTGTTCTCGATCGGAACAGAAGCAATGGCTGCTAAGAAATCAAAAACTCTAAAAAACACTATCAAAAAAGATACTGTTAGATGTGGTGTTTCTCAAGGTCTTCCTGGTTTTTCTAATGCTGATGCATCAAATAACTGGACAGGCGTTGACGTCGATGTTTGCAGAGCAGTTGCTGCTGCAGTACTAGGTGATGCGAATAAAGTAACATTTTATCCTTTAAGTGCTAAGGAAAGATTTACTGCTTTGACATCTGGTGAAATCGATATTTTATCTAGAAATACTACTTGGACGTTGTCTCGTGATGCTGACATTGGTTTAACTTTTGTTGGAGTAAATTTTTACGATGGACAAGGTTTTATGGTTAGAAAAGATTCTGGAATTACTTCTACTAGCCAATTTAAAAGTGGAATCTCAGCTTGTACAAACATAGGTACAACAACTGAGTTAAACATGAGAGATTTCTTTAATTCAAAAGGTATTTCTTATGAACCAGTAGCTTTTGAAAAAGCCGACGAAGTTGTTGCAGCTTACGATGCAGGACGTTGTGATACATACACAACTGATAAATCTGGTTTAGCTGCTCAAAGAACTAAAATGAAAGATCCAGACGCACACATAGTATTACCTGAAACGATTTCAAAAGAGCCTTTAGGCCCTGTTGTTCGTCAAGGTGATAACGTTTGGGAAGATATAGTTCGTTGGTCTTTAAACGTAATGATTGAAGCTGAAGAATATGGAATTACTTCTTCAAATGCTTCTTCTATGAAATCTTCAGAAAATCCAGCTATCAAAAGACTTGTTGGATCTGAAGGAGAATTAGGAGCAGCTTTGGGATTAGGTAATGACTGGAGCTACAATATAATTACTCAAGTTGGTAACTATGGTGAAAGCTACAAGAGAAATATAGCTGACCCAGGTATCTTGCCTAATAGAGGTCCAAATCAACTTTGGACAAAAGGCGGATTACTTTATGTTCCACCAGCAAGATAATTTTATTTAAATAGTTTATAAAAAAAGGGCTGGATTTATCTGGCCCTTTTTTTTATTGTACAAATTCCAATGGATATCAAAAATACAACTAAGAGTTTAATAGGTACATTCGAAGGTAATAAAAAATTAAAAAGATTTTTACCGCAGTTTATTACAGTAGTAGCGATAGTCTTTATATTTGGTTTTTTTGCATTCAACGCTTCTGTTAATATGGATAACAGAGGAATTGATTTTGGTTTAAGATTTTTAGGAGAAGAATCATCTTTCGATATTCAATTTTCGTTAATTGAATATAGTGGATCCAGTTCTTACGCTAGAGCCTATTTAGTCGGTCTTTTAAATACAATTTTAGTTGCTTCTATAGGTATATTTTTTGCAACAATCATAGGAGTTGTTGTAGGAATTTCCAGATTATCCTCTAATTATTTAATTTATAAAGTTTCAGAATGGTATATAGAAATATTTAGAAATATTCCTTTATTACTACAATTATTTTTTTGGTATTTTGCTGTACTTAGACTTCTACCATTACCACAAAATTCCGAGATTCTTTTGGGATTTTCTTACTTAACAATTAAAGGATGGTATGTTCCTGCTTTTATTTGGAACAATTTAAACATATTTTTATATTCAGTTATCGCTGTAATAATAAGTATTATATTTGTCAGAAATTACGCTAGAAAATTACAAGAAAATCAGGGTAAACAATTGCCGGTTTTAGCAATATCTTTAAGTCTATTAATAATTTTACCGCTTTTATCTTTTTTAATTGGTGGAGTTACATTAAGTTTTGATCATCCAGAACTTATACAGCTGTCTGACACAATTTATGGTTTTCGTGGTGGAGTAAGTATTCCTCCTGAATTAATGGCTCTTGCAGCAGCTTTGTCATTATATACAGCAACGTTTATAGCTGAGTGTGTTAGGGCAGGCATTATGGGAGTAGGAAAAGGGCAAAAAGAGGCAGCTGGTTCATTAGGATTAACACCCGGACAAACTCTTAAATTAGTAGTAATGCCACAGGCTTTAAGGATAATTATACCGCCTACAACTAATCAATATTTAAATTTGACCAAAAATTCATCTTTAGCTGCAGCAATAGCATATCCTGATCTGGTCTTAGTTTTTGCAGGTACTGCCATGATGCAAACTGGCAGGGCGATAGAAATTGTTTCTATAACTATGCTTACATATCTAAGCTTGAGTATTTCAATTTCAATTTTTATGAATTGGTATAACAAAAAAATAGCTATTAAGGAAAAATGATAAAAAACTTAGATTTTTTGGGAAAACCAAGTATAGAAAAAATTAGTCTATTTGTTGGATTAGGAGCATCTCTTTTTGTTTTAGGAGTGGTCGATTTATTACTTAATTCTTTTTTTGGATTCAATCTAACTTCATTTCTACCAAGATGGCTAAATTATTTAACACCACTTATTTTTTGTTTTCTTGGATTGCACTATATAAGAATTGATTATTCAGGTAACAAAAATCTTGATAGATTAAATAAAAATTTAAACTCAAATTGGTTTAATTCGCTATTAAGTATATTAATAATTTTTTCTTTAATTTTATCTATTCCTCCTATACTTGATTGGCTATTTTTTGATGCCAATTTTTCTGGAGAAACTAAGGAAGAATGTACAGGCGATGGTGCTTGTTGGATATTTATTAAAATTTGGCTTCCACGCTTTATATACGGAATGTATCCGCTGACTGAAATTTGGCGAATAAATACTACCTTTGTACTACTAATTGGATTAGTAATTCTTTTATTTGTTTCTCCACAAAAATATAAGAAATATCTAGTTATATTCTTATTATTTGTTTTTCCGTTCATAATGATCAATTTGCTTTCAGGAGGAAATTTTGGTTTGAAATGGGTCGAAACTAATTCTTGGGGAGGGCTTTCACTTACATTTATTATTTCAATTTTTGCATTAATTTTCTGTTTTCCTGTAGGTATATTTTTAGCATTAGGAAGAAGATCTTCCGCGCCTGTTACAAGATATTCATCTATTGGTTTTATAGAATTTTGGAGAGGCGTTCCATTAATTACAGTTTTATTTATGGCATCAGTAATGTTTCCGATGTTTTTACCTGACGGAACATATATGGATAAACTTATACGAGTTATAATTGCTATAACACTATTTGAGGCAGCATATATGGCTGAAGTAATTCGAGGAGGCCTGCAAGCTTTACCTAGAGGTCAATACGATGCAGGAAAATCTTTAGGAATGGGTTACTGGAAATTACATTTACTTGTAATAATGCCGCAAGCTTTAAAATTAGTTATTCCGGGTATAGCAAATACTTTTTTAGCTTTAGTAAAAGATACACCTTTGATTTTAGTAGTAGGATTATTAGAATTAGTTGGTATGATAGACATGGCAAAGACAAATCCTAAATGGCTTGGTTTTGCAGCGGAAGGCTATGTATTTGCAGGTGTTGTTTTTTGGATTATTTGCTATTCTATGAGTAGATATAGTCAGAGATTAGAAAAGAGATATAAAACAGATAGATAAAATTTATGTCAGATAAAATTATACAAATGGAAGAAGTAAATAAATGGTTTGGCGAATTTCAAGTTCTAAAAAATGTAAATCTTCAAGTTTCTTCCAAGCAAAAAATTGTTGTATGCGGTCCTTCAGGCTCAGGAAAGTCGACTTTAATTAGATGTATAAATAGATTAGAAGAGCATCAAAAAGGAAAAATAATAGTTGATGGCACCGAACTTACAGAAAACACAAAAAATATTGAAAAGATTAGAGCGGAAGTTGGAATGGTTTTTCAACAGTTTAATTTATTTCCGCACTTATCAATATTAGATAATTGCACTTTAGCTCCAATTTGGGTAAAAAAAATGCCTAAAAAAGAAGCTGAAGAATTAGCTATGAAGCAATTAGAACAAGTTCAAATAGTTGATCAAGCAAAAAAATTTCCAGGCCAATTATCAGGTGGACAACAACAAAGATGTGCAATTGCTAGAGCATTATGTATGAAACCAAAAATAATGCTTTTCGACGAACCTACATCAGCATTAGATCCTGAAATGATAAAAGAAGTTTTAGATGCAATGGTAAATTTAGCAAAAGCTGGAATGACAATGATTGTAGTTACTCACGAAATGGGTTTTGCTAAAGAAGTTGCTGATGAAGTTATTTTTATGGATGAAGGTATGATTGTTGAGAAGCAACCCACTAAACAATTTTTTGCAAATCCTAAAAGTGATAGAACTAAGTTATTTTTAAGTCAAATTTTATAAGTTCAGATATAAAATGTTCAGAATTTATAAAATTTATATCTTAATCTTTTTATTATTTTTACCAATTACCGCCAATTCTCATGTGCAACATTATGATAATTTAAAGAGAATTGAATTTGATATTTTTAGAAATAATAAACATATTGGGCAACATATATTTTCATTTAAAAGAGATGATAATAAATTACAAGTTGAAAGCGAAATTAATTTTAAAATAAAAAAACTTGGTGTTGTTTTATATAAATATCATGTCAAAGGAACGGAGTATTTTGAAGACGGACAATTAGTAAAATTTAATTCTAAAACAAATCAAAATGGTAAAGAAAAATATGTAATTATAAAGTTAGAAGATGACAAGCTGGTTATTGATGGATCTTCTTTTAAAGGTAAAGTTCCAACAGATTATTTATTGGGAACATGGTGGAATCACAGCCTTGTAAAGGCCGAAGCCCAAATAAGTGCAGTTTCAGGGAGAATTATTAAGCAAAAAGTTACTTTCATAGGTAAGGAAAGTTTAAAAATAGGTGATAAAATTTATAATACACTACATTTTAACTTTTCTTCTGTAGATAAAAAATTAGCTAAGGATAAAAAATTAAATACAGATGTTTGGTATGACGAAGATACTTTGAATTGGGTTAAAGCATCGTTTAAAAAAAAAGGAAATTGGGAATATAGATTGCTTTTAATTGAGTAACTTTTTATATTTTTTTTTTAAGTACAAAAACCTCATATAAGTCAAGACATTTTTGTAAAAAATCTCATACTAATTTGATTATAATTTGGGTCGACACACCCCAGTTTATGTAGTTTTTCTTATAAAAAAATTAAATTTAATTGTTGCATTAAAAGTCAATTTAATGTTCAATTTGATCAAATTAAATCCAAGTTCATTAGAGGGGGAACGATATGGAATCAAATTTTAACCGTCATTTAGGTTCAAAACTTAGAATGAGAAGATTGTCACTAGGTTTAACTCAAACAAAAGTAGCACAAGCAATCAACGTAACTTTCCAACAAATTCAAAAATACGAAAAAGGAACTAATGGAATTAGCTCTCTAAGAATTATGCAGCTTGCAAATTTTCTTAAAGTGCCAGTAGTATTCTTTTTTGAAGATTTTCCTTTATACCAGGGATCAAATACAAGTAATGAAGTTTCGCCATTAGGTGAAAAAAAAGAAATTGATCTTAACTATTCTTTTTTGGCAAAATTATTTGCTAACCTTGATGAAAGTCAAAAGGAAAAGATATTTCAGGTTTTAAAAAATACGAGAACTTTGGAAAAGAAAACTGGATAATCAAGTTGGCTCCTCGGGCAGGACTCGAACCTGCGACCAATTGATTAACAGTCAACTGCTCTACCAACTGAGCTACCGAGGAATAATAGAATAATAGCAAGATACTTTTTTTTCACAACAAAACAACTGAAAATTTGGAGGCCACGCCCAGAATCGAACTGGGATGGAAGGATTTGCAATCCTCTGCGTAACCATTCCGCCACGTGGCCAATTTTAATAAAATTGATTCAATCAATTCTTTGTATTATACCAAATTATTGTATCTTTAAGTAAGATGGAAAATTCAAATTACAACCACACTAGCATAGAAAACGAGATATACAACTATTGGGAAAAAAACGATTTTTTTAAACCTACAAAGAATAAGAAAAAACATTTTTCTATAGTTATACCTCCTCCAAATGTAACTGGCAGTTTACATATGGGTCACGCTTTAAATAATTCATTACAAGATTTGCTTATTCGTTTTCATAGAATGAACGGATACGAAACTTTATGGCAACCAGGAACAGATCATGCAGGAATAGCTACACAGGCTGTTGTTGAGAAAAAACTTTCAGAAAAAGGAATTTATAAAAGTCAAATTGGAAGAGAAAAATTTATTAAAGAAGTGTGGAATTGGAAAAAGGAATCTGGTGATAAAATTTTAAATCAACTTAAAAAACTAGGTTGCTCTTGCGATTGGTCGAGAAATAGATTTACAATGGATAAAGATTTATCAGAGGCTGTTACAAAAACTTTTGTTCAGCTTTATAATAAGAAAATTATTTACAAAGATACAAAATTAGTTAATTGGGATACAAAATTAGAAACAGCAATTTCTGATTTAGAAGTAGAACAAAGAGAAGTTCAATCAAATCTGTACTATATAAAATATAAAATTGAAGGAGAAAATAGTTTTATTACAATTGCTACTACCAGACCAGAAACTTTATTAGGAGATACTGCTGTAGCTGTTAATCCTAAAGATGATAGATATAAAATATTTATAGGAAAAAAAATATTAATACCGATTATTAATAGATCGGTAAAAATAATTGCTGACAGTTATGTATCTACAGAACAGGGTTCAGGCGCACTGAAG
>CABYJR010000012.1 GCA_902519445.1 uncultured Pelagibacteraceae bacterium
TATTCAGTTCTTACCGTTATAACTTTATTCTTATCAGGACTATTAGTTGATAAATTTACAAGTAGAAAACTATTACCAATTCTTAATATTCCGCTACTATTAAGTTTAATTACACTTATAATATTAAAAGATTCATACACTGCCTTTATTTTTATGGGTCTTTTAGGAGTGACAAATGGCCTTACCAATGTTTTGTTGTCCTCTTTATGGGCTGAAATTTATGGAACCAGATATTTGGGATCTATTAAAGCTTTAACTGGTTCACTTATGGTTTTTTCAACTGCTTTAGCAACTGTTGTCTTTGGATTATTAATTGATTTAAGTTTTTCAATAGAAGATATAGCCGTCTTATGTTCAGTTTACACAGTAATATCAATAGCTCTTGTATTAATTTTTAAAAAAAAATATGAACCAGTTCCTCAAAATAAAACTTGATTTTGCTCATACTTTTCATTAATTATTGCACATCTTATGGCTCGAATTACAGTAGAAGATTGTTTAGAAAAAATAGATAGTCAGTACGATTTAGTACTATTAGCAAAAGAAAGAACAGCTCAGCTTAACTCAGGAGAAAAACCAACGGTGCCTGAGGAAAATGATAAAAATACTGTAATAGCTTTAAGAGAAATAGGAGATGGAAAGATTTCTATAAAAACTATTGAAGATTCTGCAATTAATAAATTAAGGAAAGTACAAAATGAGCCAGCTGAACTAGAAGATTTAGAAATCGAGGCTGATGATGATTTTAATAAAATTTATAAGGGAGAAATTTCAAAAAGTGGAGCAGCTATTTTACCATCTAAAAGAGTAAGAAAAATTCCAGAAAAAGCTATTTCCAAGAAACTAGAAGAAGAAGTTGATCTGACAGAAGAAAAACCAAAAGAAGAAGATTCTTCATTAAACGAAAACAAAACTGAATAATAATAAAATTCATTTCAAAAATAAGTTAAAAAATTAAAAGTTTTTATGAAAAGAATAGTGTCTGTAGCCCCTATGATGGATTGCACAGATAGACATGATCGTTTTTTTCTTAGGTTAATAAGCAAAAACGTCATGTTGTATTCGGAAATGATTGCAACAAAATCTGCAATACATGGTGATAGAAAAAAAATACTATCATATAGCCCAGAAGAAAAACCTTTAGCGTTGCAAGTAGGCGGCTCAGATAAAAAAGAATTATCTGAAGTAGCAAAAATAGCTGAAGATATGGGCTATGACGAAATTAATATTAATCTTGGATGTCCAAGTAAAAAAGTTCAAAAGAATAAGTTTGGAGCGTGTTTAATGAAAGAACCAAATTTAGTTTCTGAGTGTATTAATGAAATGGTCAATTCATGCAAGATTCCAGTTACGGCTAAAACAAGAATTGGATTTGATGATACAGAAGATTTTGATTATTTAAATAAATTTGTTTTAAAGATTAAAGAATCTGGATGTAAAACTTTTATTATACATGCGCGTAAAGCAATACTAAAAGGATTAACTCCAAAGCAAAATTTAAATATTCCTAAATTAAATTATGAAATGGTCTATAAAATTAAAAAAGAGAACCCTGATTTAGAAATAATTATAAATGGAGGTATTTCAAAAATTGATGAAATAAAAAATCATTTGAAGATATGTAACGGTGTTATGATAGGAAGAGCTATATATCAAAATCCATATTTTTTAACTGATATAGAAAAAGAAATATTTAATGTAAAAAACAATCCTACACGTGAAGAAATTGCTGAACAATTATTAAAATATTTAGAAAAAGAAGTTAAATTAGGAACCAAAGTTAATCATATAATGCGACATGCCGTTGGATTATACCATGGACAACCCGGTTCTAAAAATTGGAAGAGATATTTAAGCGATAATATGATGGCTAGAGATTCAGATTTTCAAAAAGCAAAACACATAATGACAGTTGTTCAAAATAACGAAAAAGTTAATCAAACAATAGCATGATAGAAAATTTAGATCAGAATCAAATAATTTTTGTTGTTTTTATAATGGCGTTTTCCGCAATACCAGTTGGGTTTATGGCTGGTCTATTCGGTATAGGTGGAGGGCTAATTACGGTTCCTGTTCTTTTTTATATTTTTAATTTTATTGGATTGGATCAAGAATTTATAATGCATTTAGCCGTAGGAACTTCTTTTTCAATTATTATTCCTACGTCTATTATTTCAACAATGACACATATGAAATATAAAGCTGTAGATTTTAAAATTGTTAAAACTTTTGGTTTGTTCGTAATTTTAGGAGTAATTCTAGGCACTTTATTTGCTGCAAATTTGAAAACTGCCAGTTTGATTTTGTTTTTTTCAGTAATGACAATGTTTTTTTCTATAATTTTTTTAACATCTAAAGAAAAAATAAATCCAGAAAAAAGGGAAATAAATTTATTTTCAAGAATTATCTTAGGTTTTTCATCAGGATTTTTGTCTGCCCCAATGGGAATCGGAGGAGGAATAATTAATACTCCAATACTTAAAATGTTCGGTTATTCAATAAATACGGCGATAGGAAGTTCGGCGGCGATTGGTTTTTTAATAGCATTAATTGGCGCTATAGGATTTATAATTACTGGAAGTTATTTAAATATTGACGCTCCGACAAGTATAGGCTTTGTTAATATTCCTGCATTCCTAATATTCGTGCCAATTACTATGTTTATGGCAAAGATTGGTGCTAAAACTGTTCACAGAGTAGATAGGAAATTGGTAGGAAAACTATTTGGTATTTTTCTTTTATTCATTTCTTGTAGGTTGTTTTACGAATATTTTACAATTTAGATTTTTTGATCGTAATCACCAACTTTACCAGTATCTTGTAAAAGTTTATCAATGAATTGAAATATTTCTTTTTTAGCACTATCAGAAGTAGAGCTTTCTGTAACAACCACCAAAGAAGGCTTGTTTGAAGATGCTCTAACCAGTCCCCAAGAACCATCCTCCAAAGTAAAGCGTACACCATTTACTGTTAATAAACTCGAGATCTTTTGATTATTAATTTTTGTATTATTGTTTTTCAGTTGTTCTACTTTTTTAATTAACGATTCTACTACCTTATACTTTTCTTCGTCTTTACAAAAAGGTGCCATAGTGGGAGTTTGAAATGTTTTTGGAAGTTCATTTATTATTTCAGACATTTTTTTATTTTGATTATCTAACAAATAACAGATTTGAATTGCTGAATTAATACCATCATCATATCCATAACCAAGAGGATGATTAAAAAAGAAATGCCCACTTTTTTCGAATCCCGCTAAAGCATCAATTTCTTTAACTTTTCTTTTAATATGAGAATGTCCAGTTTTCCAATAGATAGTTTTACATTCATTTTCTAATAAAATTTTATCATTTTCAAATAATCCTGTAGATTTTACATCAACTACGAATTTCTTTTTTTTATGAAGAGGAGCTAAATTTCTTGCTATAAGAAGACCGACCTTATCTGAAAAAATCTCTTTTCCTTTATTATCTATTACTCCAACTCTATCACCATCACCATCAAAACCAAAACCTATATCAGCGTTATTTTCTTTGACAGTTTTACTTATAGCATGGAGCATTTTTAGATCTTCTGGATTAGGATTATATTTTGGAAAATTGTAATCGAGATTACAATCTAATTCGATAACTTCACAACCTATTTCTCTTAATGTTTTTGGAGCAAATATACCAGCCGTACCATTACCACAGGCTACAACAACTTTAAGCTTTTTTTTAATTTTATTTTTTATAAGATTTTTAATGTATATTTCTTTAAATCCTTTTATTTCTTTATAGGTTCCTTTGCCTTTTATAAATTTTTTTTCAAAAACAATTTTCTTCAACTCGTTCATTTCATCGGGTGAATGTGTTAATCCTTTCTCTATACCCATTTTTATTCCAGTCCAGCCATTTTCATTGTGGCTTGCAGTGACCATTGCTACCGCATCTGTCTTTAATTCAAATTGAGCAAAGTACACAGTTGGAGATAAAGCTAGCCCTATATCTTCAATATTACATCCCGTTTCAATTAATCCTTCTATAAGTTTTTTTTTTATTTCTTCGCTATACGACCTGTAGTCATGCCCGACTACTACTCTTGGAGATTTATTTGTTTTTGAAATAATTTGCGAACCAAAACCTTTTCCTACGTTTTTTATTCCTTCTTTATTTATATCCTTTGGATAAATCCATCTTGCATCGTATTCTCTAAATCCAAGAGGATTTATATGAATTTCATCGTTATCTGACATTGCCACTTATCTAATATTTTTTCTTTTTTTGATACTAATGAAATTTAACAATATTTAGACTTTATCCTTGCTATTATATTAATGTTCATATAATGTTCTATTGATTTGTTAAAATATGTAGTATATCAAGAAATAGTACACACAACATATAGTTGTTTTTGTACACAAACTTAATAAAACAAACAATTTATGAATAAAAATCTATCATTAGCCATCGAGAAAGCTGTCGAAAAAATCAATCCGAGGGATAATTTTCCTATAAACAAGGGTAAATCAGATAAAAAACCAGATCTATTTTCTTTAACTTCCAGCACTGAGCTTTTTCAAAATGATAAGGGCATAACTATAAAAATTGATAGATCTAAGGATTCAAAATTAACTGATTTTGGAAAAGCCACCTTGAGCGATAGATATTTAGGTCAAAATGAATCTTACCAAGATCTTTTTGCTCGCGTTGCCAGTATATACGCAGACAATAATTTACATGCACAAAGGATTTATAATTACATAAGTGATTTATGGTTTATGCCAGCTACACCAATTTTATCTAACGGAGGAACAGAAAGAGGTTTACCAATTTCTTGTTTTTTAAATGAAGCTGGAGATAGTTTAAGTGGCATATTAGATTTGTGGAGCGAAAATGTCTGGTTAGCTGCAAAAGGTGGAGGGATAGGAAGTTATTGGGGTAATTTGAGATCAATAGGAGAAAAGATAGGAAGAGTTGGAAAAACTTCAGGAATAATACCTTTTATAAAAGTAATGGACTCTTTAACGATGGCAATTAGTCAAGGATCTTTAAGAAGAGGTTCTGCCGCTTGTTATCTTCCCATTGATCATCCAGAGATTGAAGAGTTTATTGAAATGAGAAGACCAACTGGTGGAGATCCTAATAGAAAAGCTCTAAATTTACATCATGGAGTTTTAGTGACAGATTCTTTTATGAGAGCTGTTGAAACTAATTCAGAATGGGCTTTAAAAAGTCCTAAAGATGGAATAGTTCAGTCCACTGTATCTGCAAGAAATTTATGGATACGACTATTAACAGCAAGAGTTGAAACCGGAGAACCTTATATTATTTTTATAGATACCGTTAATAGACTTATTCCCCAACATCATAAACTTGCTGGACTGAATGTAAAAACTTCTAACTTGTGTAGCGAAATAACTTTACCAACAGGAATAGATAAAGACGGAAACGATAGGACAGCAGTATGTTGTTTGTCATCATTAAATTTAGAAACATTTGAAGAATGGAAGGATGATCCAAATTTTATTGAAGATGTTATGAGATTTTTGGATAATGTTTTATCAGATTTTATAAATAGAGCGCCAAATTCATTTAAAGATGCAAAATATTCAGCAGCAAGAGAAAGAAGTGTTGGGTTGGGAGTTATGGGCTTTCATTCATTTTTACAAAAAAATTCAATACCATTAGAATCTGTAATGAGTAAAGTTTGGAATAATAAAATTTTTAATCATATACAAACAAGCGTTGATTCTGCATCTAAAAAATTAGCAGAAGAGAGAGGAAGCTGTCCTGATGCAGAAGAATATGGTTTTAAAGAAAGATTTTCAAATAAAACCGCCATTGCTCCCACAGCTTCAATTTCAATAATTTGTGGAGGGGCATCCCCAGGAGTTGAGCCTGTAGCAGCTAATAGTTATACACACAAAACACTTTCAGGTTCTTATAACGTTAAAAATAGATATTTGAAAAAAATTTTGCAAAAACATGGAAAAGATGACGACGAAACTTGGTCCACAATAACTACCAATCAAGGTTCAGTTGAACATTTGGACTTCTTAACAGAGCATGAAAAAGCGGTTTTTAAAACAGCTTTTGAATTAGATCAAAAATGGATAGTTGAATTGGGAGCAGACAGAACAACTTATGTTTCTCAGGCTCAATCAATAAATATTTTTCTTCCAGCAGATGTTCATAAAAAGGAATTACATCAAATTCATTTTCAAGCATGGAAAAAAGGTTTAAAGAGCCTGTATTATTGTAGATCTAAATCTATTCAAAGAGCGGAAAATATTAACAATGGATTATCAACAAAAAAAGCAAACAAAGAATCTAAGCAAGAAAATGACTATGAGGAGTGTTTGTCATGTCAGTAGTAAAATTAAAAAAAGAAAATAATTCGAAAGAGAAATCAGGTCTATTAGTAGGGAACCCGGTATATAAACCTTTCAGATATCCCTGGTGTTATGATGCGTGGTTAACGCAACAAAGAATTCACTGGCTTCCAGAAGAAGTTCCGTTAGGTGATGATGTGCGTGATTGGCAAAAAAATTTAAACCCAGCTGAAAAAAATTTATTAACACAAATATTTAGATTTTTTACACAGGCAGATGTAGAGGTTAGTAATTGCTACATAAGACATTATATGAATGTATTTAAACCAACCGAAACTCTGATGATGATGTCATCATTTGCTGCAATGGAAACTGTTCATATAGCTGCTTATTCACATTTATTAGACACTATAGGTATGCCAGAGTCCGAATATTCCGCGTTTTTAAAATATAAAGAAATGAAAGACAAGTACGATTACATGCAGGGCTTTGATGTTGAATCAAATCATAATATAGCAAAAACTGTTGCGGTGTTTAGTGCTTTTACAGAAGGCCTACAGTTGTTTGCTAGTTTTGCAATTTTATTAAATTTTCCTCGACAAAATAAAATGAAAGGAATGGGGCAGATTGTTACCTGGTCTGTGAGAGACGAAACTTTGCACTGTAATTCAATGATTAAATTATTTAAAACTTTTATTGAGGAAAATCCTGAAATTTGGACAGAGCAATTAAAAAAAGAAATTTATGAAGCATGCAGAACTATTGTTTCACATGAGGATGCTTTTATAAATTTGGCATTTGAAATGGGACCAATAACAGGTTTAACATCAGATGAAGTTAAACAATATATTCGTTGGATTGGTAATAGAAGATTAATTCAACTTGGACTTGAACCAATATATGAAGTGAACAAGAATCCTTTAACATGGTTAGACACTATGCTTAATGCCGTTGAACATATGAATTTTTTTGAAGGTAGAGCTACAGAATATTCAAAAGCTTCAACAAAAGGTAGTTGGTCAGAAGCCTTTTCAGAAAAATAAAAATTAATTCACTTCCTTAAACACATCTCTGTTAGTAAAATAATCTTTTGAAAGGAGGAGTTATGGCAACATTTTATGCATTGGGTAATTATACTACTCAAGGATTTCAAGGTTTCATTAAGGATCCAAAATCTGATAGAGCAAAGGCAGCTCAAGCCGCAGCCCAAGCTGTTGGAGCTAAACTTGTTTCATACACAGGTTTAAGAGGACCTTATGATTTTTTGGCAGTATTCGAAGGAACTTTTGTACAGGGAGCTGGAATAAAAATGGCGACTGAAGCAAGCGGCGCTCTATGTAATATTGCGGTCTGTGAAGCAGTTAACATTAATGAAATTGCAGAAAACGCTGCAAAAATTGCAGGCGCTTATAAAGGCCCAGGAAAATAATTTTATCTTTGGTTGAGAAGCATTACTTTACGATGCTTCTCTCCACTGTATTTAGATAAAGGTCTAATTAGTTTATTAGCCGCATGTTGTTCCATAATATGCGCTGACCAACCCGTTATTCTTGATAAAACAAATATTGGAGTAAAGAATTCCGTATCAAATCCCATTAAATGATAAGTAGGACCGGTAGGAAAATCTACGTTAGGATGAATATCTTTTCTTTCAATCATTACATTTTTAACAGTGTCATAAATTTTAAGAAATTTTTTATCATTTTTAATTTTAGAAACTTTTTTAAAGTATTTTTCCATTGTAGGTACTCTAGAATCACCTTTTTTATATACCCTATGACCAAAACCCATAACTACTTCTTTTTTATCAAGAGCATTATTTATCCATTTTAAAGCATTTTCAGGTTTTTTAATTTTATTCATCATATGCATAACTGCTTCGTTAGCTCCACCATGCAGAGGTCCTTTTAAACTTCCTATTGCTCCAGTAATAGCACTATGAATGTCTGACAGACTGCTTGTAATGGTTCTGGCTGTAAAAGTTGAAACATTAAAGCTGTGCTCGGCATAAAGAATTAAAGAAACATCAAAAGCCTTAATAATTTCTTTAGTAGGAGTTTTTCCAAAACACATATAAAAAAAGTTTTCAGAAAATCCTAAACCTTTTTTTGGAGTTATAATGTTTTTACCTTTTCTAGCTCTAAAGAATGCAGCCATAGCCGTAGGGGTTTTTGCGAATATTCTGATTGCTTTACGCATATTTGCAGTTGGAGAATTATTGCTTGTATCTTTGTCTTCAAGACCCATAACACTTACAACTGTTCTTGCAACATCCATTGGGTGAGCTTTTTTAGGCATATGTTTTACAATTTCTCGAAGATTGATTGTGATATTTCTGTTGTCTTCTAATTCTTTTTTAAATTTTTTTAATTTTGTTTTATTCGGCAACTCTTTATTAAGTATTAGATAAGCAACTTCTTCAAAACTACATTTCTCGCAGAGATCTTGAACTGCATACCCTCTATAAGTTAGTGAATTTATATCAGGCATTACTTGTGAGATTGTAGTTTCATCTACAACTATTCCCAATAACCCTTTTTTTATATCGTCACTCATAAATTATTCGTGCTTATCTGTTTTAAAATCAGTGATTTTTTTATCTGGTGTATTATATTTTTCATATTCAACCAATTCATAAAGTCTTTTTCGAGTTTGCATTTTATCTAAAATATTATTTTGATGTCCATCTTTAAAAATGACCTTCAAACCGTCTTCTACGTTTTTCATAGCTAGTCTTTGAGTAGTTACGGGATATATGACAATATTATAACCTAAATTTTCTAGTTCATTTGCTGAAAGAAGTTTAGATTTACCAAATTCTGTCATATTAGCTAACAGACTTACTTTTGAAATTTTTCTAATTTTTTCAAATTCTTTTTCATCTTTCATAGCTTCAGGAAAAATAATATCGGCTCCTGCATTTTCATAAGCTTTTATTCTATCAATTGTTTTGTTTAATCCTTCAACCGTATTTGCATCACTTCTTGCTATTATTAAAAAGTTTTCATCTTTTCTAGCATTAACACAAGATCTAATTTTTTTTTCCATTTCTTTTAATGAAATAATTTCTTTATTATCTAAATGACCACATCTTTTTTCATCGATTTGATCTTCAATATGACAACCAGAGAGTCCTAGATTTTCAAAAGTTTTAATAGTTTTTTTGCAATTACCAAATCCAGTGTCAGCATCCACAATTGAAGGTAAATCAGAAACTTTTGAAATTTGGCTAGCTCTATAGCTAACTTCATTCAATGTAGTTAACCCAATGTCAGGTATACCAAGATCGTTAGACATAACCGCTCCTGAAATATAAATACCATCAAAGCCAATTTCAGCAATAAGTTTTGCTGTAAGAGGATTGTATGCTCCTGGAAATCTTAGAATTTTTTTATTATTTAATTTTTTTTTAAAATCAATTCTTTTTTCAGATGAATTTTTTTTTGTAAAATGCATATTGCAAACTGTTAATCAATAACGATTATAACAGCAGTGACAACCAATAATACAGCTAATAAATATTCTATAATTTTTTTAACTTTTGGATTTTTAATTATCAATTTGATAGAAGATCCAAAAACAGCCCAAATACAAATTGCAGGAATGCAAACAAACGGGGCTGTTCCAGCTACAAATAATGTGGCAATAACAAAATTTTCTTGGTTTGGAAAAAATGCAGTTGCAGCAGTTAATGCCACAACCCACGCTTTAGGATTTATAAATTGAAAAAGTGCAGCCTCATAAAATCTTAGAGGCCTTCCGCTTTCTTTATCACTATCTGATAAAGATCCCAAAATTTTCCAACCGAGATACAAAAGATAAAAAAAGCAAAGCCATTTAAGATAAAATTGTATATGAGGATATTTTTGAAATACAGCACCCAAACCAAAGCAAACTAAAGTTATTTGAATTATATGCCCAAAAGGGATTCCAAACATGTGGGGCAGGGTTCTTTTAAAACCAAATTTAATTCCAGAAGCAGTTAACATTGCATTATTTGGTCCGGGCGTAGCGAACATTACAAAGTAATAGCTTATTAGCGCAAAAAAAAGTTTAAATTCAATCATTAATATATTTGGTTATAATTTTTTCTAAATTTGTAAAATCTTTTACTAAATGTTCATGATGAATTTCATTGTTGTTTTTTTCAGTATATCCATCTTCGATTAAAATAAAAGGAATGTTAGCAGCTTTTGCAGAATTTGAATCTGTTTCACTGTCTCCAATCATTAAACTTTTTTTATTATTTCCTCCGATAATTTCAATTGTACTAGTTAAATGTCTAGGATCTGGTTTGTTATAATCAAAAGTATCTCCTCCAGCTACATAATCAAAATAATCATAAATTTTTATTTTTTTAAGCAAATCAATAGATAAATACTCTTGTTTATTTGTACAGACTCCCATTTGAATTGATTTTTTTTTACACCAATTCAAAAAATCTAGAACACCTTTTTTAAGAGTGCTTTCAGCAACAATGTTTTTGCTATAGTAATCTATAAAATCTTTTGTCATTTGATCAATAACATCATCAGTTTTTTTAGCTTTACCTTGTAATTCTGCAAGTTCATTCATTGATCTAGTGAGCATTACTTTTGAGCCTCTTCCAGCAAGTTTTCTAATGTCAGATAATTTTCTTTCTCCATAACCATATTTTTTCATAACATGATTGTGAGCAATCATTAAATCTGGAGCGGTATTAACTAATGTACCGTCTAAATCGAACAAAATTGTAAATTTTTGACTCATTTGTTAAGTATTATTAAGAAATATTTTGTGAGTTATTACAAAGTATATATTAATGTAAAGAGAAATCTTTATGAGATCAACAAACAAAAAGAAAATAGCGCTTGAAGAAAAATTTAATCAAGAAAAATTGAGAAATCAAGCCATGAAAAAAGGGGTTACTTTAAAATCCCCAGAAACAGTATTTTTATCCAATGATACTAAATATGGAAAGAATGTGATTATAAATCCATACGTTGTAATCGGGAAAAAAACTAAAATTGGAAACAATGTTGAAATCCTGTCTTTTACACATATTGAAAATGCAACTTTAGAAGACAGTGTAAACGTGGGACCCTTTTCTAGGGTAAGGCCAGGTTCTTTTTTATCAAAAGGTTCTAGAGTTGGAAATTTTGTTGAGGTTAAAAAAAGCAAAATAGGAAAAAATACAAAAATTAATCATTTATCTTACGTTGGAGATGCGATTATTGGCAAAGATGTAAATATTGGAGCAGGAACTATCACTTGCAATTATGATGGTAAAAAGAAAAATAAAACAAAAATATTAGATGGAGCGTTTATAGGATCTAATACAGCATTAGTAGCCCCAATCAAAATTGGAAAAAAATCAGTAGTTGGTGCGGGTTCTGCGTTAACTAAAAATGTAAAAAACAAATCTCTTGCTTTAACGAGATCAAATCAAATCGAAATAAAAAATTATAAGAGAAAATAATGTGTGGAATAATAGGAATAGCAAGCAATAAATCTGTTACTTCAAATATAATAAATTCATTAAAAAAATTAGAATACAGAGGATATGATTCAGCTGGAATTGCTACAATAGTTAATGGAAATATAGATGAGAAGAAATGTACAGGAAGAGTAGATAATTTAGAAAAAATATTATTTAAAAATCCATCAAAAGGCTTATTAGGCATAGGACATGTTCGATGGGCAACGCATGGAATACCAAGCCAAGTAAACGCACATCCCCATTCTTCAGAAGAAGTTTCGGTAGTTCATAATGGTATAATTGAAAATTCTAATGAATTAAAAAAAAAATTAGAACAAAGCGGCTATAAATTTAAATCTCAAACAGATACTGAAGTTATAACATTTCTTCTTACCGATTTTTTAAAAGAATTTGATTTAGTGGAAGCTATTAATAAAACTTTAAAAACTCTTAATGGAAGTTTTGCTTTAGGAATTCTTTTTAAAAAATATGATAATATTGTCGTTGGAGCCAGAAGAGGAAGCCCACTTGCAGTTGGATATGGACCTCAGGAAAATTATCTTGGATCAGACTCCTATGCTTTAAAATCTATGACTAATAAAATTACTTATTTAGAAGACGGAGAAGTATGCATAATATCAAATAATAAAGTAGATTTTTATAATTCTAAAAATATAAAAATTAATAAGAAAATTCTAACTCTTTCAAATGATAAATATACTGCGGAGAAAGGTGATTATAAAGATTTTATGTCAAAAGAGATTAATGAACAAAATATTACAGCTAAAAATTGCGTTAAAGAATATGTTGACCAATTACGAAAAGATATTAATCTATACAACTTTCCTATTCAACCTAAAGATATTCAGAAAATAATTTTAATTGGGTGTGGCACAGCATATCATTCTTGTATTACAGCAAAATATTGGTTTGAAGAACTTACAAATATTCCAATTGAAATTGATATAGCGTCTGAGTTTAGATATAGAAAAATTAAATTAAGTAAGAAAAACTTATATATTTTTGTATCACAATCAGGAGAAACTGCAGATACGTTTGCGGCTCTTGATTTATGTAAAAAAAATAAAGTTAAAACTTGTTCGGTAGTTAATGCAGTCGAAAGTTCAATAGCAAGATCTTCAGATTTTGTTTTGCCAATCCATGCTGGACCAGAGATAGGAGTAGCATCTACAAAGGCTTTTATTGGACAGATGTTAGTGCTTTATATTTTAGCTATTAAAATTTCCCAAATTAGAAAAGAAATATCCGAGACAGAGTACGAAAAAAAAATTATAGATTTAAAAAAACTTCCTGACTTGATTAAAAAAACATTGAATTATTGTCAAAACAACATACCGACAATAGCTAAAGATTTTTTAAAAGCAAAGGGATCAATGTTTTTGGGCCGAGGTTTATCTTTTCCAATAGCTCTAGAAGGAGCTTTAAAACTTAAAGAATTATCCTATCTACATGCAGAAGGATATCCTGCTGGCGAAATGAAACACGGTCCTTTGGCATTAATAGAAGAAGGTTTGCCAGTTGTTATTTTAGCTCCAAAAGATAGATATTTTGAAAAAACTATTTCAAATATGCAAGAAGTTATTGCTCGAGGAGGAAAAGTTATTTTAATCACCAATGAAACAAAAAAAATAATAAGTGAGAATATAAGATTTACTTTAGAGATGCCGGAGTCTAATGAGAACTTAACACCATTTCTTATGACAATTCCTCTTCAACTTTTAGCTTACCACGTAGCTTTATTAAAAAATTGTGATATTGATAAACCTAGAAATTTGGCAAAATCAGTTACTGTTGAATAAAAAAGACTCTTTTATTGGATATAATCAATCTTGGTTTTTCCGTTTGTATACATTATATATACTTTAGGTTGAACATGAAAAAATGGACATTAAATAGTTGGAAAAATTATCCTGTTAAACATATTCCTGAATATGAAAACAAGAAGGAATTGAATATGGTTCTTGATAAGATAAGAAATTTTCCTCCCTTAGTTTTTGCTGGCGAAACACGAACTTTAAAAAATCATTTAGCTGATGTAGTTGATGGAAAAGCTTTTCTGCTTCAAGGAGGAGATTGTGCTGAAAGTTTTGCTGAATTTCATCCTGACAATATAAGGGACACATTTAAAGTTATTTTACAGATGTCATTGGTAATGACTTATTCTGCTTCGGTTCCAGTAGTAAAAGTTGGAAGAATAGCAGGACAATTTTCTAAACCGAGAAGCTCACCTACTGAAATAAAAAATGGAAAAGAATTGCCTAGTTACTTGGGAGATAATATTAATGGAATTGAATTTTCAGAAAAACTTAGAAAACCAGATGCTAAAAGATTGTTTAAAGCATATTCGCAGTCAGCTTCTACATTAAATTTACTAAGAGCTTTATCACAAGGAGGTTTTGCCGATTTAAATAAAGTTCATTTATGGAATTTAGGATTTTTAAAGAAAAGCCCCGAAGGGAAAAAATTTAAAGAACTTGAAGACAAAATAGCTGATGCGTTATCCTTCATGGATGCTTGTGGAATTAATTCAGATTTTAATAGGAGATTAAAAACTGTAAATTGTTTTACTTCACATGAAGCATTGCTGTTACCTTTTGAAGAAGCTATGACAAGAATAGATTCTACTACAGGAAAGTATCATGATACTTCTGCTCATTTTGTATGGATTGGAGATAGAACAAGACAACCTAACGGAGGACATGTAGAGTTTTGCAGAGGAATTGAAAATCCAATAGGAATTAAATGTGGGCCAAGTTTAAAAACTGATGAATTAATTAAACTTTGCAATATATTAAATCCTAAAAATGAAAAGGGAAGAATTACACTAATTTCTAGATTTGGTCATGACAATGTAGAAAAGTTTTTACCTAAATTAATTAGAGCAATTAAAAAAGAAGGTCTTAACGTGCTTTGGTCGTGTGATCCTATGCATGGTAATACAATCAAGTCAGCTAATGGATTTAAAACAAGACCTTTTAATAATGTTGTAAAAGAAGTGAAAAAAGTTTTTGCCGTTCACAAAGCGGAAGGAAGTTATGCTGGAGGACTACATATTGAAATGACAGGGAAAAATGTAACCGAATGTACAGGTGGAGCTCAAAAAATATCTGAAAAAGATTTATCACATAGATACCACACTCATTGCGACCCTAGGCTTAATGCAAGTCAAGCATTGGAGCTCGCATTCTTAATTTCTGATGAAATTAAGAAAAACTCACAATATTCAAAGAATATTATTCAAGCTGTATCTTAATAATTGAATTTTAATTATTAAGATCTATTTTAAGAATAGGATATTAATATTTATGAAAGCATCGAAAAGAATAGATTATATAAAAAACTGGATACTTGATTACTGCAAAACAATGCCTAAAGAGGCGAAAACATTAGTGGTAGGAATATCTGGAGGAATTGATTCTTCTGTAACCAGCACGATATGTGCGTTAACTGGAAAAAAAACAATAGTTCTTTCTATGCCTATAAATCAAATAAAAGAACAACAAGATTTAAGCTTGAAGCATCAAGATTGGTTAAAAAATAAATTTAAAAATGTAGAAAGTTATTTGGTAAATTTAGATGATGTATTTAAATCATTTAAAACTTCATTAAGTGAATTTAACAACGAGCACGGTCTAGCAAATTCTAGAGCTAGATTAAGAATGACTACACTTTATCAAGTTGCAGCATCAAATAACGGCATTGTTGTTGGCACAGGTAACAAAGTGGAAGATTTTGGTGTTGGATTTTATACTAAGTATGGTGATGGAGGCGTAGATATTTCACCAATTGCGGATTGCACAAAATCTCAAGTTTGGGAAATGGGTAAAGATTTAGGGATATTAAAAGAAATTGTAGAGGCTCAACCCACAGATGGATTGTGGGATGATGGAAGAACTGATGTAAATCAACTAGGAATGTCATATCAAGAATTAGAAGAAGCTATGAAAAATTCTTCAAATAAGAACCATAAAAAATATTTAGAAATAAGAAAAGGGAATTTGCATAAAATGAGTCCAATACCAGTATGCAAAATGAAAGATGAATAAAAATTTAAATTTTTTCAATACTTTATCAAATAAAAAAGAAAAATTTACTCCAATAAACAACAATAAAGTTGGAATGTATGTTTGCGGTCCAACGGTTTATGATTTTCCACATATTGGAAATGCAAGACCATTAGTTGTTTTTGATACTTTATTTAGACTTTTACGAACTCTTTATGGAAAAAATAAAGTTACTTATGTAAGAAATATAACAGATATAGATGATAAAATTATTGAATCTTCTAAAAAAAATAAAAAAAGTATAAAGGAACTAACAGAAACTATAACTAAAAGTTTTCATCAAGATTGTAAATATTTAAATTGCTTAAATCCTACTTTTGAACCTAAAGCCACTGAACATATAAAAGGAATGATAAATATGGTTTCAAATTTGCTAAAAAATAATCATGCCTATGAGAATAAAAAGCATGTTTATTTTTCTGTTTCTTCATTTAAAAAATATGGAAAACTTTCAAATAAAAATTCTGAACAACTAGTAGCTGGATCTAGAGTAGAAGTTTCTAAGTATAAAAAAGATCCACTTGATTTTGTGCTTTGGAAACCGTCAGATGAAAATGATCCAGGTTGGGATTCTCCTTGGGGTAGAGGACGACCAGGTTGGCACTTAGAGTGTTCTGTTATGAGTGAAAAATTTTTAGGAAAACAGTTTGATATACATGGCGGAGGACTAGATCTTGTTTTCCCACATCATGAAAATGAGATTGCTCAATCTTGTTGTGCAAACAAAACTGAAAATTTTGCAAATTATTGGCTTCATAATGGATTCGTTACATTTGATAAAGAAAAGATGTCAAAGTCTGTAGGTAATATTGTGACTATAAATAAACTTAGTGAAAATGTGAATGGTCAAGTGGTAAGACTTGCTCTTTTAAGCTCACATTACAAGCAACCTCTGGATTGGAATGAGCAATTAATAAAGGACAGTCAAAACACTTTAGATAAATGGTATGAACAATTCGAAAAAATTAATCTTGAGGAATTATCCGATGATGTCCTTAAACCTTTACAAGAAGATTTAAATACACCAGAATACATAGCTAAACTGCATTCACTTTTTGAAGATTCATCTAAGGGAAATAAATCAGCCAAAGTTAAATTTTTATCAGCTTGTCAACAAATAGGTTTGCTCGAAGAAGATAAACAATCATGGAATAATTTCAAAAAAGCTAAATCAAAAGTTGATGAAAACTTTATTAATGAAAAAATTAAGGATAGAAATGAAGCTAGAAAAAAAGGAAATTATAAATTGGCAGATTCTTTGAGAAAAGAATTAGATGATAATGGCGTGATTATTGAAGATAAACAAGAAAAAACAACATGGAAGTATAAATGAGCAAAGAAAAGATATTTATTTTTGACACAACGTTAAGAGATGGAGCTCAAACAGAAGGAGTAAATTTTTCTATTGATGATAAAAATAAAATAGCAAAAGCCTTGTCTAATCTTGGCGTTGATTATTTAGAAGGAGGGTGGCCAGGTGCAAATACTTTGGATACGACCTTTTTTAATAAACCTCCTAAGTTAGAAAATACAATTTTAACAGCTTTCGGCATGACTAAAAAAGCAGGAAGAAGTGCAGAAAATGACCCTGGACTTTCAGCATTATTAAATACAAACGCCCCAGCAATTTGTTTAGTAGGAAAATCATGGGACTTCCATGTAGATGTTGCTTTGGGCATTACCAAAGAAGAAAATTTAGAAAATATCAAAGAATCAGCAAAACTATTTATTAAAAATAAAAGAGAATTTATGTTTGACGCAGAACATTTTTTTGATGGATATAAAAAAAATCCAGAATATGCGTTAGCTTGTATCAAGACAGCCTTCGATGAAGGGGCTAGATGGATTGTTCTCTGTGATACAAATGGTGGAACTTTACCAAATGAAATTGGAGAAATTGTTTATAAGGTAAGCAAACAAATTTCAGGAAAAAATCTTGGCATACATGCACACAATGATACAGAAAATGCAGTAGCAAATTCTTTAACCGCTGTTTTAGCTGGAGTGCGTCAAGTACAAGGAACAATTAATGGACTTGGAGAGAGATGTGGGAATGCAAATTTAATATCCTTAATTCCTTCACTAACTCTAAAAAAATCTTTTTCTGATAATTTTGAAATAAAAATAAACAAAGAAAAGGTAAAAACCTTAACAGAGTGTTCAAGGTTATTGGATGAAATATTAAATAGAAAATCAAACAGGAGAGCTGCATATGTAGGACCTTCAGCTTTTGCCCATAAAGGAGGTTTACATGTTTCGGCGGTTTCAAAAGATCCAAAAACTTATGAGCATGTAGATCCAAGTTTAGTTGGAAATGTAAGAAATATTATTGTTTCTGATCAAGCGGGAAAATCAAATATTATGTCGCGACTTAATAAATATGGAATCAAAATTGACAAAAATGATCCTAAAGTTCAAACTCTATTGACAGAAGTTAAAGATAGAGAGTTTATTGGTTATTCTTATGATGGTGCTGATGCATCATTTGAGTTATTAGCTAGAAGACTTTTAGGGGAAATACCAAAGTATTTAACAATTTCCAAATACGATGTGTCAGTCAAAAAAGATTCCAAAGATATGATTAATTCTTTTGCAAAAGCACACATTATGGTTGATGGTAAAGAAATAGTTTGTGAGGGATCTGGAAACGGACCAGTTAACGCGTTAGATAATGCAATAAGATCTAATGTAGATAAAGTTGGAAAGTATTCAAAATATTTAAAAGATTTAAAATTAGTTGATTATAAGGTTAGAATTTTAAATACAGGAACAAATGCTACAACAAGAGTTTCAATTGAAAGTACAGATAGAGAAGGAAAAAGTTGGTTTACAATAGGCGTTTCTCCAAACATCATTGAAGCTTCATTCAAGGCATTAATTGATAGTTTAGATTATAAACTTTATAAAGAAAAAGCTCCTGCTAATAATTAATGAGCTTAAGTAATATTTATTTTATCTTAGTTAGACCTCAGATGGGCGAAAATATAGGCTCAGTTGCTCGTGCAATAAAAAATTTTAATATTAAGTATCTAAGAATAGTAAATCCAAGATGCAATTGGCCTAACCAAAAAGCTTTAGCAACATCTGTTGGAGCCAAGGATATTTTAAAATCAGCTAAAATTTATGATTCAGTTGAAAAATCCATAGGAGATCTAGATATAATATTTGCAAGCACTTCTAGAATAAGAAGAATAAACAAAAAAACTATTTCAGTTCTAAATTTTAAAACAAAAATTAAAAAAGGAAGAAAAGTAGGTATTTTATTTGGACCCGAAGCTTCAGGGTTATCCAATGATGAAATTAGTTGCGCTGATTACTTAGTCAAAATCCCAAGTAATAAAAATTTTAGTTCACTTAATCTTTCTCATAGTGCAATAATTTTTTGCTATGAGCTTTTCAAAAATTATATCAGAAAAAAAGCTGATTATAAAACTGGCTATAAGAGTTCAGTAGCTAAAAAATCTGAAGTAAATAAATTTTTAAATTTTATTGTTCAAGGTTTAGATAAAAAAGGCTTTTTACAACCTAATCATAAGAGACAAAGCATGATCAGAAATATTAATAATATTTTTCATAGGTCAAATTTATCTCAACAAGAAATACGTATTTTGCTAGGGATTTTCTCCACTTTAAATGAAATTAATAAGAAAACCTGAATTGACAAAAGAATTTCATTGTTTATAAATCACGAAGTATAAATATGACAAAAAGATTAGCATCTAAACATAAGGTTGATAGAAGACTTAAAGCAAATCTATGGGGTAGACCAAAAAGCCCATTCAATACAAGAAATTATAAACCAGGACAACACGGCAAAACATCAAAAAGCAAAATATCAGATTACGGAACACAGTTGCAAGCCAAACAAAAATTAAAATTTTATTATGGCAATATGAACGAAAGACAGTTCAGAAATGTTTATCGTAAAGCACTACAAAAAAAAGGCAATACAACAGAAAATTTTATAGGATTGCTTGAAAGAAGATTGGACACGATAATATATAGAGCCAAATTTGCCATAACAGTTTTTGCGGCAAGACAATTGATTAATCACGGACATGTAAAAGTAAATGGAAAAAAAGTTAATATTGCAAGCTACTTGGTTACTGAAAAGGACACTGTAGAAATAAAAGATAAATCCAAAGAGTTAGTTGTAGTTGCCGGAGCCTTAGTAAGTAAAGAAAGAGAAATTCCTGACTATATTCAATTAGATGAAAAAAATAAAATAGCTAAATTAATTAGAGTTCCAAAATTCTCAGAAGTACCTTATCCATCGATAATGGAACCAAATTTAGTAGTTGAATATTATTCAAGATAATAAAAATTAACTTGTTAAAAAGAATTTCAATAAAACATATAAATAAAACAATAAGTGAAAATCCTAATTGGAGAATTTTAGATATTGGTTGTGGTTATAGAGCACATCCGAACGCTACCGTAATTGCGGATGTGCAGGATTTATCTAATTATTATAAAGAAAAAAAATTTATAAAAATTAATGAGAAAAAATTACCATTTAAAGATAAAGAATTTGATTTCATAATAGCAAGTCATGTAATTGAACATGTTGAAGATTTTGAATTTTTTATTAAAGAATTAGAAAGAATTTCTTCAAAAGGATATATAGAATTACCATCGAGGTTAGGAGATAACTTAGTTTTTGAAAATAAGACAGATCATATATGGTGGTTTATTTATGATGATATTAATAATAAACTTTTAGCCTCAAAAAGAAATCAATTAATCGAACCTTTTTTAACCGTATCTACAGCAAAACTATTTGAAAAAATATTTAGGGAAAGTTTAGTAATAGAATTAGCGTGGGACAAAAAAATTGATTATCAAATAGATAATTCCTTACAACAAAATAATATTAAAAAAATATCTTTTTTTAAATTGTTTAGAAAATATTTAAGTAAAAAATTTAGAAGTTTTTATAAATAGCTTGTATTAATTATTAAAAGAAATTTTTTTTTCAGTAAGTTTCGCTTGAAGTTCTTTTTTTTCAAACATTTCCTTAATAATATCACAGCCACCTATAAATTCTTTTTTAATATATAATTGTGGTATAGTAGGCCAATCACTATAAGTTTTAATTCCCTCTCTAATTTCATTATCTTCAAGAACGTTTATACCTTTAAAATTTACACCTAAATGTTTTAATACATTTGATACTGCCAACGAAAAACCACATTGTGGAACTTCAGGTGTTCCTTTCATAAACAAACAAACATCATTTTTTTCAATTAATTCAGTTATTTTCTTTTTTATATTTTCATTCATATTATTATTAAACTCCAATTGTATTTATTGATAAAGCATGTAACTCATTTCCCATTTTACCTTTTAATGACTTATATACTATTTTATGTTGTTCAATTTTACTTTTTCCATTAAAGATTTTAGACTTAATTGTCGCAGAATAATGATTTTCATCTCCAGCTAAGTCTTGAATTGTAATCTCAGCATCGGGTATAGATTCTTTAATTAATTTTTTAATTTCTTCCAATTTTAAACTCATATTTTAATTTATTTTTTTTTTATATTTACCGCTTTAGGTTTTCCAAATTTGACTGTACTTATATTACTTTCTTCATGAATGATACCAAGCCTTCTAGCAACTTCTTGGTATGCTTGAATTATATTTCCTAGATCTTTTCTGAATCTATCTTTATCTAATTTTTTTTCACTTACAACATCCCACAACCTGCATGTGTCAGGACTTATCTCATCTGCTATAATAATTTCTTTACTACCTTTATTATCTACTTTTCCAAACTCTAATTTAAAATCAACAAGTTTAATTCCAACACCTCTAAACATTCCTTGCATAAAATCATTTATTCTTAAACAATAATTTTTAATTAATGAAAGTTCAGATTCGTTTGCCCAATTAAATTCAATAATATGTTCTTTTGCAACAAGTGGATCCCCGAACTCATCATTTTTATACTTGTATTCAAGCAAAGGTTTAGAAAGAACAGTTCCATCAGCAATTCCTAATTTTTTTGTTAGAGATCCCGTAGCTATATTTCTGACAATAAATTCAATAGGAATTATTTCAGCAAGTCTAATTAACTGCTCTCTCATATTTAATCTTTTTATTAAATGAGTTTTGATACCAATTTGATTAATATTATTTAAGATATGTTCAGAGATTCTGTTATTTAAAACTCCTTTACCTTCAACTGTTGATTTTTTTAAGTTATTATATGCTGTAGCATCATCTTTGAAATGCTGAATAGCAGTACCTTTTTCAGGTCCCTCATAAAGTATTTTAGTTTTTCCTTCATAAAGTTTTTTTCCTTTGTTCATTTTATTTAAGAACCCTTTTATAAATCAAGTTTACATTTTTTGTATGATATTCAATGTCAAACATCTTTATTAAATCTTTATTAGAAATTTTTTTATTTATCAACGAGTCTTTTGACAAAGTTTCATAAAGAGAAATATTTTTTGACCATGCTTTTTGTGCATTTTTTTGTACCAATGAATAAGCTTTTTCCCTTGAAAAGCCATGTTTTGTTAACTCAATCATTACTCTCTGCGAGAATATTAGTCCTTTCGTAATATTAAGATTTTTTATCATTTTTTTTGGATAAACATTAATATTTCTTAAAATATTTTTTAATCTGTTTAAGGCAAAATCTAACGTAATAGTAGAATCTGGTCCAATATTTCTCTCAACGCTAGAATGAGA
>CABYJR010000013.1 GCA_902519445.1 uncultured Pelagibacteraceae bacterium
AAATCTCCTGAATATATGCTTATTACTTATGCTTTGTTTATATTTTTGTTTATTTGGGCAAAAAATTTCTTTACCCAAAAATTTGAATTTTTTAATTCAAAAATTTATTTTCTTATTTTAATTTTGTTTTATCCAGATATAATAGCTCTTGTTGTTCCCTATCCTCTTTATGATGGTTTAAGACTTTTTTTATGGACAATTCCATATTTTTGCATAATTCCTGCGCTTTCAATTTATTATTTCATTGAAAACTTTAAGGATAAAAAATCAAAAATTACATTAGTGGCATTATCCTGTTTTGTTTTATTTTTTATTTATAATTTTTTCTCTATTACGCCATACCAGTATACATATCTGAACAGTTTAAATGGTGACCCAAAACAAAGGTATATGAAATTTGAAAATGATTACTGGTCCTCTTCAATAAATGAATTGTTTGAAATTTCTTCTTTTCCTAAAAATAGAAATTTAAAGTTTTCTACATGCGGTGTTGATGGCAGAATTGTTGAAAAATATTTAAATAAAAAAGGTTATTTTGATATTGATTTTGTAAATCCTGAAGATTCAGAATTTATAGTAATGACTAATAGGACTACCTTTGATTTTGAAAACAGTAATAATGAAATAAATGTCAGCAATTGTTTTGTTAAATACGTTGGGACTGACGTTTTTAAAGTTGAAAGAAATGGACTACCATTATCATTAATTAGAAAAATAAATTAAAAAAATTTATAATTATGGTGCCCCCACACGGACTCGAACCGCGAACCTACTGATTACAAATCAGTTGCTCTACCAATTGAGCTATGAGGGCTTACTTTCTTTTTATTACCAGATTAGTAAAATAAATCAAATCTTAATAAATTCATCTCTTATCACTAAAAAAAATATTTATATCATTTGCTATTTTTACAGTTTGGGATTCATTTAAATTATCAAAAAGAGGTAGAAATAACGTATTTTTATGTATTTTATCAGCAGAAACTAAATTTGATTTATAACTTGCAAAAGCAGACTCGTCGCTGCATAATTTTAAACCATACCCTACTACATCATACCCCTTGTTCATTAAAAAATCTTGAAATTTATCTATAGAATTATTTTCTAAAATAATTGGAAAATGCCAAAAACAATTTTCGTTATATTTTGTGATAGTTTTTGGAATAAATTTTTTAGTTTCATCATTTAAATTTTCATACAATACTTTTGCTAAGAGTTGTCTCTTTTTTAGTCCAAAATTAATATTTTGATAAAATGTTTTAATTGCTATTTTGGCTTGCAAATCAGTAAAGTGAAAAAAGATCTCATTTGGTAATTTTCTTAGAATTAATGGATTATCATAAATTGTTTTATCTTTATGAGAATATTTAAATGTTGGATGATGTAATTCATTAAATTTATTTTTAAAAAGTTTTGATAGTATAAAAAATATATAATAAGTAAAAAAAGAAAAAATATATTTAGAAGTAGCTATGCTCACTTTGATTTGAAAAGAACAAATTCTTAATAAAGTTTTTTTACTTGGTAAAGACAATTCACTTTTAATAGCTTTTTCAATAAAATTAATCTTTTCCACATCATCAATTAATATAAATCCTCCTCCAACAGATGATATGATTTTAGCTGGTGATAGTGATCCAATAGCAGCTACACCAAAAGAGCCTGCTTTTTTATTATAAGATTCTGATCCATAACTCTGGGATATATCTTCAATAAGAAAAATATTGTTTTCTTCACAAACAGATTTAATTTGCGAAATATCTGGAACAATGCCTGTTAAATACGTAGCAAGAACAACTTTTGTTTTGTTGCTTATTTTTTTTTTAAGATCAGAAATATTTAAACATTTTGTTTCTTTGTCTATCTCAACAAAAACTGGTTTTAAACCGAGATTTGAAATTGCATTAATAAAGTCAGGAATTTGAATTGGAGATAATAAAACCTCGTCGTCCTTGCTTAATTTTAAAGATTTTAATACATAGTATAAAGCAAGCCTACAAGTAGACAAAGTAAAACATTTTTTTCTACTCCAATAGTTTTCAAGTAAATTTTCAAATTTTTTTACTTTGTCGCCTTTTTTTAAATCTATACCAAATAAAATTTTGAAATATGCTTTTACAAGTTCAAAAAGACTTATATATAATTTTGTTCTAGGTAGCTTCATAGTAATTACATTTTATATAATTTAAATATTAATTCTTTTTGAAAAAGAAGAATTTAATTTATTTTTTTTATTTAAAATTAATAAATCTTTTTTAAACTTTTTAAATTCTTTAAAATTATAAGCATAAGATTCATTGGCAATAAAATCCTTTGCAAAATTTACCTTTAACTTATCTATCCTTACAATTTCATTAAAAAAATTTTTTAACACATCAAATTTACTATTTATTATAAAATCTAAAGAAACTGAATAACCTTTTCCAGCAAAATTTAAATACTTTCCCTTTTCATTTATTTTTTTAATAACTACAAAACTTGAAAATATGCCCTCTGATTTAAAGAAATAATATATTTTAGATAATATATCCTTAAACTTCTCTTTAGGTACTAAAAATTGAATTTGAAACATTCCTTTTTTACCATATGCCTTGTTCCAGTCTATAAAATAATCCTGAGGATAAAAGTACTGATCATACTGAACTAATTTTTTATAAAATGACTTTTTATATGTTTTGTAGAAATAATTAAATAATCTTGAAAAAAAATTTATATTTACAATTAAACCTAAAATTAAGCGCCAAATTACTCCAATTCTCTTTTCATTAAAAATTTTAAAGCTAGTATAATTTTTTTTTATATTTGCATGATTTGAAAAAAACCAGAGTCCAGAAATTTTATTATCCGTAAAACTTTCTATCCACGAAACACTATATTCAAAATTATCTATTCTTTTTGCTCCATTATAAAATTCATTATATGTATTAAACTCTACAATCTCTTGTTTCAAATAAAAGGATGATATTTTTTTGAGTTGTATAGTTGCTGACAAAATAATTCCTGTTAACCCAAAACCACCAATGGTTAGATCAAATATTTTTTTATTTCTTTTTGGGGAGCATAAAATTATTTTCTTATTTGGTGTTAATAACTTTATATTTTTAACATAAAACTTAATTTGGTTTTTTTGAGTATTTTTTCCATGAATATTGTTAGCTACCATTCCGCCTATTGATACATATTTAGTGCCAGGAGTTACTGGAAATATCCAATTTTTTTTAACTATTATAGGTAAAATTTCTTTTAATAATACTCCACATTCTAATTCGATAATTCCTTTTTTTTCATTGAAATAAATAACTTTTTTAAAATTTCTCATAGAAATAATTAATTTATCATTCAACGCAACATCTCCGAAAGATCTTTGATTGCCAGTGGAAATAAAACTTTTTTCATTTATTGCTTTTTTTAAATCAGATAATTTTTTAGGAAAAATTTCTTTTGGGTTAATTTTTGTATTTCTTCCCCAATTAAAAAAAGTTTTTTGATTTATTGACATATTTATAAATTGAATTTTAAATATTAAAATAAAAGAAGATAATCTATATTTTACTTAATTATTTTTATCAATAGACAATTCGTCTTGTATTTTTTTAATAAAATTTGAGATTAAATATTTTTCTTCTTCAGTAAAATAATTTTCCTTTTCAATTGCTTTTTTCATTTCATCTTTTAATTTTTCTTTCATAATAATTCTTTGATTGTCATCTTTAAATGAATTTAATAAATTTTCAAAATAATCTATTCTAGAACCAATCGTAATTTCAAAAAATATATAAAAAGCTACTAAAGAAATTAATAACTTATATAAAAATATTTTCATGTGTGTAATAGTCCTTTAAATATATATTGAACAAAATTGTATCCTATTTTATTTTTCTGTAAACTGTATTTATTGGCACATCGTCAACAGTAATTTCATAATATTTTCTATATTTTTTTTTATCAATAATAAAATTTTTCTTTTGCCTGATTCGATAATTTGTTATTATAAATTCAGCGTCAGCTAGATTATATGTAATAGAAACTTTATTTTTATCTTCGTCTTTTAACATCAATAGACTATATTCAAGAGACGCGAAGCTCTTCGTGCCTATTTTTATAGGATATTTAATATTATTGTCGATTATATAATTTATAGATTGAGTATTGCTAAGACCCCAATAATCCTTTTCAAAATTATTATTAAATTTATCCTTAAATAAAAAATTAAAATAAACGTATTGGTGAGGATGAAATTTGTAATTCCAAAAAACTAAATATGATAAGTTTAATATTATTACCAAATATATAGCTGTCTTAAATAATCTTAATTTTAAATGTAAATTTAAATAATAAATACCAAATAGAGCTATCATTATAATAGAGGGATAAATAAAATATAATAATCTCCAACCATCATAAGCTATCCCTTTATTTATAAACAAAAAGATGGTTGATAAAATCATTAATAAAAAATAAATATCAATCATTTCATTATCTCCGCGCCAAATGTCATTTGAATTATTATCAATAGCAATTAATCTAAAAATAATTCTTCTAATTAAAAAAAATAAACCAAATAAAAAAAATAAAATTACAATTGTTGGACTAGTAATACCAATCCATACAATTGGATAATGCCAAGGAGCATTTTTAGAAAGAATAAACTCACCCATATACAGAGAAGTCATTGAAAAATCTGCAGATAAAAGTTGGGAAATACCAAACAAAAAATTGTTTATTGGATCATTCCAAATATACGGCCAAAATACTACAATAAAAATAAATGTTATTGGAAAAAAATAAGCAATAAACTTTAAATTTTTTTTTAAAAGTTCATTACTCCTTAAAGATTTTAAAAGTAAAATGAAAAGAATGATGAAAATAGATATTACGCTCATTATTCTGGTATCAAATGCTAACGCTGAACTTAAAGAGAATGCAAAGGTATTTTTGAAATTAGGATTTTTAATAAAATTGATTCCAAAATAAATATTGATAATAGTTAAAGAAAGAAAAACAATGTCTTTTTGATTATAAAAGCTTTCTGCAAAAAAGCGTGGTGAGAGAAATAAAAATAATACACCAATTAAAGCATAAATGTTGGACTTATATCTATTGTCAATTATCTTATAAAAAAAACATAATCCTATAAAAAAAAATAAAAAATTTAGTAAATGCCTAAATTGATAGATATCTTTACTATTTTTAATATTTAGTTTTTCTATAAATAATTCAGCAATTATGTCAAAAAAAACTGGTTGTACAGACGGAGTACCAAATATTGCGCCACCTAAATCTAAATTTTCTTTTATTAACTTTTCAGACTTTTTGGTTTCAAGAGAATTTGGTCCATTTAAAAAAGATTTAGCATAATTGTAATAGAATGATCCATTTTCTCTATGAAACTGTTCATCTGTAGAAATTCCATAATCTTTAAATGAAAAAATTCCAAATAAAAAAATTAATGAAAAAAGTAAAAAAGCTAAAAAGTTTTTCTTTGATAGCAGATTAATTTGCATTAGACTTATATAGTATTACCTTCCTATTTTTCAATTTTAGTATTTAATTTAAAAATAAAGCATTAGCTCTACACTATCCTTGCCAAATTTATCATTTACTATTTTTCCGCCAAAGGATTTAAAAAAATTAAGTGATTTAATATTTTTATTTTTAATAATAACTCGCATATCTTTAATTCCATCATTTTTGCACTTATTAATAACATTATCAATTAAAAGATGTGATGCTGGCGAGTCTGTGCTTAAATCTTTTTCGTTTGAATCAAATTTCTTTTTTTTTGCAATCTCCCTATAATGTTCTGTCAAAACTCCGATCGATAACAATTCACTTTCAGAATTAGTTAATTTTTTAGAAAACTTTCTGTTAATACTTTCTTTAATAATTTTAATTAACAATATTATAATTTTGGGTTTTAAAAATATCTTTTTAATAAAAAAAGTTAAGAATTTTAAAAAATATTTTTGAAAACCAATAGACATAAAAGAAAATGGAAATTTTGTGTAAACAACAAATCCAACATATTTATTGTTACTAAGACATAATATACAATTAATAATTTCACTTTTTACTAATAGATTATAATAATAATCTACTAAGAATTCATAACCCAGCATTGATAAATAGCTATCCGGAAGAAGTTTTGTATGTAAATTAGTTACGGCTTTTCTATGTTCAATATTATTATAATCTAGATGAGTTATTATTAATCCATTATTTGACATATATGTCTCAAAAAAATAATTGTTTATCTTTTAAAATTTTTAGTCCGTTTTTACAAACAAAGTATCAACTACTTTTAGGTTTGAAAAAATGCTTACAGACCACATTTTTTTTTGTTTAATTAATTTAAAGTTGTATTTATCTTCAAGCAGATTTTTTACCTGGGCAAATTTTTCTTCAAATTTACTTTTAGTATCATTTACCTCAACTAAAGCTATTTTTACCTGATTTAATATTTCACCACCACCTTGCAAAACTTCTAGTTCAGTTCCATCTACATCAATTTTTAAAATATCTATATATTTTATTTTATTTTCTTCACAAAATTTGTCTAGTGTAACTGCATTTACTTCATGTTCAGAATAAGTTTTCCAAAATTTAAGTGTAATAATTTTTCTTGTAAAATTCCACCAGAAATCATTTTTTCCGTTAGGGCTAAGTGATGATCCTCCGCCAGGAAAAAAATTATTTAAGTAATAAATTCTTTTCTTGTCTGACTTTGAAAGTGCTAGTTTATAATGTTTAAAATCATTAATTTTCAAGTTTGGATTTGGATCAAACAAAAAAAATGATCCATCAGGAAATTTTTTTTTTATTTTTCTAGAAAAGTTGCCAATAAAGCAACCTATATCAAAAACTACAATAGGTGATTTGGACTCTTTTTTTGTATAGGACAAAATATCGTTTGTAAAATCGTGCCATATATATCTGTCCATAAATTCGTAAAGCATAAAATCAAATTTATTTTTAAATTAACCTTTCAAAACTATGGAATTAAATAGCAAATTTGCCAAATTCTATAGTAAGTGCTATTAATCAATTTATATGACAAAGACAAAGTCGGCAAATAATAAATCTGAATTGTTTGATAAAATTTCATCTGTATATAAAGAAGTTTATAGCAGTCAAAACAAAGGAAAGTCAGCGCCGGAAATTAAAAATGAAACTATTCTTCTTGACTCCGGTTTAGACTCGCTTGGGCATGCTATTTTAATTACGCGACTTGAAGAGGCTTTAGGTTATGATCCGTTTACTATTTCATCAGAAGCATACTATCCAAGAACTTTTGGTGAATTGGTAGAATTTTATCGGTCAAATAATCCAACATGATATTAAAAGATAGATTAAAAAAAATTCCAAATAATTCTACTTTACTAATATCAAATAGCAAAAAAATATCACGTAATGAAATACTGAATAAATATAAAATTGATTTAAGTAAAATTTCGGGTGCTCGAATTTTAATTTGCAAATCTAATATTAGCGAAACTTTACCAATAATATCTGCAATTGATGGATTGGTAGATTCGTTTGCCCTAATATCTACAGCAAATTCAATTGAACTTATATCTTCATTAGCAAGAAGTGGAAATTTTGAAGCAATTTTGTGTGATGACAATTTAAACCTGGATAAAGTAAAAAATTTACCACCAATATTTCATGACCTAGAAACTCTTATTAATACTTTTAGATCAAGAAAACCTCCTAAAGAAACACGTTGGATATTAACAACATCCGGAACTACAGGAAAACCAAAATTGGTAAGTCATAGTTTATCAAGCTTAACTCGTACTACTAAAACAGATCTAAAGCGTGGAACTAATTTTTATTGGGGAATGCTTTATGATTATACAAGATTTGCAGGTTTACAAGTATTGTTACAATCAATTATTTCTGGTTCTGTATTAATTGAACCTATTTTTGAATATTCATTAGAGAAAAAAATTAAAAATTTTATTAATAATAACTGCACCCATTTAAGTGCTACTCCAACTCTTTGGAGAAAAATACTGATGACTCCAAATTCCAGCCAAATTAATTTGTTGCAAGCTACATTAGGTGGAGAAATTGCTGACGATAGAATTCTTTCTGCTGTTTCTAAACATTTTCCAAATGCACGTATTGCCCATATTTTTGCTTCTACGGAAGCTGGAGTTGGTTTTTCAGTTATTGATAAAAAAGCTGGATTTCCAAAAAATTATTTAAAAAACCCTCCGCTTGGCATTAATATAAAAATTGAAAATAATAGACTTTATGTACGAAACAAAGAAGTTATTAATAAATATTTTGGATCTGAAACTGCATTTGCTACAAATGACGGTTGGATTGATACTGGTGATTCAGTAGAAATTAAAAATGATAGAGTTTTATTTAGAGGACGAGAAGATGGAGTAATCAATGTCGGCGGGGACAAAGTTTATCCTGAGGAAGTTGAAAATATTCTTTTAAAACATCCATTAGTATCTGCAGCTCGTGTATATGCTAAATCTAATCCCATAACTGGCTCTTTAGTGGCTGCAGACGTAACTTTGACTGATCAAAAAACAGATGAAAGTAAAGCAAAAAAACTTTTGCAAGAATATAGCATTGAGATGCTTGATCGACACAAAGCATTAGCTTCAATTAAAATTGTATCCGGGTTCAACTTGAATTCGTCTGGGAAAATTGTTAGGGAGGTGTAATGAAAACAGTTTTGCTTACTGGGCCTGCTCGAGGAATTGGTTTAGGAATATCTAAAAAGTTAGTTAACGAAGGTTATTGTGTTGTAGGTGTGGGAAGAAAATTAACACCTGATTTTGAAAAACTTATTAAAGGTAAATTTTCTGGTAAAGCTGAATTTATTAAATATGATTTAGAAAAATTGGAAGGAATTCCAGATCTTATTAATGAAATTACAAAAAAATACAAAAGTATTTATGGCTTGGTAAATAATGCAGGAATTGCTTTTGATGGGGTTCTTGCAACTATGCATGCAACAGAAATTTCTAAAACTTTACGCATTAATCTTGAGTCAGCTATTGTATTAACAAAATACGTATCTCGCTCTATGTTAATAAATTCAGTCGGAAGAATCGTTAATATATCTTCTATTATTGCTACAACAGGATTTAATGGTCTTTCAGTCTATGCAGCTTCAAAAGCTGGAATTGAAGGCTTCACACGATCACTTTCCCGAGAATTAGGTCGATCAAATATTACTGTGAACTGTGTTGCCCCTGGGTATATAGAAACAGATATGACTTCAGGAATGAAAGGAGATAAAATTGACACAATAAAAAGAAGATCTCCATTAGGCTTAGCTCATGTAGAAGATGTTGCTGGAGCTGTATCTTATTTATTATCTAAAGAAACTGAAAGAATTACTGGAACAATAATAACAGTTGATGGTGGAAGCACAGCATAAATAAAATTTTATGTGTTTGTTACTGTAAATTTGGAAAAATCATGAAAATACGTGCAGCAAAATTTGATGATTTAATAAAAATCAAAGAACTTTGCGTTAGAAACAATTTGCAAGTAGAAAAAATTAATAAGGAAGTTTGGAAAAATTTTCCTAATTTTAGTGAATTTGAAAATGTCCCTATAGGTTGGGTGATGGAAAATAATGACGGAAATATCGTGGGAGTAATTTTAAATTTATTTATGAATTACAGACTTAATGACAAAACTTATAAAGCTTCAGTGGTAAGTACCTGGGCAGTAGATGATAATTATAGAAAAGATAGTATGAATTTAATTTTTAAATGGATTTATCAAAAAAATGTTGATTTGTTAGTTGATAACAGACGTACTGAAAGAAGTGCAAAAATATTAAAGTCATTTAAATTTAAGAATGTTCCGACAAAGGATTATGAAAAAATTATTTATTGGGTGCTTGACTACCCTAATTTTATTAAATCTGTTATTAAAAAAAAACTTAAAATTCAAATCGGTCCAATAAGTATAATTCTGGCAGCAATTCTTAAATCTTATGATTTCATAATGAATCGAAATAAGAATTTTTATTTAAATAAAAAAACCTTTGAAGTTAAGTCTTTTGATAAAAAATTTGATTTTTTTTGGGATAAATTGCCAAAAAATAATAAATTTATGTCTGAGCGTAACAGCGCATCCTTAGAATGGCATTTTGCTCGTGGAATTAAAGAAAAAAGAATTTCCGTTCTTACTTTATCTAGTGAAAATAATTTGATTGGTTATATTATTCTTATGAGGTCCAATAATAAGGAAATAGGTTTAAAACGAATGAAGATTGTTGATATTCAAAGTTTATCTAATAGTGAGGAAGATACGAAGAACTTAATTGCTAATGCAGTTTTATATGCTCGAGAAGAAGGTGTTCATATTTTGGAGTTAATGGGATTCGGAAAAAGTATTAAAGAACAGGCTTTAAAAACGAATCCTTACATAAGATCGCTTTCGAATTCGCCTTTTTTTTATAAAATAATGAGCAATGAATTAAAAAATGCATTTACAGACAATATAGAATGGGATGCCTGTCTATTTGACGGAGATGGTAGTTTAGATGCTATTGATTAACTATCCTTATATTGTAAAATAAGCTTAATATGGCAACAGTAAATTTACAAAAAACTTCTGCTGCAAAACCCAAATCTATTAACTATGAAATAATAGGTGGTAGAAAAAATGTTATAAGAAAAGAAAACAAAATTTTTAAAACTCCTAGCAGAGCTCAGATTGGCCATCAAACGTCAATACTTCCTAGTTTGGATGACCTTCCATTGATTGATCGTTCTTTAATAGATTATACAAAATATCATAAATATGTTGGCCATGCAGGCAGAAAATATTCTATGGCTATGCAAGCAACAAGAGGTTGTCCTTATAAATGTTTTTATTGCGATATTTATAAAACAACAATTAATCATTACCGTAGATCTGTGGATAGCATAGTTGAAGAAGTTAAAATACTTTATGATTTGGGTATCAGAAGAATTGAATTTATTGATGATATTTTTAACGTAAACGTAAAACACTGTGCCTCTTTTTTTAATAGCGTAAAGAAGGCTGGTATGGATATAGAGTTTATGTTTCCTAATGGATTAAAAGGTGATCTTTTTACAAAAGAATTGTTAGATATTATGATTGATGGAGGTTTAGGTGGAATGAATCTTTCTCTTGAGCATGCATCCCCTCGCATGCAAAAAGTTATGAGAAAGAATCTTGATGTTGAAAAATTTCGTGAAAATATCCAATATGTTGCTACAAAATATCCATCTGTTGTTGTTGGTCTATACACTATGCACGGCTTTCCTACAGAGACTGAAGACGAAGCTCACGAAACGTTAAATTTTATAAAAAGTATCAAATGGGTTCATTTTCCTTATATGTTTAATGTCCGAGTTTTTCCGGGCACGGAAATAGAACATTTTGCTTTGGAACAAGGAATATCAAAAAAAGTAATAGAAGACTCTCAAGATATGTCTTATGCCGAAGGTTCACCTACTATTGCTTTTAGCAAGGAATTTACAACAATGATCAGAGCAAGATTTATAAAAGAATATATGCTTAATAAAGAAAGACTCTTAAAAGTTTTGCCCCACCAAATGAAGAGGTTTACTGAAGATGAGTTAGATCAAAAATATAAAGCTTATTTTCCTTCAACAATTAATTCATTAAATGATTTATTAAATGTTGTTGGCATAAAAAGAGCTGAATTAGAAGTTAAAGAATGTCTTGATGAAAAAAAGGTTGAAATACCAAATCTAAAGAGCAAAATAGAAAAACGTTTTCCACCTAAAAAAAAAGATAAAGATTCACTAAAATTTTTACTAATTGATTTGTCTACATACTATATGAAAGATTGGGACAACAGAGAGTACAACGTCATTGAGCCTCCGCTTGGACTTATGGCGCTCATGAGTTACATCAATAAACAAGATATAGCAAATAAAATTGATAATAAAATGATAAAATCATTTATTGATTTTAACAGTAACGATGAATTAATTGAACTAATTAAAGATTACAATCCAGATGTAATTGGAGTTAGAGCAATGACATTTTATAGAAATTTTTTTCATGATGCCATAGATCATATAAGAAAAAAAGGAATAACAACTCCAATAATAGTTGGGGGACCTTATCCGACAGCTTCATATACGGAAGTTTTAAAAGATAAAAATATTGATGTAGTTGTAATAGCCGAAGGTGAAATTACGATAACCGACATTCTTAAAAGAACATTAAAGAATAATAAACGTTTTCCAAATAAGGAAGAGCTTAAAGATGTGCCAGGAATTGCATTTTTAAGAAACTAATAAAATTTTTCTAATAAATATTTATTGTTTCATTCTTTTTTCTAAACTAATTTTCTTAGTTAAACTAACATTTTTATCATAAAGTAATTTAAATTTTATTTTACTGTTAATTTTAATACTAACTTTTTTAATATTTCTTATCTCAACATTATCTGCTACAGCGCTTACTGATCTTTTTTCTATATTTAGATTCTTGATTTTTATTAAAGAAGCGGAAGGAAGAACTTTGCCCTTCCATCTTCTTGGTCTAAATGGGCTTATTGGTGTAACTGCAATCTTTTTAGAATTTAATGAAAGTATTGGACCTCCAACAGACAAATTGTACGCAGTGCTACCTGCCGGTGTTGAAACCAAAACTCCATCACAAAATAACTTTTTTATCAAAATCTTTTTACCATATTCAATTTGTAACAAAGAAGTTTGCTTGGTTTGCCTTAATAAAGATACTTCGTTTATAGCAATAGCTTTACATATTTTACCATCTTTCGTTAAAGCCTTCATTTCTAAAGGGGAAATTACAATAGGTTTTGTTTTATTAATAATATTATGAATTTTTAAATTTTTATATTTGTTCATTAGAAAACCGTATGTACCCCTGTTTATGCCATAAAAAGCTTTATTATATTTTTGATACTTTTTTAAAGTTTGAAGCATGAATCCATCGCCACCCAAAACTATAATAACTTCTGATAAATTAGGTGAATAATTTTTATATTTTTTTAGTAAAATTTTTTTTATTTTTATATTTTTTGTTAAATTGTCAAAGACAAAATGATATTTTTTCATAATTAAAATATTTTTATTTTTCCAAATCGAACCATTCAGAATATTTTTCTACATTATCCTTTAAAAATACCGGCATTGTATTTACAGGTACAGTCTTTAATTTAAATTCTTTTGAATATTTATAATCTTCTGATCTAGCTTTATGATCATAATCAATACTTTTTCTTTCTACTAAACCTTTTATATATTCAAAATTCTTTCCTGTCTTTTTAAATTCTGCATGCTGTTCTCCGTTGAGAAGTTTTATTTGAATATCTTTAGGAGTTTTTACTTGCGAAAAATGCCAGCCACCATCATTTATAATTTTAACATTGCTATATTTTGTTTGTGAAAAAATATTGTCTATTCTATAAATTGGATATTTTTTCGATTTAACGTCTCTTAACCAGCTAAAAGTTTTCAAGTTCTTTTTCCTACATCCTTTTGTGCCGTACCAATTTAGTCTATCAAAAAAAAGATTGAATTTATAATAATATAATTTTTGCTTAAAAATTATTATTTTGTTTTTAATATTTTTTAAATCAATGTTTGAAAGATTTGGAATTTCGTCATTGTCACTATATAATATATAATCTTCGTCACTTGCTTCACCCAACCCTTCCATTAATTTATCTCTTTGATGATTAATTCTCTTTATGCTGTTTGTTCTCATATTTGTTTCCTCTTCGATATGAGAATTATCTTTAGTAGTGTAAATTAGATTTTCAGGCTCATTTTCAATTTTTATATAGATTATTTTTTTTTTAAATTTTGAAAATTTATTAATATTAAAATTTAATTTCTTTTTCTCACCACTATGTGAATATGTTGCCTCGGCTACAACAAATTTATCAACATATTTATTCAATATGTTAAATCTTACCTCCAGCATTAAATCTTCTTTGTAATATGTTGTGCAATCAAAAACTTTCATTTTTTTTATACTATATTAAAAATTGTTTTTTTTATGGTGCCCTCGGCCAGACTCGAACTGGCACTCCCAAATGGGCAAGGATTTTAAGTCCTTTGTGTCTACCAATTTCACCACGAGGGCATTTTTTAAAAGTGAATTTCTTTTAATTTATAATAATAATTAAGTAAATCAATTAATTTGATTTTTCTAGTTCCTCAAAAATTAACTCAATCGTTTTAATTGACTGGGGATGACCATATTTTTCGTAAAGTTGATAATGCGGTTCAACGTAAATTTTTCCAATATCCTTCGGAACTTCTTTAAATAATTCAATAGAATCATTTTTTATAAAAAAAGCATTTGATCCAGTATGTGAATTGCAACATACTAATTCATAGGAGTACTTTTTTAATACTTCAGCAAATTCTGATAGGGAAGCACCAAAATAGTCGTCTCCTCTCCAAACAAAATTAGGTTCATATTTTATTTTAAATTTTATAGGGGGAGGAAATTTAGCATTATACTCTGCTATAATTAAACTTGGGTGTTTAATTTGTTTTATAAGCTCTTCTAGAATATAAATATCATTTCCATCAAGATCTAAACTTAATACATCAATTTTTTTTTCATTTATTTTTTTTAAGCCTTCATTAAAAGATTTTAATACATTTTCTTTTGTAATCCATTCCTTAATAAAATGAAAATTTTCAGAATTATTATATTTAAATTTTAAATCTTCTGACCCAACCCAAAAACCTTTCCATTTTAATGCTGCTAAACATATTGTATTATTTTCAATTCCATTGCCTGGCCCGAGCTCCGCAAAAACACCTTTTTTTATGCCAAGACGTTTTATGATTTCTAAAGTAAGTCCATCCTCGTCATTTTGAGAAAAACATTTCTTTCCATATAAATTTAATGGATTGGGATGTTTCCTTTGAAATTCTGCATTTTGATGAAATATGATTAAATCTCTAATACTTTTGATTAATCTAATGCCAAAAAATTTTCTTATTCTTTCTTTAACTTTCCTAATTCTTTCTTTTGTTTTTTTAATAGTTAGCAAGTTTATGACTTATGTATTAAAATACTTTTAATTTAAATTATAAAAAATGTTATTTTTATATCATCTAATATTATCTTTAAATAAAATCAAGTCCTTGGCCTTATAAAATGTTGAAAAATATACTTATATATAATTCTGGCGGCGGTCTTGGTGATTCTATTCAGTTAATACCCTTAATATTAAGTTTAAAAAATCATTTTAAAGAATCAGAAATTTCATACTTGGGAGCCCATGATAATCATTATGAAAATAAATTAAAAGACTATAATATTAAAATTAAAACTCTTGATTTAAAGCTAAAATATTTTGGATTTAGATGGTGGCATATACTTCAAGCTAAAAAGAAATATCTTCAATTAAGTATTGATAAATTTGATCTAATAATTGACCTTCAAACAAAGTTGAGAAATACTTTAATTTTAAAAAAAATACCCTCTAAAAATTTTTATTCTGCAACTTTTAATTTCAGTTTTTGCTCAGTAAAAAATGATTATTTAACCAAAAACGATATTTCTGAAATGACAATTTTAAATTTGGAAAAATTTCTAAATACAAAAATAAAAAAAATTAATTTTAATTTAAGCAATATAAGTAAAAAATTTTTTGAAGAGGCTGAAAGACTGCTTCCAAATAATAATTACATTGGTTTTTCAATTACTCAAGGAAATGAATATAGAAAAAAGAGTTGGAACTTAGAAAATTTCATTGAAGTAGCAAAAAAAATTAAGATAATGAATAAAACTCCAGTTTTCTTTTTAGAGAAAAATAATAATGAAATAGCTAATAAAATTAAATTAGAAATTCCAGAAGCATTATTTCCTGAACATAATTCTAATTTGTCTAGTCCTGCTTTAGTTACCGCTCTATCTTCAAAATTAGAAAAAGCAATATCTATTGATAACGGTATAATGCATATGATTGCTTTGGCCAATGTACCAATGATAGTTCTATTTGGCCCAACTAATTCTGAAAAATTTGCTCCAAATTATAAAGAAGTGGTTATTTTAGATTCTAAAAAATTGTTTAAAACAAACAATATTCAAAAAATAAAAACTGTTGACGTTTTAAAACATATTAATTGAATTAATAATTAATATGCTCATCTATTTTGCAATTTTTGTACCCTTCATTAATTATATCTATATAGCTCTTAGGGGGCTTCTTAAAAAAATATTTTTTCATAATATAAAACATAACTTTTTCTTTTTCTAAATAAAAAAAATCTTTTTGATATATGTAAGGAAATTGTTCATAAGTATCTAATATTTCCTCATGATTTTTTGTAATCACCCATATTGCCCCTGGAGTTATATGTCCCTTGTTATATATTATATTAGCATAACCAAACTTATTTAATTTATTCGGATGACAGAAAGATAATTCATAATCTTTAAGAAAATAATTTTTTAAGAATTTAGAACCCTTGCATCTTATATTTCTCATTTGATTATGGTTTAGATTACTTCCGTAGGCAAAATAAAGCATTTTTTAGTTTCTTATTATAATTCTAATTTTTTTTTTCCTAATGAATTTTTTAATTTCATTTAAACACTTAATGATTATTTTTTTTTCAGGAGATCTTATCACTATTGAGACTCCAATTTTACCTTGTTTAAAGAAAGGGTAACTTCCAATTTCTGTATTATTATATTTCTTTTGAACTTTTTCTAAAGAAGAAGCAATTTCACTTTCAACGGTCTTGATACTTATTGTTTCACTATAAATTTTTTTTCCACCGATAATTTTATTTTTCAATCCTCCTAGCATAGATTTAAGAATGGATGGTACTCCAGGTAGGCAATAAACATTATCTACAATAAAACCAGGTGCTCCACTTGAAGGGTTTAGAATTAACGATGATTTAATTGGCATCATGGCCATTTTTTTTCTTCCGGTATTAAAATTTTTTGCTCCATAGTAATTTTCTAATAATTTGTAAGCTTCTTTATGCTTGCCATATTTTAAGTTAAATGCCTTAGCTATTGATTTTGAAGTAATATCATCATGTGTCGGCCCGATTCCACCTGTGGTAAAAATATATTTAAATCTGACTCTTAAAAAATTAACAGTATGTACTATAGCCGTTTCATCGTCTGGAACTATTCGTACCTCCTCAATTTTAACACCCAGTTCGTTTAACCATTTAGATAAAACTATTAGATTTATATCTTGTGTTCTTCCTGATAAAATTTCGTTACCTATAATAACTATGGCTGCATTTATTTTTTTAATAGATTTTTTCATATTCTGATAATATTGATATACAATGAAATTTAAAGAGAGATTATTACAGGGAACTTTAATTAAAAGATATAAAAGATTTTTTATCGATATAAAACATCAAAAAAAAACAATTACTGCACATTGTCCAAATTCTGGATCAATGATGGGCCTGCTAGAAACTGGTAATAAAGTGTGGTTTTCACAATCTAATGATCCAAAAAGAAAATTAAAATATACGCTACAAATAATTGAAATAAATAATAAAATGGTAGGTATAAACACTCATCTGACTAACAAAATAATATTGGAATCTTTGAAGGAAAAAAAAATAAAAAATTTAATTAACTTTAATAATATTAAAACTGAAGTTAAATTTACTGATAAAACTAGATTTGATTTTTTGCTTAATAACGACAAAGATAAATGTTTTCTAGAAGTTAAAAATGTTACTTTGGTAAGAAAAAATACTTTAGCTGAATTTCCTGATGCTATTACGTCTCGTGGTACGAAACATTTGAAAGAATTAATAAATGCGAAAAAAATGGGATACCAAAGTTACATATTATATTTAATCCAAAGAGAAGATTGCAAATCTTTTAAAATTGCTAAAGATATTGATGAGGAGTATAAAAATACTTATGAAAAAGCATTAAAAAATGGAGTAAAAGTCCTTTGTTATGATTGTAAATTAAGTAATGAAGAGATAAAAATTAATAACCAAATTGATCATGAATAGTAATTATAAAGAATCTTTTGAGCAAATTAAAATTGCAGGAAGTTTAGCCGCTGAAACTTTGGATGAAGTAACTCCTTATGTAAAACCTGGAGTTACTACAGAAAAATTAGATAAGATTTGTTATGAATTTATAAGAGATAACGGTGGATATTCTGCTCCACTTTTTTATAGAGGTTTTCCTAAATCATCATGTTCGTCTGTTAACCATGTTGTATGTCACGGAATTCCAAGTCAAAAATATTTAAAAGAAGGCGACATAGTAAACATTGATGTCACTGCAATTGTGAATGATTGGCATGGAGACACTAGTAGAATGTTCTTTGTAGGGGATGTTTCTGTAAAATGTAAAAATCTTGTTTCTACTACCTACAATTCTATGATGGAAGCAATTTCAATAATTAAAAAGGGAACTCATTTAGGTGATATTGGTGAAACAATTCAATCTTATGTTGAAAAAAAAGGTTTCTCAGTTGTTAGAGATTTTTGTGGACATGGAATTGGAAAAACATTTCATGAAGCTCCTAATGTGCTGCACTATGGAAAAAAAGGAGATGGTATTAAATTACAATCAGGAATGATATTTACTGTAGAACCCATGATTAACGAAGGTGCTTATAAAACTAAAATGCTTAAAGATGGATGGACAGCTGTTACAAAAGACAAATCTTTATCAGCACAATTTGAACATACTGTTGGTGTAACTGATGATGGATTTGAAATATTTACTAAATCTAAAAAAAAATATGATCAACCTCCTTATTTAATATGATTGATAGATATTCTAGAAAAGAAATAAAAAAAATTTGGAAAGAAGAAAATAAATATCAAATTTGGTTAGATATTGAAATTGCAGCTGCTCAAGCTATGGAAAAACTTAAAATAATACCAAAGGGGGTTTCTTCAAAAGTTAAAAAAAAAGCAAAAATAAACGTAGAACGAATACATAAAATAGAAAATAAAGTTCATCACGATGTTATTGCTTTTCTTACTTCTGTTACAGAGAAAGTCGGTCCTGAAGGAAGATTTCTACATAAAGGAATGACCTCTTCTGACGTACTAGATACCTGTTTCAACATCCAGCTCGTACAGGCTGGCAAAATTATTCTTCATGACATCGATGAATTGTTAAAAGTTTTAAAAAGCAAATCTTTGAAATATAAAAGAACTATTTGTATAGGAAGAAGTCATGGAATCCACGCTGAGCCAACTACTTTTGGATTAAAATTGCTAAGTTTTTATGAAGAGTTTAAAAGAAATAAAAAAAGATTAGAATCTGCCATTATGGAAGTTTCTACTTGTGCTATTTCTGGAGCTGTTGGAACATTTGCAAACGTCGACCCAAAAATTGAATCTTATGT
>CABYJR010000014.1 GCA_902519445.1 uncultured Pelagibacteraceae bacterium
TGTAAGAGCAAAAACAATTAATGAAGAAATGAAAGTAGCTGCTGCGTATGCGATAGCGGAGCTTGCAAGAGAATATGTTCCTGATGAAGTTGTAGCTGCAATGGGTGGGGAAAGACCAAAATATGGAAAAGAATACATAGTTCCATCGCCTTTCGATCCAAGATTAATTAGTGTAATACCACTTGCCGTTGCTAAAGCAGCAATTAAAAGTGGCGTAGCAAGAAGAAAAATAGAAAATTTCGAAATATATAAAGAACAATTAAAACAAAGACTTGATCCATCAACAACTATTATGCAAGGGGTCAATACTCAAATAAAGAAAGCTCAAAAAAGAGTTGTTTTTGCTGATGGTGAAGATGAAAACACATTAAAGGCAGCCATAGCTTTTAAAAGTAATGGCCTGGGAATTCCAATATTGATAGCAAAAGAAAAAATTGTAAAGCAAAAACTTAAAGAAATAGGTTTAGACGAAAATTATAAAATAGAAATAATAAATTCGACTGATAAAAAAAAGAGAGAAATATATTCAAAATTTCTTTATAAAAAATTACAAAGAAAAGAAGGCCTTTTAGAAAGAGACTGCGATAGACTGGTAAGAAATGATAGGGTAACCTGGGGAACTTGCATGGTTGCTTGTGGAGACGCTGATGCAATGGTTACTGGAAATACAAGACGTTATACATCCACATTAGATAAAGTAGAACGTGTAGTAGATGCAAGATCAGGAGAAATAGTTTTTGGTCTAAACATAATGGTCAATAGAGGTAGAACAGTTTTTGTATCTGATATAGCTGTTCATGAAATTCCTACAGCAGAACAACTTTCTCAAATAGCCATATCATCTGCAAGAGTTGCAAAATTATTTGGTTTTGATCCAAAAGTTGCCTTCTTATCTCATTCTACTTTTGGTACTCCCAAAACTAAGGCCACAAAAAATATGAGAGATGCTGTAGAAATATTAAAAGCGAAAAAAGTTAATTTTAAATTTGACGGAGAAATGCAGCCAGATGTTGCCTTGGACGAAAAATATAAAGATCTATATCCATTCTCAAAAATAGTTGGTAACGCTAACGTTCTAATAATGCCTGGAAGGCATAGTGCAGCAATTTCATTTAAAATGCTAAAAAGCTTAAGCGCCGTAAAAGTAGTCGGCCCTTTACTGGTAGGATTAGGAGAAGCAATTGAGATTGCACCATTACGATCTTCTACTAGCGATATATTAAATTTAGCTTCTGTCGCAGCATATTCAGCAGATATAATTGATTACAATAAAAGCAAAAAAAATTAATTTATTCTCTTTGTCTGCTTAAATCAGAAACTAATAAAATACTTGTTACAAGTTCCTTGAGATCAACTATTTGTTTTGCCTCTTGTATAATTTCTTTCTTTTCGTCGTCAGTATGCGCTATGCCAAAAACATAAGTTTTTTGGTTAATTGTATCAATATTGAAATTTGCTGCCTTTACATTTTTATTTAATATTAATGCCGCTCTTAATTGTGAAGTTATTAAAACATCCATTGCAGTATTTTTAAAAGAAAATTTTTGTTTTATTGCAATATTATTTTTTACTGATCTTGCTCCTTTAGTTTCCCACGCCATTTTTGTTATCCTTAATTTTTCCTCAGCCTCTTCAACTTTACCACCTAAAAAAATTCTACCATCAAGAACTTTTACATTTAGTGAAACTAAATATTTTTTTTCTGTTAAGGCTAATCTTGCCAATAAATTTTTTTGCATAATTGAGTCATCTATTTGGGTACCCAAAGTTCTAGGATCAAGCGCAACACTTACACCTGTACCAAACACCCCTCCTGAGGAAGAGCCTACACAAGATGACAATAAAAATAATACTAATAATAATGATATATTTTTTTTCATTTTATTTTTTTAATTTTAAACAATATTCATAAATTAATTTTTTTTTTAAATTTTCTTTTTTTGAGACAAATTCAACAACATCTTTGTGGCTATATTTTTTTATCATTTTCTTAATCTCTATTTTAACTGATTCGCTAATTTCTTCTTTGTTTTTCTTTTCTTTAATTTTTTCAGACAGAACAATGGTTAATTCTCCTTTTATATTTTCGGGTAATTTTTTAATTAATTTTACAGTACTTCTAATAAATTCTTCATGAATTTTAGTCATTTCTCTCGCAATTAATATTTTTCTATCTAAAAAATATTTTTTAAATTGATCGATATAAAAATTAATTTTTTGAGCAGGAATAAAAAAAACTAAAGAATGCTCAATATTATTTAAGTTCTTAAAAATCCTTTCTAACTCTTTTTGTTTTTTTGGTAGAAAACCATAAAATAAATATTTGTCAGAAAATCCTGAAATGCTAATCGCTGCAGTAACTGCGGAGGGGCCCGGTATGGGTAAAACAAGTAGATTTTCTTTTATACACATATTAACAAGTATCATACCTGGATCAGAAATGCTTGGTGTCCCAGCATCTGAAATTAGTGAAACTATTTTATTTTTTTTTATAGATTCAACTATCATGGTACTAATTTTTTTTTCATTAAATTTGTGATATGGCATAAGTTTATTATTAATCTTAAAATGTGAAAGCAATTTTCCTGATCTTCTTGTATCTTCGCATAAAATAATGTCTGATTTTTTTAAAATATTCAAAGCTCTAAATGTTATATCCTCCATATTTCCTATTGGAGTAGATATTAGATAAAGACCAGAATTAATTATTTGTTGTTTATTTTTGTCCATTTGATGCCTAAATTACACTCTATACCATTTAAGCGAATTTATTTTATGAAAAAATTAATTACAATTTTAATACTATCGTATTTGTCATTTACAATAAATAGCAGTGCAGCTAATCAAGAAAAAAAGTTGCAAAATAAAAATATATTAAAAATTGGTGTTCTTCTTCCATTGTCTGGTGAGTATCAAAGTATCGGAGAATCATTTCTAAAATCTATACAATTGGCTTTGTATGATATTTCCAATAAAAATATAAAAATTTACCCTAAAGATAGTAAGGGAAATGCTTTTGCGGCTTATGAGGCTGCCAAAGAATTTGAAGAACTGGGGATAGAAATTGTAATTGGTCCAATTTTTTTTCATAGTTTGGAAAGACTGGGCGAAATAAATAATATTACTTTTATTTCACTTACAAATAAAACTAATAAAATTCCAAAAAATATTATCGCTTTTGGCATTAATATTGACTCGCAAGTAAATATTTTAAGAAAATACTTTGATGAAATTAAAGTTAATAAAACATTGCTCCTTTGGCCTGATTCAGAATTTAAAGAACAATCAAAATCTATAGAAGAAAAGGATATATTAAAATTTTATAGAACATATTCATATGACACTAACCCTAAGAAAATTACTGGAGCAATAGAAAAAATAACTAAATATAGAGAAAGAAAAAAAGATTTAGAGAGAAGAATTAAAATATTAGAGAAATCAGATTTGTATAAACATAAACAAGAATTAAAGAAATTAGAGCAAATGCACACTCTGGGAGAAGTAAACTTTGATTCTGTTTTTATCGTAGATTTTGGTGAAAGACTAAAAAGTGTTTTAACATCTTTTATGTTTTCAGATGTTTCTAATAAAAAAGTTAATTTTTTTACAATAAACCAGTGGTTTGATGAGACTTTATTCAATGAGAATGCTATGCAAAATTTACATTTTCCTTCCATAGACCTGGTTAATTTAAAAAAATTTAATAAAAAATTTACAAAGAAATTTAACGAAAAGCCTAATAAAGTTTCTATACTTGCTTATGACGCCCTAGGGTTGATTTATTATTGTTGGTTTAATAATAACTTTCAATTTGAAAAAGACCAGTTATATAGCAATAAAGGTTTTAAAGGACTCCATGGGGAATTCTTTATAAAAAACAATCAAAGTTTACAAAAATTAAAAATATATAAAATTTCTAAAAAGAAATTTATTAAAGTGTATTAAATAAAAAATTTCTTTAATTTAAAAAATGCATTAAATCTATGATCAATTGACATTTTCAATTTAGGTTCCATTTCCGCAAATGTTTTATTATAGCCATTGGGAATAAAAATTGGATCATATCCAAATCCATTTTCCCCTTTTTTTATGGCTGAAATTTTTCCTTCAATATGTCCTTCGCTTGAAAAAGTTTTTCCATCTGGCCAGTAAAGCGTCATATTACATATAAATCTAGCTTTATTTTCATTTTTCCAATTTTTTTTAACACTATCCATTTCCATAAAAACTTTTCTTATTGCTAAATCAAAATTATTTTTTTCACCAGCCCATCTTGATGAATAAATTCCGGGCTTTCCTTTCAATAAATCTATTTCGAGTCCAGAATCGTCTGATAAACAAATTTTGTTTATTTTTTTTGAAAAATACGATGCTTTAATAAAAGAATTTTCTTTGAAGCTTTTTCCTGATTCTTCTGGTGACGGAATATTCAATTCTTTAGGAGAATATTTTTTTATATTACCTGGTAGTAAATCGCATATTTCCTTATATTTTCCTTGATTATTTGTTCCAATTATTATTTCTGTAATTTTATTCATTCTACACTAGTATTTTTTTTAAAAATTACCATATATCAAAGTAATGACAAAATCAGAAAAAAAAGATTTAGAAAAAAATCACTCACAAGATAGGGATTTGAATGAAAAAGAAACACCAAAAACGCCTGATTCTGAAAAGGAAGAATCTGCTGAAGATAAGCTAAAAAAAACTCAAGAAAAACTTCTACGATCTATGGCGGAAATGGAAAACCAACGTAGAAGATTTGAAAAAGAAAAAGAAGAAGCTTTCGAATTTGGAGGTTTTAATTTTGCAAAGGAATCTTTGTCTCTTTTGGATAATATAGATCGAGCTATTAGTTCATTTAAAAATGATGAGAAATTGAAAAATAATAAAGATTTAAATAAAATTATTGATGGCATCGATATAGTTAAGAAAGACTTAATATCAATTTTTAAAAAAAATGGAATTGAAGCTATAGAATGCATTAATAAAAAATTTGATCCAAATTTTCATCAAGCAATGCTAGAGATTGAAAATAGTACAAAAGAACCTGGTATAATTATTCAAGAAGTGCAAAAAGGATATATGATGAAAAACCGTTTACTTCGTCCTTCTTTAGTTGGAGTTGCCAAAAAAACCTTAGAAAAAGCTGATAAAAAATGAATTTTTTGACTTGTAGATGTAAAAAAAACACCCATATAAAAATCAAAGGAAAATGATCGTATGAGCAGAGTTATAGGAATTGATTTAGGAACAACAAATTCATGCGTAGCTGTAATGGAAGGCTCGCAAGCAAAAGTATTAGAAAATGCTGAAGGGGCAAGAACAACTCCGTCAGTAGTAGCATTTGGAGAAAGTAATGAAAAACTAGTTGGACAATCAGCAAAAAGACAAGCTGTGACCAATCCTGAAAATACATTATTTGCAGTTAAAAGATTAATTGGAAGAAATTTTGAAGATGAAACTGTTAAAAAAGATGTTGCTAAGGCACCTTATAAAATTATTAAAGCTGAAAATAATGATGCATGGCTAGAAGCTAGAGGAAAAAAATATTCTCCTTCACAAATATCAGCTTTTATTCTTCAAAAAATGAAAGAAACTGCAGAAAAATATTTAGGTCAAGAAGTAAAACAAGCTGTTATTACTGTTCCAGCTTACTTTAATGACTCTCAAAGACAAGCAACAAAAGATGCTGGAAAAATTGCAGGCTTAGAAGTTTTGAGAATTATTAATGAACCAACGGCTGCTTCTCTTGCTTATGGATTAGATAAAAAAGGAGGAAAAAAAATTGCTGTATACGATTTAGGTGGAGGTACGTTTGATGTATCAATTCTTGAAATTGGAGATGGTGTTTTTGAAGTTAAATCTACAAATGGAGATACTTTTCTAGGTGGAGAAGACTTTGACGATAAAGTTGTAAATTATTTAGCTGATGAATTTAAAAAAGATAATGGAATAGATTTAAGAACCGACAAATTGGCTCTTCAGAGACTTAAAGAAGCAGCTGAAAAAGCAAAAATAGAACTTTCTTCAGCAGCTCAAACTGAAATTAATTTACCATTTATCACCGCTGATAAAACTGGTCCAAAACATATAAATATAAAATTAACCAGAGCAAAATTAGAAGCCCTTGTTGAAGATTTAATAAAAAGAACGCTCAAACCATGCGAAACAGCTCTGAAAGATTCTGGATTTAGTGCAGCTGAAATAAATGAGATAGTTTTAGTTGGTGGAATGACCAGAATGCCTAAAATAGTTGAAGCTGTAAAAAATTTTTTCGGAAAAGATCCTAATAAAAGCGTTAACCCTGACGAAGTAGTTGCAATGGGAGCGGCTATCCAAGGTGGGGTTCTTCAGGGTGATGTTAAAGATGTACTTCTTTTAGATGTAACTCCTTTATCATTAGGAATTGAAACATTGGGTGGAGTATCTACAAAACTTATAGAAAAAAATACAACAATTCCCACAAAAAAAAGTCAGGTTTTTTCAACAGCAGAGGATAATCAGCCAGCTGTTTCTATTAGAGTATTGCAGGGCGAAAGAGAAATGGCCTCGGACAATAAATTATTAGGAAATTTTGAATTAGTTGGGATACCAAATGCACCGAGAGGAGTTCCTCAGATTGAAGTTACATTTGATATAGATGCAAATGGAATTGTAAGTGTTTCAGCGAAAGATAAGGGAACAGGAAAAGAACAAAAAATACAAATTCAAGCCTCTGGTGGATTAAGTGATGAAGAAATTAAAAATATGGTAAAAGACGCAGAAGCAAACAAAGAAGCTGATAAGAAAAAAAGAGAAACAGTTGATGCTAGAAATCAAGCTGACATGATAGTTCATTCAACGGAGAAAAACTTAAAAGAACATGGAAGCAAAATCTCAGATGCTGATAAAAAAGCAATAGAAAGTGCTATTTCTGATTTAAGAAATTCTTTAAAAGGCACAGATATAGAAGATGTGAAGAAAAAAACACAGGCTTTAGTACAATCCTCAATGAAACTTGGTGAGGCTGTATACAAAAGCCAGCAAAAAGATTCTGGTAAAAAAAATACACAACAAGAAGCAGGATCGGATAGCAAAAAACAAGGTAAAGAAAATGTTGTTGATGCAGACTTTGAGGAAGTAAAAGAAGATAAAAAAGATAAAGATAAAGATAAAGATAAAGATAAAGAAAAAAGAGCCTAAGTCAAAAGACTAAGATGTCGGTAAATATATGGCAAAAAAAGATTATTATGAAGTCTTGGGCGTTCTTAAATCAGCTTCTTCTGAAGAAATAAAAAAAGCTTACAGAAAATTAGCACTTAAACATCACCCAGACAAAAATAAGAATGATAAAGGGGCAGAAGCTAAGTTTAAAGAAGCTAGCGAAGCCTACCATGTTTTATCTGATAAAGAGCGAAGAAAAAATTATGACCAATTTGGCCATGCGGCTTTTGAAGGTGCGGGTGGAAGGGGAGGTTTTTCAAATTTTGATTTTACAAACGCTTTTTCAGATATTTTTGGTTCAGATATTTTTGATGACATTTTTGATGGTTTTGGAGGGGGGAGAAGAAGAGGTAGAAGGAGATCTTCAGATTTTAGGGGAGCAGACTTAAGATATGATTTATCTATCTCTCTAGAGGATGCTTTTCATGGAAAAAAACAGGAAATTAATTTTTCATCTTCAGATAAATGTGGAAGATGCAATGGTCATGGATCAGAGCCTGGATCTAAACCTATATCTTGTTCCACGTGCGGAGGTCACGGCCAAGTAAGATCAAGTCAAGGTTTTTTTACAATCCAACAAACGTGCCCTGAATGTGCTGGTTCAGGTGAACAAATTTCTAGTCCTTGCAAGGAATGTAGAGGTATTGGAAAAAAACAAACTAAAAAAAAGATATCTACGAATATTCCAAGAGGTGTTGATGATGGTACAAGAATTAGATTATCAGGCAAGGGAGAAGCAGGTATAAAGGGTAGTGGAAATGGAGATTTATATATTTTTGTGTCTGTAAAAAGTCATAGTATTTTTAAAAGATCTGAGGAAAATCTTTTTTTTGAGTTTCCTATTTCTTTGGCTGATGCTGCCTTAGGCACTACCATTGAAGTACCAACTATAGATGGAGGAAAAGCTAAAGTAAAAATTCCTGCCGGAACACAACATGGAAAACAATTTAGATTAAAAGGAAAAGGAATGCCTTTAATGAGAAATAAGGATTTTGGCGATTTATATATTCAAGCAGTAACTGAAGTTCCCTCTTCATTAACTAAAGAACAGAAGAGTCTCTTAGAACAATTTAAAAAATTAGAAGATACTAAATCAAATCCAATAATGAAAGATTTTTTTGAAAAAGCAAAAAGATTTTGGAAAAATTAAATGAAAAAAGTTAATTTAGCAATTACTGGATGTCTTGGAAGAATGGGGCAACAACTTATAAAATCTTCTAAAAATACAAAAAATTTTAAATTAGTTTCAGTTACAGAAAATAGAATAATTAGTAAAAAAATATTTGGGATAAAGCCACAATTAAATTCTGAACTTGCGTTTAAAAATGCGAATGTAATCATAGATTTCACTGTTCCAAAATGCACATTGGAAGTTTTAAAAATTGCTTCTAAAATGAAAAAAAGAGTAGTTATTGGAACAACAGGATTTTCTAAAAAAGAAGAAAATTTAATTAAAAGATATGGTAAAAAAATACCTATACTTAAAGCAGGTAATATGAGTTTAGGTATAAACTTATTAATGTATTTAACTGAAATAACTTCTAAATCTCTTGGACAAAACTTTTTAAGCAAGGTTTTTGAAGTACATCATAAGCACAAAAAAGATCATCCTTCAGGCACAGCGCTAATGCTTGGAAAAGGTATTTCAATAGGAAAAAAGAAGGATTTTTACAAATTATTAGGAAAAAAATATTTAAATAAAAAAAATTTTCCTTACAGCAAAAAAATTAATTTTAATTCAATTCGAAAAGGTGAAATTATAGGAAATCATAAAGTGTTTTTTTCAAGTGGAAAAGAAACTATCACTTTAAACCATGAGGCATTTGATAGAGCCCTTTATTCTGAAGGTGCATTTACTGCAGCTAAATGGTTAATGGGTAAAAAACCTGGTCTTTATTCAATGCGAGACGTTCTTAATTTTAAATGAATGAAATTAATAGATCTAGAAAAATATCAAAAATACTAAATCAGATTTACCCAAAAACTCCAATACCTCTAAAACATATAAATAAATTTACTCTACTAATTTCTGTACTTTTATCAGCACAAACAACTGACGTTAATGTAAATAATGTAACTAAAAATATATATCCTAAATTTAATAAACCAGAGCATTTTGTAAAGTTAGGAAGAAAAAAAATTGAAAAATTAATAAAGAGCATTGGTATTTTTAGAGTTAAAGCTAAAAGCGTCTATTTGCTTTCAAAACAATTAATTAAAAAACATAACGGAAAGGTTCCTAAAACTTTTGAGGAACTTGAAGAACTTCCTGGCGTTGGTCATAAAACCGCAAGTGTAGTTATGGCCCAAGGATTTGGTATACCTGCTTTTCCGGTCGATACTCATATTCACCGTTTAGCACAAAGATGGGGCTTAACTAGCGGCCAAAATGTTATTCAAACTGAAAAAGATTTAAAAAGATTATTTCCTAAAAAATCATGGAATAAACTTCATCTTCAAATAATTTACTATGGAAGAGAATTTTGTACTGCAAAAAGCTGTTACGGTTTAACTTGTAAAATTTGTACTACTTGTTATCCTAATAGAAAATCACCAATTAAAACAAAGAAAGCTTAATAATGAAAATTCTAGGAATTGGCAATGCAATAGTTGATGTTATTTGTAAAGTAGACGACAGCTTTATAGCAAATAATGGCTTAACAAAAAGTACTATGAAACTTGTGGATGAAGCCGAATTTAAAAAATTATTATCTAATTTAAAAATTGAAGAAACTGTATCTGGAGGTTCGGTAGCAAATTCCATTGTTGGTTTGTCTCAGCTCGGAAATAAAGTTGGATTTATTGGAAAAGTGAATGATGACGATCTTGGCCAAAAATACGACGATGGATTAAAAAAAGAAAATGTAAAATATTTTTATTCTAAAAAAAAAGAAGAATTGCCAACAGGAACTTGTTTAATATTAATTACACCTGACTCAGAAAGAACCATGTGTACTTTTCTTGGAACTGCAGGAAAAATAAATGAAAATGATGTTGATACTAATGCAGTCAAAAATAGTGAAATGATTTTTTTAGAGGGATATCTGTGGGATGAAGGTAATCCTAGAAAAGCTTTTGATAAAGCAATTAAAAACTCAAATAAAACTGCAATGTCTCTATCAGATTTGTTTTGTGTTGAAAGGCATAAACCTCATTTTTTAAATTTAGTAAAAAATAATTTAAATATTACTTTTGCTAACGAACAAGAAATTTTATCATTAATTAACGCTAAGACTTTTGATGATGTTATTGTATTTGGTAAACAATTAGGAAAACTACTAGTTATTACTCGTGGCGAAAAAGGAAGTATTGCAATTCATAAAAATGATGTTGTGGAGTGTGATAGTAAAAAAGATTTAAAAATTCTTGATTTAACAGGAGCTGGCGATCTGTTTGCTGCAGGCTTCTTACATGGTTACGTTAATAAATTATCTATAAAAGAAAGCTTAGAAAAAGGCACAGAAATGTCCTCAAAAATAATACAAAAAATTGGTGCTAGACTAAATTAACGTTTTTTTCTTTTAAAACTTCCTTTACCTTTTTTAGGTTTTACAATTCTTTTTCTGTATTTAGGAGTAAAAAGATCCCTTGCAACAAAATTGCGTGATTTTTTATTCAAATGAAATATCCCTTTTTATTATTTTTAATAAAATTATTGTCATTAAATTTCTCCAAGATTTTTTTTCTAAGCCTATGTATATGTGTTTCAACAGTATGAGTTTCGGTTTCCTCAGAGTAATTCCAAACTTTTTCTAATACTAAATCTCTTTTTATTGGATTTTTACTTTCACTAAATAATATAAGAAAATCAATTTCTTTTTCTGAAAGTTGAAGTTCTAGATTATTTTTTTTAATCTTACGTTCATTTTTATCAATTATGTAACCTTTTAGATTTATTAGTGAATTTTTTTTAAACTCATTTTTTGCAATTGTTGAAACAATTTTCTCTTTAAAATCAAAGATTGTGAATGGAACTTTAATTTTTTCATTTAGAACACTGGAAAGTTTATTGCTTTTATCTATTGATTCGATGGCTAAAATTGAAGGAAAATTATATTGATTAATTTTTTCTGAAGATTCGGCAAAAAATACAACTACATGATTTCCTTTTTCAGCATCTTTTAAACAAAAATTAAGATCCTCATAGTGATTGATTTTATATTTAGAAAAAAGCTTAATTTCCTTTATAATTTCAAAAAAGGTTTTATTGTTAAAAATTGATATATTAAAATTATTCATCAATAATAATTATGAACATTATAGTAAAAAATCGTTTCTTATTATACAAAGGTTATAAAATAAAATGTAGTATTGGTAAAAATGGTACTACTTCTTCAAAAAAAGAGGGTGATTTATCAACCCCCAAAGGTTTTTTCAAAATAGGTAAACTATACTATCGTAAAGATCGAATTAAATTAGATAAGTGCAAAATTAAAAAAAAAATAATAAAAAAAAATATGGGCTGGTGTGACGATATTAAAAGTAGAAAATATAATCGGGAAATATGTTTTCCTTTCAAATATAGTGCAGAAAAACTGCATATTAAAAAAAAAAATTACGATATTCTAATTAATATAAAATACAACTACTCTCCAGCTCTTAAAGGAAAAGGAAGTGCAATTTTTTTACATTTAGCGAACCAAAAATATAAACCAACAAAAGGATGTATAGCTATTCAAAAAAAAGATTTTATGAAAATACTGCCATTAATAAATGAAAAAACAAAAATCTTAATTAAGTAATATTTCTTTCACCCATAATTAAAGTTCCCAATCTTAAAAAAGTTGAACCATTCATTATCGCACTTTCAAAATCAGAACTCATACCCATACTTAATTCTTTTAAATTAAGATCATCTGAATTCTTTTTTAACAATTTAAAATATTTATCACTATTACTATCAATCGGCGGTAAACACATAAGCCCAATAACATCGAGGGACAAATCATTAACACAATAATTATAAAAGCTTTTAAGATTACTTAATGCAATACCAGATTTCTGTTTTTCATCACCAAGATTTAATTGAATAAATAGTTTTACATTTTTGTTTAATTCTTTTTGATACTGAGAAATTTTTTGAGCCAGCTTTTCATTATCTAAAGAATGAATATAATCAAATAAATATACAGCTTTTTTAGCTTTATTACTTTGCAATTTTCCCACCATATGAAGACGTAAGTTTTTGTAATTTTTTTTAATTTTTTCCCATTTGTCTTCCGCTTCTTGGATCTTATTTTCTCCATAATGTACATGTCCGCTATCTAGTAGAGGAATAATATTTTCAATAGGAAATGTTTTTGTAACAGCTATAATTTCAGGTTTCGTTTTAAGTTGTTTTTGATTAATAATTTCATTAATCTTATTTTGGATAAACTTTAATTTTTGTAAATTCGTATGCATAAAAAATTGCCCAATATTTTTATTTTTACTGATGAATACAATAAAGAAATATTTAAAAATAAAAACCTAAATATAGGTGTAATTTATAGAAATTATAATAGTAAAAATAGAGAAGACCAATTAATAAAAATTGCCTATGCTTGTAAAAGAATGAGATATCAATTATTTGTCTCAAACGACAAGAAGTTAGCATATAAGTACAAAGCAGATGGAATTTATATTCCTTCTTTTAATAAAACAGATAAATTTTCAAATTTAGAAAAAAAATACATTAAAATAATAGGCTCAGCTCACTCTCAAAAGGAAATACAAAAAAAAATCCAACAAAAATGTGAAGCTATATTTCTTTCACCTGTATTCCATGTAAAAAAATCTAAAAGTTACTTAAATTTACATAAATTTAACAATTTAACTCATTTAAACAAAACAAATATTTTAGCCCTTGGAGGTATATCCAAAAATAATATACGCAAACTTAAATTATTATCTATTAAGGGATTTGGAGGAATCAGTTTGTTTAAAAAAAAAACCGGCCTCAAAGAGGCCGGTTTTCATAAAGAATAATTTCTTTTTAATATTTTGTTGTTAGAATGCTAAGCCCATAGATATTATTGTAGCGCTTTCATCTGCTACGTTATTCCATAATACGTTATCAGCTTTAACATCAGCTATTCTGAACGATGCTCCACCCATAGTGTAAGCAGCTTGCCATGAAGTAACTTCAACTACTCTCATGTCTTCGCCTTCTTGTGCTGCTTGAGATTCATAACCAGCTTTACGTGACTGGTATTCACCGTAACTTATAGATAGGTCGTCATTTACGTTAAATGCAATACCAAATCCATGGTTTTTGTATGTGTGATAATCTGCAGCTGTTTCTACACCTAAGTATAGTCCAGACCACATTGCGCCAACTTCTACGGGACCTAGAGCATATGTTACTGCTCCAACGCCTTCGTATCTGTCTCTTTCGTTAGCACCTTGGTATGTTTCTACAGTAGACGCACCAGCATACAAGTTTAGGCCAGATAATATTTCTGTACCTAAAGATGGATTAATCTTAATAGTAGCATCATAGCCTCTACCATTTAAATCTTCACCATTACCTGTACTTTTGTCTGCAGTATCTGAGCTTCCGATATCGTGCGCATAAGTAAGTGCTATTGTTGTACCAAGAACTGTTGGAGTTGTGTACTGAATGTTATCAGACGCTCCACTTCCTAATACAGTTTTAACACCACCACTTAAACCAGCACCATGAGCTTCTTCCCATGCTGTTGGTAGTACGTTGTCATATGCTGCGATACCATTTCCACTATTACCTTGGTCGAACTCTATTGTTCCAAGTCCGCCCATTGTGATGTCAACACGCGCTGCAGAGAATGCAACTGTGTCTGTTTCATCAATAGTGAAGTTCCAGCCCCATCCATTGTCTAGCTCACCTGAACCTTTGAAAGTTACAGCTGAAGCCATACCAAATGGGTTACCAGTAGTATTACCGCTATTTGACATGTACGTAACATGTGCACTACCCGTTACAGCAAGATCACCTGCGTTAGCAGCTGAAATTGCAGCTAGAGAACCACAAAGAGCTGAACAACCAACTTTAGTTAATTTATTCATAATTTACTTTGCCTTTCTCTTATTTAAAACGCTAGAGCCATTGATACAACTGTACCTGATACATCAGCCGTTGCAGCCGTTCCGTATGCACGGTTTTCGATGTCAACTTCTGATATAGCAAAAGTAGCTCCACCCATTGTGTAGCTAGCTTGGTACGATGTTGCTTCCGCATCACCATGATCACCAGATGTAACTTGATCTGATTCAATATGGTTATAACCAATAGACAAATCGTCGTTTACATTAAACGTTACGCTGTACATTGTGTTTTCATAGTCAGTAATCGCAGTCTCACCAGTTTCTTCGTCAGACATTTGAAAACCTACAGTGAATGCTCCTGTTGCATACTTAATTCCGTATGTTCTTTCAGAACCATCACCGTCAACTGTTGCAGCATTTTGGAATTGTTCATACTCAGACATACCTGCCCAAAGTGTTAAACCATCAACACCTGTTAAGTCTGAACCTGCTTCAAGGGTAATATCCCATCCGCTACCTAATGCACCAGTTACTCCGCCTGCTGTTTTATCATTAACGTTACCGCCGTCTGCATCTTTACTGTATGCAAAACGAGCTGTAAGTCCAGCTGGCATATATTCAGTTGGCGTAACTTCGATTGTCGTACCGCCATTAACACCAACAGTTTTATCAATACCAGCACTGATACCAGCACCGTCTGCTTCTTCATAAACAGATGGCGTCATGTCGTCCATACGCGCAATACCTGTTCCTGAATCACCTTGGTTTATAATGACATCTCCCATACCAGGAAGAGTGATCTTAACGTTAGAAGCTGAATATGCACCCGCATCGTTTCCTGCGATTGTCAATTTCACGCCCCAACCATTGTCAAGCTCACCTTCACCAATAAATGACACCGCTGATGTCATACCTATCGGGTTACCAGTAGTAGCACCTTCCTCGGATAACCAAGTTACAGTAGCACCACCAGTTGCTGTAAGATCACCTGCATTAGCAGCTGAAATTGCAGCTAGAGATCCGCACAATGCAGATACTCCTAGTTTGCTTAATTTATTCATAATTAACTCCTTTTTATTTATTATTCATATGAATGATGCCAAAATAGCACTGTAATATTTGAAAAAAAATTGAATTTACGCTCTAATATCAATATTTTTTGCATATGTTGTAAATATACAACATATATTTTATATACTAAAAAATGGCGTTTTTATTGACTTTTTTGTAATGCTATTAAGCATTTTAAAACTGAAATTAATGTAATAAACATAAGATAAATGATCATATTAAATTATATCACCAAGAAACTAATATTTCTCATAAGTCTAATGGCTATTTTTAGTTTTTTATTATCCTGCGGAATTTATAAACCTGTTGACGCCAGAAAAGTTTCACCAAATTCAAAAGAGAGAGTTAAAAAAAACTTAGAAGAGGGCAAAGGAATGTCAATTGGAAAAATGATGAAGGGTGGTGGCGGTGGTACAAATTATCAATTTGCAAGTTCAAATCCAATGTGGAGAGCAACTTTGGAAATTTTAGATTTCTTACCTCTTTCAAACGTAGATTATTCCGGAGGGATTGTAACAACAGATTGGTATAATGAAGGAACTTCATTAGATGAATCTATTAAAATTACAGTAAGATTTTTAACTAACGAAATAAGATCAGACGGAATTCGAATAATTGTTCATAAAAAACGCTGCAACGTTGAACAAAGTTGTAAAATATCTAAAATATCCTCTGCAATTGAACAAGAGCTTCAAGTTGCTATTTTAAAAAAAGCAGTTATTTACGAAAGAGAATATAACAAAGGTAAGAAAAAATTTAGTAGAGGGGAATTAAAATAATTCGATTCCTAAAATTTTTTTTTCAATAAATAAAGTATGGAAAGATACAATATAAAAGATATTGAAAAAAAATGGCAAAACATCTGGTCATCCAAAAAAACCGACTCTGCTATTATAAATAAAAATAAAAAAAAATTTTATTGCCTCGAAATGTTTCCGTACCCATCTGGCAAAATACATATGGGCCATGTTAGAAACTATACAATCGGTGATGTCTTAGCTCGATATAAAAAACTTCGCGGCTATAACGTATTACATCCGATGGGATGGGATTCTTTTGGACTACCAGCTGAAAATGCAGCTCGTGAAAATAATCTTCATCCAAAAGATTGGACTAAAAAAAATATTGAAACAATGAAAAAACAATTAAAGCTTTTAGGACTTTCACTAGACTGGGATCGTGAAATATCTACTTGCGACCCCGAATATTATAAACATCAACAAGAATTTTTTTTAGAATTATATGAAAAAGGTTTAGTTTATAAAAAAGATACTTATGTGAATTGGGATCCTATAGAACAATCCGTGCTAGCTAATGAGCAGGTTATAGATGGAAAAGGTTGGCGATCAGGTGCTACGGTTGAAAGAAAAAAACTTTCTCAATGGTTTTTTAATATTAAAAAATTTTCTCAAAGTTTGTTAGATGAACTTAACAAACTTAAAAATTGGCCAGAAAAAGTTAAATTAATGCAAAAAAACTGGATAGGAAAATCGTACGGTTGTGAAATAAATTTTGAAATAAGTAATAATAAAGAATTTAAAAAAATTAAAATTTACACAACAAGACCCGATACAATATTTGGAGCTTCTTTCATTGCTCTTTCAGTGGATCATCCACTTTCAAAAAAATTTGAAAAAAATAAAGATTTTATTTCTTTTAAATCTGAATGTGCAAAAATGGGTACGACTGAGGAAGCCTTAGCAAATGCAGAAAAAATTGGCTTTAATACTAATTTATTTGCCATTCATCCATTTGAAAAAAAAACTAAAATTCCAATTTATATAGCTAATTTTGTTTTAATGGATTATGGAACGGGTGCAATCTTCGGATGTCCTGCTCATGATCAAAGAGATTTAGATTTTGCAAATAAATATAAATTAAAGGTATTGCCTGTAGTTAAACCAGAAAATATAGATTCTAAAAGTTTTAGTATCAAAGATAAAGCATACACCGAAGATGGTGTTTTATTTAATTCGGATTTTTTAAATAATTTAAAAGTTTCTGATGCAATTGAAAAAATTATTAAGATTATCTCCAAAAAAAAGTTAGGTGAAAAAAAGATAACTTTTCGACTTAAGGATTGGGGAATATCCAGACAAAGATATTGGGGGTGCCCAATTCCAATAGTATATAATAAGAAAGGTAAAGCGTTACCAGTAAGTAAAAAAAAACTTCCTATATTATTGCCAGATGATGTAGATCTTAATACCTCGGGTAATCCTTTAGAAAAACATCCCAATTGGAAATTTACTAAGCTTAGTAACGGCGAAAAAGTGATGAGAGAAACCGATACACTGGACACTTTTGTCGATTCCTCTTGGTATTTTTTAAGATTTTGTTCACCAAAAAATAAAAAGTATGGTTATGAAGTTAAAGATTTAAAATATTGGATGCCTGTTGATCAATACATAGGTGGTGTAGAACATGCAATTTTGCATCTATTATATTCAAGATTTTTTATGAGAGCTCTTGCTTTTAATAATAAAAAATTCAACTACATTGAGCCATTTCAAAGTTTATTTACACAAGGAATGGTATGCCATGAGACTTATAAGGATGAAAATAATAAATGGATATACCCAGATGATGTTGAAAAAAATTCTGAAGGAGACTTAGTAACAAAAAATAATAAAAAAAAAGTAACTATTGGATCTTCTGAAGCAATGTCGAAATCAAAAAAAAATATAGTGGACCCGGAAGAAATGATTAATATCTACGGAGCAGATTCTATAAGATGGTTTATGTTATCAGATAGCCCGCCCGAAAGAGACGTGCAATGGTCTTTGGAGGGTGTTTCGGCCGCATATAAATTTATTCAAAAACTTTGGAAATTGAATAATGAAATTTTGGACAAAAAAAATTCCTCAAATACAACGAGTGATATTATTTTACAAAAAGGTGTTAATAAAACTGTATATAACGTAACCAAAAACTTAGAAAATTTTCAATATAATGTTGTAATAGCTAATATGCATGAAATATATAATTTATTTAATGACCATATGTTAAATAATAAAACATCAGCTAAAACATTAAAAAACGAATGGGAAAAAATTATAATGCTATTATTA
>CABYJR010000015.1 GCA_902519445.1 uncultured Pelagibacteraceae bacterium
TTAACCAAGTAAATTGTCTTTTAGCATACTGTCTTGTTCTAATAAGCACCTTCTCTTTAAGTTCTTCCATTGAAATTCTGTTCTCTATAAATAAAGCAATTTCATTAAGTCCTATTATTGAATTCGCCGAATATAATGAATTTGACAATAAATTTAGTTCTTTATAGTTTTTAGCTTCTTTTATTGCACCATTTTTTAACATTTTAAGAAATCTTTTTTTAATTCTTTTTTCTAATTCTGCCTTAGAAGGAGTTAGTAAAATTTTCGTAAAATCCTCAGGATTAAAATATTTTTTATTTTCCTTTTTGTGCCATTCAGTCAATGGTATTCCTGTATGTTTATAAACTGAAATAGCACGTGAAGCTCGTTGTTTATCTTTTAAGTTAATACCCTCTAAAATTTTTGGATATTTTTTATTATATTCTTCTACTATGTCGGTATAGTCAACTTTTGGAAGCTCAGGAATTTCTACAATACCATCAATGAGTATTTTAAAATACAATCCCGTACCACCAGTAACAATCGCTCTTTTACCTTTTTTATTGATTTCTCTTATTTTTTTAATAGCTTGTTTATACCATAATCCAACTGAAAAATGATTTTTCACTGAAATCATTCCATACAAATGATGTTTTACTGTTTTATCATTAGGTCGTGCAGATAAAATTTTTACTTCTTTATATATTTGCATGCTATCAGCATTTACTATTTCGCCATTAAACTTTTTAGCAATATCTGCAGCTAGCTTGGATTTACCTGATGCCGTTGGTCCAAATAAAAGAATTATTTTTCTGTGACTCATTTAAAACTTGAGATGTAAAATTTATTTCAGTTTTACTGTTATATAAGATCTTTGGTTGCTTGTATTATAAATTGCTAAATATAAAGTTTCCGCACCTTTATTTATAGTATCTTTAAGCAAATTAGAAAATTGTCCTGCGCTTGTAATTCTTTTCTTTTGAAGTTCTACAATAATATCATTAACTGATATAAACATTAAAGGGGTCCCTTCTAAAATTTTCGTTATTACAACTCCAGTTGTATCTTTCGGCAATTTTCTTTCATCAATATCATCTTTAGTTAAATCTCTAACAAAAATTTTTAATTTCTCTATTTCAACGTATTTACTATCATCCGCTTCTTTCGTTTCAGCTTTAAATTGTTCAGAAGATTCAAGTCTACCTAAAATAACTTTTTTTGAAATTAATTTTTGGTTTCTCCAAATTTTCACTGTAACTTTTTTTCCAACTTTAGTTTGAGCAACTAATTTTGGAAGAGTGCGCATTGTATCAACTTTTTTTCCATCAAATTCTAAAATAATATCGCCTGCTTTTATTCCGCCTTTATCTGCGGGACTTTTTTCCGCAACGCTGGCTACTAGGGCTCCTTCAGGTTTTTCCATTTTTTCAACTTCAGCTATTTCCTTCGTGACCTGTTGTATTCTTACTCCTAACCAACCTCTTTTGGTTTCGCCAAATTTAATTAACTGCTCAATAACTTTTGAAGCAGGATTTGATGGAATCGCAAAACCTATCCCTATTGAACCCGAAGCACCTGGTGCGATGATTGCTGTATTTATTCCTATGACTTTTCCATTTAAATCAAAAAGTGGACCTCCTGAATTTCCTTGATTGATTGATGCATCTGTCTGAATAAAATCATCGTATCTGGTTAAACCAATATCTCTATTTCTTGATGAAATTATTCCTGACGTAACTGTTCCTCCAAAACCAAAAGGATTTCCAATAGCTATAACCCAATCTCCAACACGAGCTTTGTCAGAATCTCCAAAACTTAAAGGTATAAATTTTTCTTTAGACTCTATTTCTAAAACAGCCAGATCCATATAAGGATCTTTACCTACAACTTTTGCTTTGTATTCTGTTTTGTCATTAAAGGTAACAACTATATCTTCAGCTCCCTGGATAACGTGATTATTTGTAACCACTAAACCTTTTTTATCAATAATAAATCCTGACCCAAGAGCTGTGGCCTTTCTTTCTGTTGGTTTGTTAAATTCTTTAAACATATCTTCAAAAGGAGATCCTGGTGGAAATTCAAATGGAAAAGGATTAGCTGTTGTTTTTATTGTTTGTGTAGTCGATATATTTACTACTGAAGGCATTAGTTTTTCGGCAAGATCAGCAAAAGAACTTGGAATAGTTTTGCTTTGTGATATCGAAACTGGAAAAATTAATAAGACTACAACTAATGAGAAATTAATGAATCTTTTATAATTCTTCATAAAATTTACCTCTTAAAATACCAAATAATCACAAATCCAATTAAAGCAAAGAGCAAACCGCCTACTCTTAGTTGGTTAGCTGGCAGTTTTTCAACGGTTTTAAGCATATTTTTCATTTTTGATGGAAATAAGGCGTATAAAATTCCTTCTATAAATAACAAAAGACCTATCGCAATGATGAGCTCCTGCATTAAATTATTTATTGTTTTTTAATGACTCCCGTGTCACCAAAAAATTTAAAGAAGTCGCTATCAGGAGATAAGATTAAAGAAGTATCTCCTCCGATTAAGGCATTTTCGTAAGCTTGCATAGCTCTATAAAATGCAAAAAATTCAGGATCTTTACCAAAGGCAGTTGCAAAAATTTTATTTCTTTGTCCGTCTCCTTCACCTTTCATAATTTCTGATTGCTTTTTTGCGTTCGCAAGAAGTACGGTAACTTCTTTATCTGCAGTAGAAGTAATCGTTACAGCCATCTCAGCACCCTTTGCTCTAAATTCTTTAGCTTCTCTTTCTCTTTCTGTTTGCATTCTTTTGTATATAGCTTCACTATTTGCTTGAGGAAGATCGGCTCTTTTAATTCTTACATCAATAATTTGAATACCAAAGTTTTCTGCTTCTGTATTTACTCCTTCTTGAATAATTGCCATTTGTTTAGTTCTGTCTTCAGATAATAAAGTGGCAAGACTTTGTTTTCCTAAAACACTTCTTATTCTGGAATTTATAATTGTAGAGAGTCTTGATCTAGCTACTCTCTCATCTCCTACTGAAATATAAAATTTTAAAGGATCCACAATTTTAAATCTGGCATACGCATCTACGATTAATCGTTTCTGATCTGAAGCTATTACCTCTTCTGGAGGAGCATCTAAATTTAAAATTCTACGATCTAAAAAAACAACATTTTGAATAAAAGGAATTTTAAATTGAAGACCTGGTTCTACTATTACTTTTTTTGGATCTCCAAATTGCAGGACTATCGCCTGATTAATTTCCTTAACTACAAAAACAGATAAATAAATTGCAAATCCCGCAACAACTATAATTGGAAGTAAAAATTTGTTTAATTTCATTAGTTGTTAGATCCTTTCTTCGATAATTCTGGCAAAGGTAAATAAGGAACTACTCCACCAGCTTTTCTATCAATAATAACTTTATCTATATCAGCTAAAACTTTTTCCATAGTTTCAAGGTACATTCTTTCCTGCGTTACCTGTTTTGCTTTTGCATATTCATTATATATTGCTACGAACCTACTAGCTTCCCCTTCTGCTGCAGCAACTACTTGTTTTTTGTAAGCTTCGGCTTCTTGCAAAATTTTTGCAGCGTCTCCTCGTGCTCTTGGAATAACGTCATTAGCGTATGCTTCTGCTTCATTTTTTGAACGTTCCATGTCTGCTCTTGCGGCTTGAACATCTCTAAAAGCATCGATTACTTGGTCTGGCGGATCTGCTTTTTGTGTTTGAACTTGCGTAATTTGAATTCCTGATTCATATTCATCTAAAATACTTTGTATAATTTCTTGAACTTCTATTTCAATTATAGATCTTCCTTTTGTTAAAATTGGTTGAAGTTGACTTTTTGCTATTACTTCTCTCATGGCCGTTTCTGATGCAGCCTTTACTGTCTCTATTGGACTTTGTATTCTAAATAAAAAATTGCCTGCATCTTTAATTACCCAAAAAAACTGAAAAGTCAATATTAACAATATTTTCATCTCCTGTTAGCATTAAACTTTCTTCTGGAACATCTCCTATGCCTGAACTTCTTCCTGAGTCACTTGCTGCTCTAAACCCAACATCAATTCTATTTACTTTTGTAACTTTTGGAGTCAGTACAGTTTCAACTGGATAAGGAATATGATAGTTCAAACCTGGCTGTGTAGTTGAAACAAATTTTCCAAATCTTAAAACGACACCCTGTTCATCTGGCAATACTCTGTATAATCCGCTAAAAGCCCAAATAACAATTAATAAAATAAGTCCAAAAATAATTGGTTTTGTTCCACCTGATTTTCCTCCAGGTATAAAATTATTAATTAATTTTTGAATTTTTTCTATTACTTCATCAATATTAGGAGGTCTTGGTCCGCCTCTACCTGATCCATTTCCTCCTCCTGGAGGGGATCCCCATGGGCTGCCACCTTTAAAGTCATTTCCATTTGCCATGACACTTTATATAGTGATTTTATTAATAAAAACAAGTTAAGATAGAAAAATGGACAAAAAGACAGTGGGTTTAAGTGACGCTTTTAAAGGAAATACGACTCCCAAAAGCTTCTCAAAAAATCCTATAAAGGGAACAAAGTTTACCATAGCTATATCTAGTGCTAAAGGAGGGGTTGGAAAGTCAACTTTCGCTATGAATTTTGCTTTAGCTCTGAAATCGACAGGTTCAAAAGTAGGTATCTTAGACGCAGATATATACGGTCCTTCTCTTCCAAAAATGATGTCCATAAAAAACAAACCTGAAAGTAAAGATGGAAAAAGTTTAGTACCAATAGAACAATATGGAATTCAATGTATGTCCATAGGATTTTTAGTTGATGAAGAAACTCCAATGATTTGGAGAGGTCCGATGGTAACAAGTGCTATTAAAACTTTTACAGAAAAAGTATTATGGAATAATTTAGATTTTATAATTGTAGATATGCCTCCCGGAACTGGGGACACTCAATTAACTTTTGCACAACAAATTAAAGTTGACGGTGTAGTAATTGTTTCAACTCCTCAAGAGATAGCTCTTTTAGATGTAAAAAGAGGAATTAAAATGTTTGATAAACTTAAAGTGCCAATAGTTGGTCTTGTGGACAATATGAGTTATTTTAAAAGTGATGATGGAAAAAATTATAATATTTTTGGAGAAGGTGGGGTAGAAAAAACTGCTGTTGATTATAAGAAAAACTTTCTTGGAAAAATACCAATAAATATTGATTTAAGAATTGCTGCAGACAGCGGAAAACCACTTTTTGAAAAAAATCCTCAACACGAAATTTCTAAAATTTTTACCGAAATGGCAAATAAAGTTAAACAATCTTTTCTTTAAAACCAAAAGATTGCATTAACTCATTCCACTCTCTCTTTGAAAGATTTGAGCTTTCAAGATCACACTTTTCGCCTTTTATTAATTTTTGAATTACTGTTTTTCCTTTAGCCGATAACTCCATTCCTCCAACTCTATAATCCATAAACGAATCAAAAGTTATAGGTACCCATTTTTTTAAAGAGTCAATCATTACATCTGCATATGCTCTTATTTCATACTGAGCATGGCTGTCTGCCCGTAGAGATAAAAAATTTAATAAATTTAATAAATCTGTCTTCCAATACCATTGTGTATAAGTATTTAAAGTTAGGTTCATTCTTGCCAGTTCTCTAGCCAAACCTTTATTATTTTCATTTATTGTGCTTCCATCAAATTTTTCATTCAACATTGCTTCGTAATTTGCATATGTTTGTTCTGCATCTTTTTTTAACATGTCTAAAATATTATCAGCTTGTTTTCCATTAATTACTTCTCCTCTTCCCTGTCTGTTGCTAGTTGACTGGGCTGCTAAATTTTCTTTTGATGGCAAATAAAATTCTTTGTCTAAAATAGAATATCTTGCTGAATATTCATTTACATTTGCTGTTCTATGTCTAATCCATTGTCGAGCTACAAAGATTGGTAATTTTACATGATATTTTATTTCACACATTTCAAAAGGTGTGCTATGTCGATGTCTCATTAAATATTTTATTAAACCACTATCCGTTGAAACTTTCTTAGTTCCCTTTCCATAAGAAACTCTTGCTGCTTGAACAATTGAACTGTCGTCGCCCATATAATCAACAACTCTTACAAATCCATGATCAAGAACTGGAATAGCTTCGTAAAGAATTTTCTCTAATTCTGGTGATGTAACCCTTTTTGTGGTGTTTTTTTGAGTCTGTTGCTCTAATATTTCTTTCTTTTGTTGTTCTGAAAGTGTCATTTTAAAATAATAAATTGAATCTTAAGAATAATGTTTTATATTAATAATGTTGGTTTTCCAACTACGACGATAAACGAATTTCGTAATAAACATTGCGGACGTGGGGGCAGTACCCACCACCTCCACCATTTACAACTTACGGGGGTGAACTAGAATCGACGAGTGTCTAAAGGCTATTCTTTCGTTCGGGATTGTTCCGTCGTTATCGGGCTAATTATAATTGCAAATGATAAATTTGCTCTCGCTGCTTAAATTTATTTAAGAAAGCGCGGTCTGGGGCACCGGGCAACAGAACGCCCCTGAAAAATTTGCTAAAATTAGTATGTTTTTTAGTCACAGCGTCAATCAATAAACTTTTTACTTAGCTAAAGTTATTTAAACTCTTAAATTTATGAAAGGACATTAATGAAAAAAATAGCAATAATATTATCTTTATTATTTTTGACTAATTCAGCATTTGCTGGCTCATGCCCAATGATGGCCGCAAATATTGATAGTAAAATTGAAGAAGCACAAAAACTGCGTGATGCGGGAATGAAAGCGCACGAAGATGGAAACCATGCAGAATCTGAAAAATTATTAAATCAGGCACTTCAACTTTTTAAAAGTTAGTATAAAAGGGGTTTAGGAGGGACGCCGAGCAACAAAACGTCCCTTCACAACTTTATAGAGATAGTTTTTTCATTTACTTCTGTCTTAATTTTTTGAGAACTATCTTTTTCCAATTGTAATGTCGATCTCTTGCGTTAACTACAATTATTCTTTCTTTTTCAAAATCAATAACAATATTTTGCCCACCCAAACCACTCATTCCTAAAATTTTTCTTTTAGATAAACCAATAATATTAAAATGAAATTGACCACCATATTTTTTTGTATACATTGCTACATCAAATTGACCAGATCTATCACCATCATAACTTTTTTTATTCTTATTTATTCTTTGTTCATAAATAGTTTTTAAATATTTGCCTACACAAGTATCATTATTCCAATTATCCATAATTGCCTTTGCAATTCTTAAATAGTCATATCTGTCTGCATAAAAAGAATATCTCCCAAATTCACCTTCTTCATCAGATAAATAACTAATCGTCTTACTAAAAAAAACACTATTTTTGATTTTTGCATCTTCTTTAAAAACTTTATTTAATAATTTTTGATAATCATCACCAACTTTAAAAATTGTATAATTCATAATGGTGTTTGTTGCCAAAGCATTATAATTATATATTGGTTTTGATTTTTTAGTTGTTTGTAAAATATCAAGTTTCATAATGTCTTTGATGGGATAAACATTTACATTTTTAGATCTTTTCCCTGTTCTGTCTTGAATTCCATTATCTGAATTAAAGTTTCTTTCACCAATAATTTTTTGATCACCTGCTCTCATATTAAGTAAATCTATAAGTTTTTGACCCTCGTAAAGGGTGCCTTTTACAGTAGACCAGTCATCTAATTTAACATTGATATTATCTATATAACCTTCACATATTGCATAACCTGTAACATAAGATACTAAACTTTTACCCATTGAATGTGATGGAAGTAAACCTTTGTTTCCTTTTATAATTTGTGGAAGATCGTGTTCATCTATTTTAATTTTATTATCCTCAAATAGTAAATAACTAACCAAACGTGTTTTTTTTTTATTTTTAATCTCTTTTATTACGTCTTTGTCCTGAATTAAATCTGAGTTGAATTTATAATAATTATTAGATCCTTTTATTTCATATTTCCCAAATGCATAAAAACCATACTCCTCATATTGATGTTTGGAGTAAGCTGTTGAAATTAAAAAAAAACTTAAAAAAGAAATGATTAATGTAAAAAAAATAAAATGTAGTGGTGTTCTTATCATGATCTACCACATCGGATAAATATCGTTTAATGAGTTCTTTTTCTTTTTTCTTTTTTTATAAAAAAAATAAATACAAGCTAAAGCAAAAATCGCAAGCAGTATAATTAATTCAAAATGCATAATTGATTTATATTAATTTTGTAATTAGGAGAGAATAACTGATTTTAATAAATTAGCCATATGTTTATTGCCTAAATCAGTCAAATGTAGCCTATCAATAAAACACCAATCGTTTGCTTTAACATTTTCTTTAAAATATTTATTACTATCAATAAAATTAATGTTATATTTTTTACAATATTCGGACACGTAACCTGCATACTTACCATAAGAACTTTCTAAGGATTTTATAATATTAAAAACTTTTAAATTGTTTGAGTCTAATTCTGCAAAAATTTCTTTTTCCTCGGTAGTTAAAATTTTCTCACACCATGTTGAAAATGGTTGAAGAACATAAAAAAGCTTGACCTTATAAATTTTTTGAATATTTGACCAATAAATAAAATTTCTAATTAAATATTTTCTTAAAAGATTGTCTTTTGTATTATTGTCAAAAGCAGTTTTTTTAAATTTTTTATTTTTTAAAATCATTTCAAAAAGTTTTTTTTGTGTGATATTTGTCCAATCGATATCTTTGTATATAAATGGAGAAAGAAAAAATTTTGCTATTTTTCTTTTATTATTTAAAGTCATATTATCCATACCGGATAAAAAGTGGTTATTATAAAAATATGGACCCAATTCTTCATCAAACTCATCAATATAATTTACTAAGAGCAAATCATTTACCCCCGAAAGGACAATTAAATATTTAATTTTATCAAAATAATTTATTAAAGATTGATGAAGTACTACTTCTTGAAATCCCGTAAATGCGGAAACTCCCAAATTGTAAAAGAATACATCTGTATCTTTGCTTAGCTGACTACTAATAGTAGCTTCATCATTAGAAGCTCCCAATCCAAATGCAGTGGAGGCACCAAATATTGCTCCCCGTTCATTTTTATCATTTTTTTGATCAAAAATATTTTTTGCTCCAAATTTATCATTGCTAGAACTATTAAATCTTAAACCCAAATGATCAGTGTTTAATACTTTTGTTCTTAAGTTAGATGTGTTTGAAAACATTATATATGGCTTCCAAGTATGTGAGTACTGATTATAAATCCTCATTTGTGGAGCATATTTATTTATTGAAGATCTTTTTGGTCTCATAAAAAAACTTTTTGATTAATTAAATATACCTACATACAATTTTGAAAGCACTAACTAACTCTAGCTTGCTAAATTAAATATTAATCCAACAAAACCTAAAGCAAATACTCCAAAAAATATTAAAGCTAAAGTTATCGTGAGTACCTGCTTATCTTTTTTTGTCATTTTATGATCTTCGCTCATTTTTATTTTTCTCCTTTAATTATTAAAAAGCAAATTATTAAATTTAATTAGAACTCACTTATGTTCTCTAAATCATGCTCTACCATATTAATTACCAGCTCATCAAATGATATTTTTGGTTTCCATTTTAAATATTTTAATGCTTTAGAGCTATCTGCTAAAAGAGTATCTACTTCTGCTGGCCTCATTAATTTTTGATCTATAACTATATGATCTTTATAGTTTAGACCAACATGGTCAAATGCCTTTTTTGCAAATTCCTCGACCGAATGTTCTTCACCTGTGCCCACGACATAATCTCCAGGGGTTTTTTCTTGCAACATTAACCACATAGCTTCCACATAATCCTTAGCATGACCCCAATCTCTCTTTGCTTTCATATTTCCTAATTTCAACTTATCTTTTGATCCTTTTTTTATTCTAGCTACCGCATGTGATATTTTTCTAGTTACAAATTCAAATCCTCTTCTTGGAGATTCATGATTAAACAAAATTCCGTTAGAGGCATGCAAATTATAAGCTTCTCTATAATTTTTTGTTAAATAATACCCTGTAACTTTCGATATACCGTATGAAGATCTTGGGTTAAAAACTGTATTCTCATTTTGAGGGGCTGATTTAACTTTACCAAACATTTCTGAAGAGCCAGCAAAATAAAATTTTATTTTGTTATCTGCAAATTCTTTTACAGCTGAAAGTAGATAGTGTGTTCCATTAATATTAATATTAAGAGTAGAAAATTCATCTTCAAACGAGTAACCAACATAACTTTGTGCTGCTAAATGATAAACCTCTGTTGGCTTTATTTTTAAAATAATATTAAATAAACTAGCATAACTTTCTAGGGAGCCTGCATGTAAATTTATATCTTTTAAAATTTTTCTCACTCTCCAAAGTCTGTGGGTTTCATCTTCTAAAGCTACTCTTCTTACAATTCCATGAACTTCATAACCTTTCTTTAATAATAATTCGGCAAGATAAGACCCATCTTGACCTGTTATTCCAGTTATAAGTGCAATTTTTTTCATATTTTAATATTATATTTTAAAATTAGAGTCTTTGCTATCTTTTAAAAACTTTTTAACTGTATCCAATGTTAATTCTCTATGCGTTTTTCCAAACTTAGATATTTTTTTAATTATTGATGGAGGCATTGTAATAATTTGGCACCCGTAATTTTTTGCTTGCAAATAATTATAAGCTTCTCTTGTACTTGCCCAAAGTATTTCTACTTTTTTCATATTTTTTGTTAACTTGATGCTTTCTTTTATAATTGGAACAGGATCTTTTCCAACATCACTCATTCTCCCTGAAAAAATAGATATAATAGTTTTTGAATTTTTATTTATACTTTTAATTATTTTTCTTACCTGATTGACTGTATATACAGCCGTTATATTAAGTTTAAGGCCTCTCTGGCTAAGAATTTTTATCACTTTCCCGCAGTATAATCCTTTTGAATTAACAACAGGTATTTTTACATAAACATTATTACCCCAGGAATTTATTATCATAGCTTGTCTTAACATTTCATTAAATGTATCCCCAAAAACTTCAAGGGAAATTGGTTTTTTTTTACATACTTTGAGAATTTTTAATGAGTATGTTTTATAATTTTTGGCTCCTGATAATTTCATCAAGCTCGGATTTGTAGTAAAACCTTGTACTAAAGGACTATTGTTAAACTGTTTTATAGTTTTAAAATCGGCACTATCACAAAATATTTTGGTTTTCATTTTACTCTTCTATTTTAATCTAAATTTTTTATTATTTCTTCTGTCATTTTTTTTGCATCAGAAAAAAGCATTAGAGTATTATCCCTATAAAATAATTCATTATCAACACCAGCGTAACCAGGTGATAAACTTCTTTTTACAAATAATACAGACTTACATTTTTCAACATCTAAAACTGGCATTCCATATATTGGGCTTTGTGGATCTGTTTTTGCTATTGGGTTCGTTACATCATTTGCACCAATTACATATGCAACATCAGCATTAGCAAAATCATTATTAATTTCTTCCAGCTCAAAAACTTCATCGTAAGGAACATTGGCTTCGGCAAGCAATACGTTCATATGCCCAGGCATTCTTCCTGCTACAGGGTGAATTGCATACGAAACTTTAATTCCATTTTTCTTAAGCTTATCCACCATTTCTCTTAATGCATGTTGTGCTTGTGCAACGGCCATTCCGTATCCTGGAACAATTATTACAGAAGATGCATTTTTCATTAAAAATGCTGCATCTTCCGCGTTACCAGCTTTAACTGGTTTTTGATCTTTGTCTTTATTAGATAATTTTTCATCTGATGCACCAAATCCACCTAAAATAACATTGAAAAAAGATCGATTCATTCCTTTGCACATTATGTATGATAAAATTGCACCAGAAGAACCAACCAAAGCTCCTGTAATAATTAAAGCGCTATTTTCTAAAGTAAAACCAATTCCGGCCGCTGCCCATCCTGAATAAGAATTAAGCATGGAAATTACAACTGGCATGTCGGCTCCGCCAATTGGTATAATTAATAATAGTCCTAATAAAAAAGATATAATAATTAAATTCCAAAAAAAACTTTCTGACTGCGTATTACAAAGATAAAAAATTAATACTATAATCGAGATACCTAACAATAAATTAATATAATGCTGACCTTTAAAAGTGATTGGAGACCCTGACATTATTCCACGAAGTTTTAAAAAAGCTATTATTGATCCTGAAAAAGTAATTGCTCCTATTGCTGCACCAATCGACATTTCAATCAAACTTGAAAGTTTAATATCTCTTGGGTAACCAAGATTAAAAGCTTCTGGGTTTAAAAAAGCTGATATTGCTACAAAAACTGCTGCTAAACCTACAAGGCTATGAAAGCCAGCAACTAATTCTGGCATAGCAGTCATTGGTATTTTGTATGCTATGAAAGATCCTATTAACCCTCCTAAAACTAATACAATTAATACATAAATAAAGCTGTTAGAAAAATTTCCTATGGCTAAAAAAGTTACAGTGATAGCAATTATCATTCCTAAAATACCAAATAAATTGCCTCGCCTAGATGTTTCTGGAGATGATAGCCCTCTCAAAGCTAAAATAAATAAGATTCCAGAAATTAAATAAAATATTGCTGATAAATTTGCTGACATGATTTATTTATTTTTCTTTTTTTTTCTATACATTTGAAGCATTCTTTGGGTTACTAAAAATCCCCCAAAAATATTTATTGCTGCTAAGAATATTGCTAAAAATCCAAATATATTTGAAGTATTAAAAATACTTTGCGTATCACCTGATAGCCCCGCAATTATAGCTCCAACTATAATAACTGATGAAATTGCATTTGTTACTGACATAAGGGGCGTGTGAAGAGAAGGTGTAACGCTCCAAACAACATAATATCCAATAAAAATCGATAGAATAAATATGCTTAGTCTAAATATAAAAGGGTCAATTTCCATAATCTTAACCAATTAGTGTTTTTTTTATTATCTCGTCCTCTAAATTAATATTAATTTTTTTATTTTTTTTATCATAAAGATTTAAAACAAAATTAAATAAATTTTTTGCATATAAATTTGATGCTGAAATCGGTAGTTTATTAAGAATATTTCTTTCTCCCATTATTTTAACTCCATTTTTATCTACAATTTTATCAATTTCAGTAAAAACTGCATTGCCCCCTTGCGTAGCTGCTAAATCATAAATTATAGCGCCAGTTTTCATATTTTTTATCATATTTTCTTTAATTATTAATGGTGCTTTTTTTCCTGGAATTAAAGCTGTGCAGATTACAATATCAATTTTTTTCAGCGTTTCACTTAAAAGATCTTCTTGTTTTTTTTTAAAAGCTTCAGAAGTTTCTTTTGCATACCCCGATTCTGTTTCTAAATTTTCAGATCCTTCTACTGCAAGAAATTTTCCACCTAAACTTTCGACTTGCTCTTTTGATGCTGCCCTTACATCGGTAGCAAAAACAATTGCGCCCATTCTTTTTGCCGTGGCAATTGCCTGTAATCCTGCTACACCCGCTCCAACAACTAAAACTTTTGCAGGAGGTATAGTTCCTGCTGCAGTCATCATCATTGGTATAGCTTTTTCAAATTTAGAAAATGATTCTATAACTGCTTTATAGCCAGCTAAGTTGGCTTGGGAAGAGAGAACATCCATCGATTGAGCTCTGGTTATTCTGGGCAATAAATTAAGAGAAAAAATTTTTACACCATTTTTTATTAATTTATCAAATACGTCTCTATTAACATTAGAATCAAATTGACCGATTAAAATAGATTTGTTTTTTATAAAATTAATCTCAGTTGAAGAAGGACTATTAACTTTTAAAATTATATCTGATTTCTGAAATACTTCTTCTTTTGAAAAATTAATATTTGCACCTATTTTTTTATAATCTTCATCATTTATGCCTAGATGTTCCGCATATTTTTTTTCAAGATTTATAGAAAAACCTAGATCAATATATTTTTTTATACTTTCTGGAGTAATAGATACTCTTTTTTCTATGGAAAGATCTTCTTTAACAGATCCAATAATTTTCATTATCTCTGTCGAACTTTATATTTTGGATTTTTTTTATTAATAATATATATTCGACCTCTTCTTCTAACTAATTTAGAATTTAAGTCTCTTTTCTTGTGCGATTTAAGTGAACTAACAACTTTCATATCAATATATTATCAAAAAAATTATGCCGGCAACGTCCTACTCTCCCATGTCTTAAGACAAAGTACCATCGGCGCTGAAGGGCTTGACTTCCGAGTTCGGAATGGGATCGGGTATGGCCCCTTCGCAATAATCGCCGGCACATAGGGTATATATTTATTACACTTTTTTGTAAATACCTAAATAAGGTCAAAAATGGTGGGTTTAATTATTCAACTCTAAAACTGCAATTGAAGGGGTGAATTCGAATAGTAAAAATAAGACATTATTTTCTTTATCATATTCAATATCTCTTATCCTTCGTTGTGAAAAATATATTTTATCTTCATCAAGAATTTTATTAAATTTATCATTAATTTTTATTACGTATATAGAACCTGCCCGCAATGAAGAGATTAATAAATATTTTTCATCATCAGAATTGGAATGATTAGGCATATAAACCATTTGGCTTATACCAATTGAAGGAACATAATATTTAAATGGCTCAATAAAACCATATTTAGCATGAGATTTTTTATATGGATCAGGCTCGGAGTATTCTGTTCCATATGAAGAAATGTCCCATCCAAAATTAGGAATTTTATCATTTTCTTGAAAGTTTATATTAATTTCGTCTCCGCCTTTGGGGCCATGTTCAGTATTTATAATAATATTTGATTTTTTAATGTAAAAAAGCCCTTGTGGGTTTCGATGGCCCATAGAAATAATTTTATGTTCACTTGTTGATTTATCAATGGATATTATTTTTCCCAGCAGAGTGTTGAGTTTTTGCGCTGCTTTTTTAACGTTCGCATAACCTATGGTAAACAAAACTTTATTATCTTTATAAGTTGAAAATCTACCTCCCGAATATACGTTGTATTCTGGCCAATATTCTTTGGTTTCAAAAAAAAGTTCAAAATTAAATTTTTCGAAATTTAAATCTGTTCTATAAGCATTTATGGAAAGCCCCTTCGAATTTTTTAAAATTAGAGATATATATAACTTTCCATCTTCTTCAAATAAATCTCTAATTCCTATTAGTTCAGAATTATTTTTATCCATTATACTCTGAATATTATTTGGGATTTCTATTTGATCAAGCTGCTTATTCAAAATATTATTTTTTTTAAAATAAATAGTTTTTCCTCCTCCAGAAATCACGACAACCATGTCATCAACTATTGCAAAATGATGTGCTCTTCTAGAGTTTTTTTCCCCTCCCCATCCTAGTCTTGTATCAAGTCTAGGAAATGGAAGAAAAAATTCTTTTAAAAAATACTTTTTTTTATTTTTTTTTGATAAAACAATTTCTTCATTAAAAAGCTCTCCATTTAAGCCTTGTTCATACTTATTAACTTGGGTGCTTAAAAACTTGTTTCGTTCCTTTAAATTTGGAATGATAAAAATTGTATCTCTTACTTGTCTTGATATTTTGCTTGGAATAAATTTCTTAAGAAAAAGTATTGTTTTATTTTGCTTATCATATCCACCACTCACTACATTCCACAAACCTGCAAATATAGCAAAACTCAGGATTAATAATATAAAAATTACTTTTTTACTTTTGAAGAAATTTATAATTTTGAACATAATATTTTGACAAAATACTCTATAAATAGCATTCAATCAATTTTTTTTAGAATGATACGGTATTGTTGATTAGCAAAAGACTATTTAGGATTTATGGTGGGTATGGCTAGGATCGAACTAGCGACCTCTACGATGTCAACGTAGCGTTCTACCACTGAACTACACACCCTATTATAAAAAATAGTTAATCGTCATCTCGAGGCCATTTTCTAATTTAGTAAAATTATATTTTTTTAATTTTAAAAATTTAATTATATTTTTATTACTTCCACAAGATTTCTTTGGATCAAATTTATCAAGTTTTTTTCTAATTACTTTTGAGTTAGCTCCAATATTTTCTTTTATTAAATGATATAAAGAATTGATGCTAACGGACAGTCCTGTGCCAAGATTAAAAATCCTATAATTTTTTTGCTTTTGAATTTTTTCCATAGTTTTCAAAAATATTTCAATAACATCTTCTACATATATAAAGTCTCTAGTCTGAAAACCTCCGTTAATTACCACTGATTTATTTCTTAACATTCTGCTAATAAATATTGGTATAACTGCTCCATATGAGCTACTAAATTTTTGTCCAGGTCCATAAACATTAAATAATCTTAGTCCAACAGAAGATGTTTTAAAAACTTCAAATGACATTTTTGCATAATTTTCAATTGTTAATTTATCTTGAGCATAAGGTGACTTTATTGAAAACTTATTAAGTTTATCACTGCCAGCTGGTAAATTTCCATACACTGCAGAAGAAGAGGCATAAACAATTGGAGCTTTAAATTTTTTAGAAATTTCAAATATTTTTAGCGAACTTTCAATATTGTTGGCACTACTATTGTGAAAATTTTTTAAAGATAATGGAACTGATGATTGTGCTGCTAGATGAAAAATACCATCTATTTTTTTTACTCCAAATTGTTTTATATCTTGAATTTTTTTTTTAATTAGTTTTTTTCTTAATTCTTTTGGTAAAGCATTTTTTGATCCCGAAGATAGGTCGTCAACTAAAATTAATTTATGTTTTTTGTATATTTTTTCTACAAGATTAGATCCTATGAAACCTGCGCACCCTGTTATTAAGTATATTCCCTTTTTCATTTTTTTATTGTCAATTAATTAAAAACTTCGCCTTCAATAATGTCAGAAATTTGTTTTATCATGTTCTTTTTTGTTGGCAGCACATTTTTTTCCATTTCTTTTTGTATATTTTCATAATTTTCTATTATATTTTTTGCAGTTTCAAAGAATGACTTTGGGTTTCTCTTTGAAACAAAAATACCTTTTTTATCTTTTACTATATAATCTATATCTTCAAATATAATCACTGGTCTTTTCCGTGAAAGAGATTCGTTAACAACGTTTGGACTTCCTTCGGTATATGAGGGTAGTATGGTTATATTATTTTTGTCATAAATATCGATAAGTTTTTTTGTGTCAGAGACATAATTAATCAAATTTATATTGTTATTAGTTAGTTTATTTTTTTTTAAGTTTCCCACAATGGAAAATTCAAATTCAGTTTTTATTTCATCAAACATTTTAATAAAATTAAAAATTCCCTTTTCTGCGCTGATTCTTCCAACATACAATAGTCTAATTTTATCCAAAAAAGCTTTCTTGTGATTTTGAAGCCATTCTTCATCTAATCTTGATACGTGAACAAG
>CABYJR010000016.1 GCA_902519445.1 uncultured Pelagibacteraceae bacterium
CTAATCTTTGCTGAAAAATCTAAAATACTCAATATGTATTCAATGTCACACTACGATAAAGTTAGAAGATCAATTTCAATACAGTTTTTCCAATGAAAAAGCCAATAGCTATAATCGCCGGAGAACCTAACAGCATTTCCTCTGAAATTATTTTCAAAAGCTGGAAATTAAAAAAGAAATATAAACATAAACCTTTTTTTGTAATTGGAAGTGTTCAATTGCTTAATTCTCAAATGAAAAAATTAAAATATAATATCAAAATTAAGAAAATTGATCATGATTTTAAAATGAAAGACTTATTAAAAAACAAAATGCCAGTATTTGATATAAAATATAAGCAAAAAAAACCTTTTGAAAATTTATCAACCAAATCAAACAAATATATTTTGAAATGTTTTGACCTAGCCTCAAAATTAGCTAATAAAAAAAAAATTGTTGGATTTATTAATTGTCCAATTTCTAAAGAGTTTTTGTTTAAAAATAAATATCAAGGGGTAACTGATTACTTATCAAAAAAAGAAAATAAAAAAAATGATGCAGTAATGTTAATTTTTAACAATAAATTATCAGTATCGCCCGTTACAAAACATATACCTATTGATCAGGTTAGTAAAAAAATTAACAATTTAGAAATTATAAATACAATAAAAACTATAAATAATTTCTACAAAAAATATTTCTACAAAAAACCTAATTTTGCACTGTTAGGATTAAATCCTCATAATTATTACAGTTCAAAAAAATCAAAAAGCAAAAGGAACATAGATAAAGCAATAAAAAAATTAAAAAGACAAAAAATAAATATTAAAGGACCCATTGCTTCGGACACGAGTTTTATGATCTTTAATAAATACAAATTTGATGTAATAATTGGAATGTATCACGATCAAGTTTTAACTCCTTTTAAAACTTTGTATAAATTTAAAGCCATAAATTTAACTTTAGGTCTTCCTTATATAAGAGTTTCTCCAGATCATGGTATTGGTCGAGATATCATAGGTAAAAAAATTGCAAATCCAGAGAGTCTAATTGAATCTATTAAGTTTTTTAATTTTATTAAATAATTTATGCAGATTGAAAATACGCCAAAAAAAAGTTTGGGTCAAAATTTCTTAATTGACAAAAACATAATTAATAAAATAATTGAAATTGGTAATATAAATAAAAATAAAACAGTAATAGAAATAGGAGCAGGATATGGCAATCTAACTGAGGCTATTTTGTCTATGAATCCAAAAAAAATATTAGCCATTGAAAAAGATAAAAAATTATCTCTTTTACTAATAAAAAAATTTGAAAATATAAAAAATATAAAAGTAATTAATGAAGATATTTTGGATATAATTAAAAATAGAAATTTAAATAATAATTCACTAATCTTTGGAAATCTTCCCTATAATATCTCTACTCAAATATTAGCTCATCTGGTTACATTAAATAAGTGGCCGCCATGGTATAACCATTTAATATTTATGTTTCAAAAAGAAGTGGCAGATAGAATTATTGCAAAACCCAACACAAAAGAGTTTAGCAGATTAAGCGTTTTGTCAAATTGGAGATTGGATATTAAAAAACATTTTGATGTATCAAAAAACTGCTTTTTTCCCAAACCTAAAGTAAATTCAACAATTCTTTCTTTCAAACCCAAAAAAAATAATTTTTTTCATTTAAAAAATCCAAAAAATCTTGAAAAAGTGACTCAAATCTTGTTCTCAAATAGAAGAAAAATGATCAATAAAAATTTAAAAAAATTGTTTAAGAAAAAATTGTTCTTGCTGAATGAGCTGAATATTGACTTAAAAAAACGCCCTGAAGAATTGAGCAACGAGACATTTTATAAAATAGCTATGAAATATGAAACTTTATCTGATTAATAGATCTATTGTTTTTTTTATTTCACTAGGATCTTGAATTAATTTTTCACCTTTTTTTTCTAACTGAATTATGTTGAGTATATGTTTATAACATTTTTCAAGATCATCATTAATAACAACATATTTGTATTCGTTCCAATGTGAAATTTCTTCTTGAAATTTATTCATTCTTTTTTCTATAATTTTGTATTGACCCTCGTGCCGATTAAGTAATCTATCTTTTAAAATTTTGATATTGGGTGGTAAAATAAAAATAGTGATAATATTAAGATCTTTAATTTTTTTTAATTGATTTGTACCTTGCCAATCTATATCAAACAAAACATCTTTCTTTTTAGATAGTAATTCATTTACCGTTTTTTTATGAGTGCCATAGAAATTATCAAAAATTTCAGCATGTTCATAAAAATCATTTTTTTTAATTAAATCATTAAATTCTTTAGAAGTGACAAAGTGATAATCTTTTCCGTTAATTTCATTGGGTCTTGGTTTTCTTGTAGTATATGAAATTGAAATTACAAACTGAGAATTATTTTCTGCAAGCTTTTTTGTTAAAGTGGTTTTTCCTACTCCTGAAGGTGATGACAACACAATCATCAAACCCGTTTTATCTATGGCCATTATAAGTTTACTGATTAGCTCTTCTAATAAAATTTATTAAGCAGCTTTACTTTCGATAAATTTTATAGCGTCACCAACAGTAAGAATTTTTTCTGCATCACTATCAGAAATTTCTGATCCAAATTCTTCTTCAAAAGCCATAACAAGTTCTACTGTGTCTAAACTGTCTGCGCCTAGATCATCAATAAAATTTGCTTCGTCTGTAACTTTTGATTCTTCTACACCTAAATGGTCCACAACCATCTTTTTTACTTTATCTGCGATATCTTTATTTGCCATTCGTAAATTCCTTATTTTGATTTATTGTTTCTTAAATTTATTAATGAATTTTGTCAAGACATATACATACCACCATTAACATGTATTGTTTCACCAGTTATATATGAGGCTTCTGCTGAAGATAAAAAAGCTACACAATTTGACACATCCTCTCCTGTACCAAGTCTTCCCATAGGGATTCTTGCTGTTAAATATAGTTTAACTTTCTCAGCTATATTCATTGTCATATCAGACTGTATAAATCCAGGCGATACACAATTGATTGTGATATTTTTTTTTGCATATTCGATAGCTAGACTTTTTGACATTCCTACTATTCCTGATTTGGAAGCTGAATAATTTGCCTGACCTAAATTTCCTGTATGTCCAACAATTGAAGTAATATTTATTATTCTTCCAAATTTATTTTTTAGCATTTTTTTAATTGCGCTCTTTGCTAATAAAAAAGTTGAAGTTAAATTTACATCTATTACTTTCTTCCACTCTTCATCTTTCATTCTTAAAGAAAGATTATCCATATTAGTACCAGCATTATTAATCAAAATATCTAACCCTCCTAGTTCTAGAGCAACATTGTCGATAAATTCCTCAATTCTGGAATGATCTATAACATCAAATTTTTTAACTTTTATATTTGGATATTTTTTTTTAAGTAAATCCAATTTTTCTGTCTTCGTCCCGGTTCCAAGTACATTTCCTCCCAAAGATACAAATTTTTTAACTAATTCATTGCCTATACCCCCGCTTGCCCCGGTAATTAAAATATTTTTATTTTTAAAATCAATCATTTCTTAATATCCTCTATAGAGTTTATATTTGAAATTTCAACATCTGAGTTAATTTTTTTTACAAGACCTGATAACACTTTACCTGGGCCAATTTCTAAAAAACTAGTAACTCCTTTTTCAATCATATATCTTATACTTTCTCTCCACCTAACTCTTGACGTGATTTGATCAATTAATAATGGCTTAATTTTGTTTATATCGTTTTCTTCTTTAGCTGTAACATTGCTTATGATGCTCGGAAAAGGTTTTACAAAATCAGTTTTATTAATTTTTTCTCTCATTTCTTCTGCGGCTTTTTTCATTAATGAACAATGAAAAGGTGCGCTCACAGGCAAAAGTATGCCCTTTTTCTTTTTCTTTTTTAAATTTTCATAAAATTTTAGAATAACTTCTTTTTCACCGCTAATAACAATTTGAGAATTGCTATTATCATTTGAAATTTCACAAATTCCGTATTTTGAAAAAGAACTAATTTCATTTTCTACTTCATCAATTTTCATACCTAAAATTGCTAACATGGCTCCTGATTTTCCAGAAATTGAATCTTGCATGGATTTGCCTCGCTCCTTCAATAAGTATGCAGCTTTTTCTAAACTAAGAGAGCCTGCGCAAACAAGGGCTGTATATTCTCCCAAAGAATGTCCGGCAAAAAATTTTGATTTATTTAAATTTAATCCATACTCTTTATTGAGTACATTAAATATACTAGCTCCAACTGCCATTATTGCTGGTTGAGTATTTTCAGTAAGCTGTAGTTTTTCCGTCGGTCCTTCTAATATAATTTTTGACAAGGAGAATCCTAATGTTTCATCTACTAATGAAAAATTTTTTTTTACTAAATCAAATTTTTTATAAAAATCAGATCCCATTCCAATGAACTGTGAGCCTTGCCCGGGAAATAAAATTGCTCGCATATAATAATAAATATCTTATAATATAATTGAAATTTAATAGTTGTATATTTAAAATTATAATAGTATAAAACAGCACCTCTGCCAATTATATGGTGGATTTTTCGTGAAGTATCACGAATTAACCAAGGAATAATTAAATGAATAGTTACGAACATACTTTAATAACAAAACAAGATTTGCAAGAAAATCAGGCAAAAACTCTAATTAGCAAATACGAAGAAATAATTACGAAAAATGAAGGGAAAGTTTTAAAAACAGAAGAATGGGGTTTAAAAAATTTTTCTCATAAAATTAAAAATAATAAAAAAGGTTTTTATTTTCATATAAAACTTGAAGGAACAGGAAAAACCATTTTCGAATTGGAAAAAGCTGAAAATATTGACCAAATGTTAATTAGATTTTTAACTGTTAAAGTAAAAAAACATGATTTAGATAAAACTTATTTTGAAAAAAAAGATACATAAGATTAAAAATATAAAATGAAAAGAAAAAAAAACATTAGAAATAAAAAAAGTTCTAACCACTCTAAACTTAGTTTATTTCAAAAAACTGATATTAAGTTTTCTAAATCTTGCCCACTGTCAGGAAAAAATGCTCCTGAAATAGACTACAAAAACATTAAACTGTTAAAAAAATACACTTCGGAAAGTGGAAGAATATTACCTTCTAGAGTAACTTCGGTCTCTTTTAAAAAACAAAGGGAGCTCGCAAAGTCAATAAAGCGAGCAAGGCTATTAGCTTTAATATAGAAATACCATGGAAGTAATCTTATTGGAAAATATCAAAAACCTCGGAAATATTGGAGATGTGGTAAATGTTAAAAGAGGCCACGGTAGAAATTTTCTAATTAAATATGGTAAAGCTTTAAAAGCTTCTAAAGAAAATATTGAATTTGTTCAAAAAAAAAAAACTGAACTAAATGAAAAAAATACAACATTAAAGAAAAATGCAAAAAAAATTCATGAAATTATTAATAAGAAAAAATACAAGTTTTCAAAATTAGCTAAAGATAATGATGAGTTATACGGATCGATAAAACCAAAAGATATTTCAAAAATTATTGAAGAAACAGATAAAATTGAAATAAAACCTTCACAAATTGACCTAAGTAGTGAAATAAATAAGGTTGGAAACTATAATTCAAAAATAAATTTACATGCAGAAATTATAGCCACGATTCATATTGAAGTTGTAAAACAAGAGGAAAAAAAATAATCTTTTACCCTTTTTCCACAGAGAAAAATTTTTAGTGTATAACTTTCTGGTTTTTTTTATTATTTATTTGGTATTTAATATTTCATAGATAATAATTAACAATGACTCAGCAGCCTTTTAAAATAATTGATAATTCAGAAAAACAGTTGCCTTGCAATATCGAAGCTGAACAAGCTGTTATTGGATCTATATTAGTCTCTAATGAAATTTATGACGAAATATCACCAATACTAGATGCTCAAAAATTTTTTGACCCGATACACTTAAAACTTTATGAAACGATTGAAAAATTAATATCTAAAGGTTTATTAGCAAATCCAATTACTTTAAAAAATTATTTTGAAAATAACGAAGGTTTAAAAGAACTTGGTGGACAAGAGTATTTAATTAAAATAACTAAATTTTCTACATCTATAAAACAAGCTATTGATTATGCAAAAATTGTTCAGGAAATGCACCTTCGTAGAGAACTAATAAAAATTTCACATTCTGTTTTAGATGAAGCTTCAACAAATAGAGATACGGGAACTTCTGGGGAAACAATGATTCAAAATGCAGAAAAATCTTTATTCGATTTAGCTGAACGAGGACATTTTAATCAGTCTTTTATGAAATTTGACAATGCTTTAAAGCAAACAATTGAGATGGCAAAAAATGCATACCAAAATGAAGAAGGCTTGGTTGGAGTTCCGACTGGATTAACAGATCTAGATTCAAGATTAGGTGGTTTGCATAAACAAGACTTGGTCATAATAGCCGGAAGACCATCAATGGGTAAAACAGCACTAGCAACAAACATAGCCTTTCACGCTGCAAAAAATATTGAAAAGAAAAGATCAAAATCAACTGTTGCTTTTTTTTCTTTAGAAATGTCTTCTGAACAATTATCTACAAGAATTCTTTCTGAACAATCAAGAATAAGATCAAATGACATAAGAAGGGGGAAAGTTTCTGAAAAAGAATTTGAACAATTTATAGAAACCTCAAAAAATATATTTAATTTACCTTTGTACATTGATGAAACTCCAGCAATAACAATTGCAGCTATAAGTAACAGATCAAGAAGAATTAAAAGGCTTTTTGGTCTTGAATTAATTATTGTGGACTACATTCAGCTGATGAAATCTGGAGGAATGAATAATTATAACTATAATAGAGTACAAGAAATTTCTGAAATTACTCAAGGTTTAAAAGCTCTAGCTAAAGAACTTAACGTTCCTGTATTAGCTTTATCGCAACTATCTCGAGCTGTAGAGCAGCGTGATGATAAAAAACCTCAATTAGCTGATCTAAGAGAATCAGGTTCAATTGAACAAGATGCTGATGTTGTAATGTTTGTTTTTAGGGAATCATATTATCTTCAAAATAAAGAACCTACTGTTGGTTCAATTGAACATGCTGAATGGCAAACTAAAATGAACGAAATATCACATTTAGCAGAAATAATGATTGGTAAACAAAGACATGGTCCTACAGGAAATGTTAAAGTTGAATTTGAAGCAATGTATACTAAGTTCAAAGACTTAGTAAACAAATAAATTTAACTTTTAATGTTTGAAAAAATTTACAATAATATAGTAATTGAAAAACCTAAGTTTGCTTTATTAATTCTTACTTTATTATTATTAACCTTTGGATATTTTTCAAAAAACTTTCAACTTGATGCTTCATCAGATACTCTGCTATTAGAAAATGATCCTGACTTAAAATATTTAAGAGAAGTTAATTCTAAATACGGTACCAAGGACTTCCTTGTATTAACCTACACTCCTAAAGACGATTTATTAGATTCTAACACTATTGAAAATCTTACAAATCTTAAAAATGAACTGAAAAATTTAAGCTGGGTAAGTAATGTCATAACTATATTAGATGTTCCCTTATTAAAAAATAATGATGATCCATTATCAGAAAGAATTAAGAACTTTAAAACTTTATCTAGCGAAGATGTTGATAAAGAAAGAGGTTTTGATGAAATCATTAATAGTCCAATTTATAAAGAATTTGTGATTAGCAATGATGGTAAAACCAGCGGAATACTAGTTTATATAAAAACTGACAAAAAATTAGCTCAACTAATAAAAACAAAAAATAATTATTTGGATAAACAAAAGTTAAATTCTGAGGAAAAGGAAAAATACAAAAAATTTATAAAAGAATACGATAAATATAAAAAATCGTATAACCAAAAAAATCATCAAAATATAAATGAAATTAGAAAAATTATAAAAAAATACAAAAGTACGGCAAAAATTCATTTAGGGGGAATTCCTATGATTGCTGATGATATGATGACTTATATAAAAAATGATATAATAGTATTTGGCGCAGGAGTATTTCTTTTTATTGTCTGCACACTATGGTTTGTGTTTAGAAGTTTATTGTGGGTGTTTGTACCGCTTCTTAGTTGTTTTTTCTCTGTTTTAATTATGGTTGGATTGCTTGGGCTGGTAGGTTGGAAAGTTACAGTTATTTCTTCAAATTTTATAGCCCTTATGCTTATTTTAACAATGGCCATGAACATCCATATGAGCGTTAGGTATTTACAATTTAAAAAAGAAAATCCAAATACTTCAAATGGTGAAGCTTTACTTTGGACCTCAACTAAAATGTTTTGGCCAATACTTTATACGGTTCTTACAACCATATGCGCATTTCTATCACTTATTTTTAGCGGAATTAAACCAATAATAGATTTTGGGTGGATGATGACAGTAGGTTTATTAGTGTCTCTATTCATAACTTTTACTTTACTTCCGGCAATTTTAAAGATTTTAAGTAGAGAAAATAGAAATTTTAGAGATGAACAAAAATCAAAAATTACTTCTTTCTTAAGTCTCATTGCACAAAAAAATACTAAAACTATTTTTACATCTGCTTTAATTGTGATTGTTTTAAGTATTCTTGGTATTTCAAAACTAGAAGTAGAAAATAGTTTCATAAATTATTTTGATAGTAAAACTGAAATTTATAAAGGAATGAAATTAATAGACGGTGAACTTGGTGGAACAACTCCTCTTGATGTTATTGTCAAATTTCCAAGCAATGAAAAACCTGAGGAATCCGATGATGATTTTGACAGCTGGGATGATGAAGAAAAAGATGAAGCAAAATATTGGTTTACAAGAAATAAAATCGATAAAATTACTCAAGTTCATGATTATTTAGACAATTTAGATGCCGTAGGTAAAGTTATATCTTTTGCTTCAATGGTTAGGGTGGCTGAAGATTTAAATAATGGAAAAAAATTGCAGGCATTAGAATTGGGGGTTCTGTATACGAAAATTCCAGACTCTATAAAAAAAGAAATAATAGATCCTTATATTTCTATAAAAAATGATGAAGCTAGAATTAGTTTAAGAATATTGGATTCGAAAGAAGATTTAAGAAGAAACGAATTAATTAAAAAAATTAACTACGATTTAGAAAACAAACTAGGTTTAAGTAAAGATGAATTTAAATTAGCTGGTGTGCTTATCCTGTTTAATAATCTTTTGCAAAGTTTGTTTAAATCACAAATATTAACTCTTGGAGTTGTAATGGCTGGAATAACTCTAATGTTTTTAATTTTATTTAGAAATGTAACTTTATCTTTAATTGGAGTAGTGCCAAATTTTATGGCTGCATTTTTTATTCTTGGAATTATAGGGTTGCTAGGAATACCTTTAGATATGATGACCATAACTATTGCTGCAATTACGATAGGTATAGCGGTTGATAATAGCATACATTATATTTACAGATTTAAAGAAGAATTCAAAAAAATTAAGGACTACAATAAAACTCTTGAAAAATGCCACAATACTGTTGGTGTTGCTATATTAAATACCTCTATAACAATTGTTTTTGGTTTTTCTATTCTTGTGCTTTCAAATTTTATACCCACAATTTATTTTGGAGTTTTCACTGGAATAGCAATGCTTTTGGCTATGATTTCAGTTTTAACACTCTTGCCAAAACTTATTTTAATAGTAAAACCTTTTGGTAATGTCTGAAGCTATAGAACTTATACAAAATAATATTTCGGCATTCGATCTTATTGTTTTTCTGATAACTGTTTATTCAATGGCCAGATGTGCTGCAAAAGGATTCATGTTGAGTCTCTTGTCCTTTTCTAAATGGTTGCTTGCTTTAGTAATTACAATAGTTCTTGTGCCTAAATTAAATCCATGGGTAGCAGATTACATAGAATCAAAATTTATTAGTGATGTTGGTCTTGGAATCTTTATATATATCATTTCACTTTTTATAATAATTAATATAGGCAAAGCGATTGGTCGTGCTGTTACTTACACAGGCTTAGGTTCGGTAGATAAAAGTTTTGGTTTAATGTTTGGAATTTTTAAAAGTTATGTAATTTGTGTGTGTTTATTTTCTTTATTTAATTGGTTTTATCCACATAAAAATTGGCCAATTGAAACCGAAGGTACTTATTCTTTTGAAATAATATATAAAGGAAGTGAGTTTTTAGTTGATGAATTTCCAAATAGTAAAGATTACTACGATCAAACTGAAGAAAAATTAGAAAAAATTTAAATGGACCGATTAAAAGAAGAGTGTGGTGTTTTTGGAATTTTTGATAACAAAGATCGGCTACTCTTACAGCTTTGGGTTTGCACGCTTTATGGATAGCCAATTATCTTTTATGAAATCAAAATCTTAATGTTATGAAAGAACAAAAAAATAATTTAAATAAAAATTTATTAAAAAATATATTTATTAAAATTTGTAGAATCTTTGGATATGAAATAATAGACCAAAGTAATCTTTATGTTCCTACTCAAGAAAAAAGCCTAGATAGAAATTTAAGTATTCAAGGAAAAAAATCAATCAATCTTCCTTTGGGTGAAGTTAGTATTTCTAGAAAAGTAAATTCACTTACTGTAATTTTTAGATCATGCACATCTGTAAATATGCTTACACAAAGTAAAAAAAGATTATTTGAAAAAAATAAATCTGAATATACTTTCAGATCTTTAAATTCAATAATTAAATCTTTGAATTATTCAAAGGAAAATTTCCCAAAAATTTCTTTTGATATTGTGGTAATTGACCACAATTCTAAATCAGAAGATTTACAGAAAATTAAAAATATTTTAAAAAAATCCAATATTAATAATTCTTTAATTAATTTAAACGTTAATGAATTTACTGCAAATATTAAAAAAATTAATGCTAAAAATGAAACAGTTACCCAAAATCAAATCTCTAATATGTGTAATATCCATAAATCTTTAATGATAGCAAAAAATCAATCTAATGATTTAGTTTATTTTGTTGAAGATGATTATATTCACCTGCTAGGAGCTTTTAATGAAATGATTCTTTCTTACGAAAGAATATCATCACAGCTTAATAAGGAGTTGGTGCTTTGTCCTGCTGACTATCCCTACTTGTACACAAAAATAGAACCATCTTGCATTTTTTTAGGCTCAAATAGACATTGGAGAAAAGTTGAAGAAACGCTGTGTACTTTTTTTACAAGTAAAAAATTGATTGAAAAACATTGGGATAAATTTGTTTCTATGTGTCAGTTTGAACACTATCCTTTTGAACAACCCCTGCATGAAATATATAAGACGGAATACTGTTTATCTCCTATCCCTTCTTTGGCAATTCACTGCACTAATATAAATTCAATTTTTGGTCTTTCGCCTAATATGGATTGGGAAAAAATTTGGGAAGAAAATAAAGACTACTAAAAATACGGTAAAAACAGCCTTTATAAAGTAATTAAGTATAAAGGCTGTTTTAAATGGTTATTTATTAAACATTTCTTTTAATGCTTTTGCTGGTAAGAACTTAACTTTTTGAGAAGCTGCAATTTGTATTTGCTCCCCCGTTCTGGGGTTTCGGCCTACACGAGCCTTTCTTTTTGCCACTTTATAAGTCCCAAAACCAGCAATTTTAACCTGCTCATCACTCTTTAAGCAGCCTAAAATAATCTCAGTAATTCCATCAAATGTTCTCTCAGCATCTGCTTTACTCAGATTCATTGAAGATGATATCTTCGCAACTAGTTGTTTTTTGTTCATTTTAGCCCCTTTTTATGTGCTTTTTTTTACTCTTCTCATAAATACAAGTAAAATCAATGTTTTTTTTAGTGTATTTTAAAGATATCAACACAATATATAGGCATATAGCTAAAAAGTATTGATTTTAAAGGATTTTTTAAAAATTAAAGGTTTTTATTAGAGCCCAATTAAAACAAACCTAGGTCTTTTAAATCATTAAATGTAACAAAAAACATTAAAGAAAATAACAAAAATAGACCGATTCGAAAAAAGCCTTCCTGGGTTTTTTGGCTTAAAGGTTTTCCTAAAATTTTTTCAAAGAAATAGAACATTAAGTGTCCGCCATCAAGCATGGGAATTGGAAACAAATTGATCAATCCTAAACTAATAGAAATATAAGCCATAATGCTTAGAAAAGGAATTATTCCATGTTCCGCAACTTGACCAGTAATTTTCGCAATTTTTACTGGTCCTCCAAGCTGAGAGGAATCTCCTGATCCAGTGATAAGCTTTCCTATATAATTTAATGAAGTCGTAATAACAAACCAAACTTCTTTAAAAGAATAATATATAGCCTTGCTGGGACTAAGACGCTCTCTTTCTAGCTGGTTATTAGGGATTGATAACTTTATACCTATTATTTTTTTTTTAATAGAATTACCAAAAGCATCTTTACCATCGGTAATTTTAGGCATAATAAATAATGAAATTTCTTTTTCATTTCTTAAAATTTTAAATTCAATTTTCTCAGAACTCGAAGTATTAATAAAAGTTGAAACTTCTAATATGCTTTCAACCTTGTTATCATCTATATATAAAATTTTATCATTTTTTTTAAGTCCAGCTTCATAAGCTGGGCTATTTTTTTGAACTTCTTCAATAATAGCCGGTGTTATATTTTTTCCAACAAACAAATTGATAAATATAAAAATAAATACTGCAAGAAAAAAATTTGCAAAAGGTCCAGCTGCAACGATTATTGATCTTTGGTACAAAGGTTTCAAAATAAATAATTTTTTTCTATCAACTTCATTGTACTGATTAATTAATTCTTGTTGTTCTGATTGACTAAATACATTTCGATCTCCAAAAAATTTGACATATCCTCCTAAAGGAATCCAACAAATTTTCCATCTTGTTCCAGATCTATCATTCCAGCCAAATATTTCTCTTCCAAAACCGATAGAAAAGTCTGTAACACCCACTCCATATTTTTTAGCAAAATAATAATGTCCGTATTCATGAATAAATACAACGACAGTAATTAATATAAGAAATGGTATTAAATAATTCATTATCCCCAAGGTCCTTTTACAATTTTATTTTTTCTTTTTATTTTTTTATTAAAAAATAATATCAAAATCATCCCTGAAACAAAACCACCAATATGGGCTGCGTAAGCAACTCCACCCCCGCTTGAAATAAATTGGAGTATAAACCAAAATCCTAGTACATATAATGCTCTTATTTTTATTAATTGACTGAAAAAACCAAAAGGAATTAATACAAGAACTTTAGCATTGGGATGGTTTATAAGATAAGCCCCTAATACGCCACCTATTGCACCACTTGCTCCTACCATAGGTATTTGTGAATTTGTGTCCATAAAAACTTGTGTCATCGCGGCCCCAACACCGGCTAGTAAATAAAAAATTAAAAATTTCGCTGGTCCTAAATTATCTTCAATATTATCTGCAAAAATCCACATATAAAGCATATTACCAATTAAATGCATAAAACCTCCGTGCATAAACATTGAGGTAAAAATAGTCACATAGCCAGGTACTACATAAAGATCCATTGGTAATTGATTGTGTCCCATTAAGACTGAAGGAATTAGTCCGTATGAATAAAATAGTTGTCCTGTTTTATATGACTGCGAACTTAATTGAATTAAAAAAATTAAAATACACAGCCCTATTAAAAAATACGTTACAACGGGTCGGCCCGATGTTGGATTATCGTCTTTTAAAGGAATCATAACTTATTATAACAATTACCGGACCTAGTGTTGCTAATAAAAAAGACCAAAATAGTAAATAACTTGATACAATTTGAGGTAATAAATCGAATGGCAACATTAAGCCTATTAAAATGCTCTTTGAAAAATCAGGACTCGGAAAAAGCAAAAATCCTATGATCAAACCTATCATAACTGAAATTATTAAATGCCTTTCGTTTAAATTTCTTTTATAAAAACCATAAAATACTGGAAACACAGCTGCGCAACATAAAAGATCGGCTAACAAAAATAAATATAAAATACTAAATCCTTTTGACGCAACAAAAAAAGCGATAACTGAAAGAAAGATCACTAAAATATTTGAAGATTTTAAACTTTTATTTATTTTTTTTCCATCAACAATTATCAAACTAGAAATAGCATTAACCAATGTATCAATTGTACTTACAGTTAAAGATATTGCTAAAATAATTATTACCATACATAATATTTCTGATTTATCTTTTAATAATATTGAAAAAAAAGCCAAGTCTGGATTTACTTTGCTATCAACTGAAATTGCAATTATACCAGTAACACCCATAAAAAAAATGATAGGTATAATAATTAAAAAAGATAATTTAAGGCTTTTGTTTAATACTTTATAATTTTTTGCCGCAAAAACTCTCTGCCAGTTACCCTGATGAAACAGGTTTGTAGCTGCTACAGCTATAAAAAAAGTAAGTCCTGCTGTGTAGTTTGGAATATATTTTCCACTTAGTAAAACTGCAGAATTATTCGTAATATTTTTATATGATATAAAATCTGAACTAAATATATAATTTGTACACACTAATAATAAAATTATAATTATTAGAAATTGTAAATTATCAGTAAGTATAGAAGCTCTTAATCCGCCATATAAAGTATAGATTAAAGTTGTTGCTATTACTAGAGCTGCAGTTACCCATAACGAGACACCAGAAATATAATTTATTAACATTGCTACAGCAGTTATTTCTGCACATAAAAAAATAAACATATAAAAAACACTTAGCAAAATTATAAATTTAAATAAGTTTTTACCTATTTTATGAAAAATAAATTGAGTAAATGTAATTCCTTTAGGAAAATCTTTTCTTATTTTTTTTCCTAAATAAATTAATGCTAACATTGGAAAAGCTGTTCCAAGAGAATATCCAATTACTGATCCAATCCCTCCCCAGGTAGCTGCAGAAGCTGGGCCAAATAATATCCACGCTCCTAGTGCTGATGCAACTAAACTGGTAGTTAAAGATAATGTCCCTGCATTTCTTCCCGCGGTAAGATAATTTGAATATCCACGATATTTTCTAGAATATAAAACACCAATAATAGCAAACAAGAAACTGGTTAATAGAACTAATATTAAAGCTGTACTCTGATTTATAAAATATAATTGTTCCAACAGTCCCTCACTGAATTACCGGTCAGGTTCTTAGGGTATAATCTCAGTCTGTAAAGACACCCCAACAAAGAAATTTTATATTGCTGTAATTTTAAAAGCAAACTAAATGATCAATATAAATAGGTCTTTTAATTCCAAATTTATCTTTAATTTTATGTTGATGTTCATGATGTGAATGAACAAATACTGGAATAAGCTGATTGTTCATTGTTTTCAGAGTATATATAAAATTTGTACCTCTAAATTTTCTGTCTACCACTTCTAGTTTTAAATTACTTTGATCATCATGTTCCAAATCCTCGGGTTGAATTAAAAGTTTAACTGATGAACCGATAGATTGTTTTTTAATAAAATTGCCCTTAATTGTTCCTAATTCTGTGTTTTCTAAGCTATCTTTCCCAGTTACTTTAGCTTCTATCAAAATTCCTCTATTTAAAAAATTGACCACTTCTACGGAATTTGGGTAGTGATATATGTTGTATGGAATATCAAATTGTTTTAAAGATTGGTCTAGTATAATTCCACACTTATTTCCCATATAAAACGCTTCATAAGAATCATGGGTAACTATTATTGTCGAAATATTGATTTCATTCAAAATTTTTTTAATTTTTAACTGCAATTCTTCTTTTAAACTTTGATCAATATTCGAAAAAGGTTCATCTAAAAGTAGCAGATCTGGTCTGGATATTAGAGAACGTGCCAAAGAAACTCTCTGGGCTTCTCCTGCGCTAATTTCATGTGGATACTTTTGTTGAATCTCTTCCAAATGTAGTAGATTAATAAAATCATGCACTGAATAATTAAATTTTTTATTTTTGTTTCTGTCAGCTCCAAATTTAATATTGTCAATAACATTATAATGTGGAAATAAGCAATTTTCTTGAAAAGAGAGAGCAATATTTCTTTTTTCTGGTTCCATATGAAAATCTTCAGAGGAAATTATTTTTCCTTTTAATATGATTTTACCAGACCGAATTTTTTCTAAACCCGCTATTGTTCTGAGAATAGTAGTTTTTCCTATACCAGAAGGTCCTAATAGACAAACTATCTCACCTTCTTTATTTAAATCAAAACTTACATTATTTACTTTATTTTTTTCACTTGCGGCAAAAGTTACATCCTGAATTTCTAAAATATTCTGGTTCATATATTGATTATATATTTATTTATTACCAGATAATATATATTTAGAAATAAATAAAATAAACACACTAGCTATTAAAATAAGAAATAGTGATGGAGCCGCAGCAGCTTCTAGCAAATCTTGAGAAGCATAAATGTAAGCAGTGGTCGCAAATGTTTCAAAATTGAACGGCCTAAGAATTAAAGTTATAGGTAATTCCTTTATTATCTCTATTGTAATTAAAATACTTACCAACAACATGCTATTTTTAAGATAAGGAATATGGACTTTTGTAAAAGTTTTAAACTTTGAATATCCTAAAAGATATGCACTTTCATCCATTGATTTATTGACCTTTAAATATCCAGATTTGATACCGTTTGATGACAAGGCAAAAAATCTAACAAAATAAACTATTACAAGTCCAAATACAGATCCTATGAACATGGTTTTAAAATTAATAAATATTAGACTGTCTAAATAAGAAACCAAAGTTATAAAAGCAACGGCCAGTATTACGCCAGGAATTGCATATCCTGAAACAGAAAAGACTGTCAACATTTCAAGAAATTTACTTTTAGTAACTCTGTTCCCATAGTTGGAAATAAAAGAAAAGAATATCATTAATGCAGATGAAAGAATCACCAACAAAAGGGTATTAAATCCAATATTCCAAAAATTTAAATCCTGTAGATATTTCGGAAATTTATAGGTCCAAT
>CABYJR010000017.1 GCA_902519445.1 uncultured Pelagibacteraceae bacterium
TTAATATCAATTTTATTAAAATTTATTGTTTTTAATACTTCAAGTTCATTGCCTTCAATATCTATATTCATAAAATCAATTTTGTTTATTTTATATTTTTTTAATATATTGTTAAGAGTATTAGTTTTTACTCTTTTCTTTTTTAAATTTAATTGATTAAATGCTTTTTTTAAAAATAAGGTGTGATTTCTGTTTATAGTATTTAATGAACTTAAGTCATTATCAAAAAAAAGATCTTTAGATCCTTTTTTTCCTGAAATTGCTACGCATATATTTGTATCATCTGGTCTAGCTATATTAAATAATTCTATTGTTAATGGATTTAAGTCTATATTTATACCTTTCCAGCCTAACTTATAAAATAAGTAAGTATTGTTTTGTCTAATGGGATGAAAGCATCCTAAATCTAAATAGGTTCCATATTTTTTTTCTTTAAATAATTTGAGTATTTTTTTATCTTCTCCAAATTGTGAAGTATTAAAAAAGAATTTAAAATTCCTTATATAGATATTGTAATAAAGAAATATATTTTTAAATACAGGGTAGGTTTTTGATAATCTAAAAAATAATGAATTTGTTGAAGACATACTGTATATCCTAAAATGTACTATAGCATTTAATTAATATAATCTATAATTATAAGAAAAAAAAACTATAAAAAAAAATGCAAAATTTAAGTTCTCTTTTAAATAAAAAAAAAGAAACATTTTATACTATTATCATATTTCTTTTTTCAGTTTCTATAAATCAATACTATGGCAATCTAGGAGTTTGTCCAATTGATAGCTTTTGGTTTTTTAACTCAGGTTATGATTCATTAAAAGGATATTATCCATTTAAAGATTATTGGACTATAGCAGGTCCATTTATAACTTTTACGCAAGCAATTTTTTTTAAGCTACTTGGAGTTTCTTGGTTTAGTTATGTTTTTCATGCGTCTGTTTTTAATTTTTTAATTTCAATTGTAACTTTTTATACTTTATTAAAATTTAAACTGCGCAGCGATTACTGTTTGTTATATTCATTACTAATTGCAATCTTAGCTTACCCGTCAGCTGGAACACCTTATGTAGATCACCATGCTTCAATACTTTCAATAATTTCTTTGCTTATTTTTATTTTAGCTATAAAAACAAATTCTAAAATATGCTGGTTCTTTTTGCCTATTGTTTTAGCTATTTCTTTTTTAACTAAGCAAACACCAACGGGAAATATATTTTTAATAATATCTGTTTTATCCTGTGTATATTTTATTATTAATTTTGATTTTAAAAAAATATTATTTGGTTTTTTGGGTTCTTTTGCAATTATATCTTTTTTCTTTTTAATATTATTTTTAACCGAAATATCTTTCGAATCTTTTTATGAACAATATATACTTTTTCCACTTAGTATTGGAAAAACTAGAGTTGAATATTTTTTGTTTCCACTAGAGTTTTCAAGAATATTTTTAAGATATAAATTAATACACATCCCTTTATTAATATTAATTTTCATAAGCTTTGTAAAAATTAAAAACGATTTAAAATATTTAAAAAGTAATGATTTTTTGATCATTGTTACTTTAATATTATCTTCATACATATTTATTGCTCATCAATTAATGACAATAAATGGAATGTTCATTTTTTTTATTATTCCAATTTTGGGAGCTTTTTTACATATTTATTTTTTTGAACAATATAAAAGTAAAAAATATATTTTATATTCTTTTATAATTTTAACTATTTGTTCATCTTTACACTATGGATATAAATATATTCATAAAAGAGATTTTATGGATTTAAGAAATGCTAATTTTGATAAAGCCATAGATGCAAGCGTACTAGATCATAAATTAAATGGACTTAAATGGATTTCTTGCTTAAAACCAAATGATTCACAAAAAGAAATCACAAATCTTATTGATTCAATTAATTTAATTAAAAACGATATGAGAGTAAAAGGTATAATTACGGAATATCAATTCATATCAGTAATTTTAGATAAATACGATTATTCACCAACACAAGTATGGTTTATAAATCATGTTGTAAATGAAAACAAAGAATCTAGATTTTTTAAAAGTTATAAAAAATTATTAGTTAATAAAATTCAAAAACATGAAATAGAAGTTTTTTATTTAATTAAACCTTTTTGGAATGATGATAAAATTTTTGAAAAGGGGTTGAGTAAAAATTGTTACAAAAAGACCAAATTAAACGAAATATTAGATGTTTATCAGTTGCAAGAATGCGATGACTTCAAAAGTTAATTTTTTGGTGAGCCGTATTGGATTCGAACCAATGACACCTTCCTTAAAAGGGAAGTGCTCTACCAGCTGAGCTAACGGCCCCAAGATCAGTATTACTATATTTTTTTAAATTTATTTCAAGTATATAAGATTGCATATAATTAAATAACATTGAAGTATCTGTTATAAAAGTCATCAAATTTATTATCTTGTATGGACTTCCTAATTCTTTTCATCAAATCTTGATAAAAAACTATATTGTTCATCGTCAAAATCATTGAAGCTAATATTTCATTAGAATTGATTAAATGATTAATATAGCTTTTGGAATAGTTATTAAGATTTCTAATTTTTATATCTTTGTTAATTGGAGTATCATCATTTTTATATTTAGAATTTCTCAAGTTTAATCTACCTTCCCATGTAAATGCTAATCCTGTTCTTCCAGAACGAGTTGGCAATACACAATCAAACATATCTATACCATTTTTAACTGCACCTAATATATCAGATGGTGTTCCTACGCCCATTAAATATCTTGGTTTATCTGATGGCATAAAAGGAACAACATCTTCCAAAACTTTAAACATTTGTTTTTGAGTCTCGCCAACAGCTAACCCGCCTAACGCATAACCATCAAAACTTATACTTTTTAAACCATCTAAGCTTTCTAATCTTAAATCTTTATAAATGCCTCCTTGTACAATTCCAAATAGACCTTTTTCTGGTGCTTGACCGAATTCACTTTTTGATCTCTTGGCCCATTCAAGTGAAAGTTTTAGAGAATTGTTTATAATATTTTTATCTTTTGTAAGTTTCGGACATTCGTCTAAAACCATTATAATATCCGAGTTTAAATCTTTTTGTATTTTAATACTTTTTTCTGGACTTAAAATAAATTTTTTCCCATCAATATGAGAATTAAAAATTGCACCATTCTTTTTATCAATTTTTACAAGTTTTGATAAAGACATAATCTGAAAACCACCTGAGTCGGTTAATATTGGAAGAGGACAGTTCATAAATTCATGTAGTCCTCCCACCCTCTTAATTCTAGAAGTGCCAGGTCTAATCATTAAATGATATGTGTTGGAAAGAATAATTTGTGCTCCAGCTTGTATAGCGTCCTCAATAAAAACAGATTTTATTGTTCCTTGTGTACCAACAGTCATAAATGTTGGTGTATCAATTTTACCTCTTGGCGTATGTATTTTCCCCAGTCTGGCAGATCCACTTTTTTTCAATAATGAAAAAGAAAAATTACTCTTCAACATTGAAAAATTATTTGTTGGACCACATGAATTTATTTTTGTTGTATTTAAAATTGAATGTGTTGTTTATAATATAATCTGCTACAACTGTTGAGTTAAAGTATTTCATATATTTCTCTTTACCATTTTTTGCAATTTTTTTACGATCTGAATCATTTCGAGCATATTTTTGGATTTTTTCTGATAAGTCTAACAAAGAAGAATAAAATATTACTTCATTATTAGAGAAAAAATTATTATACATGGTGTCCTTATGAATAAAAGTTAACAAGCCATTTCCTATCAATTGAGTTATTCTGTCACTGCTGTAATATTTAATTGGATTTCCTCTACTTAAATTAACTCCCATTTTTGCATTTGAAATTGATTTTAAAAATGAATCTGCCCATATAGGTTGAACATTATTTATTCCGTATAAATCAAATTTTACATTCGGCGTTACTTCCACTAGGCGATTTACAAAATCTGACCTCTCGTCATATTTACCTTTTTTTAATATTCCTCTGTGAACCCCGTGACTTAGAGCAAAAAATACATCCATTGAACAATGTTTATTTTCATAATTATTTAATACCTCAAAAGAAGGATCTGTGGGGTTGGGCATAAAAAAAGATAATTTTTTCTTAGGAAGGAAGCTTAATACATCGGGAGAAGTTGTTATAAAATTTGCATCTGTGTATTCAATTTTATCTAGTATCCTAGCCTTATTTTTTTCATAATCTGGGCCTCCCTTTATCAATGGATCTAAAAACCATTGTGCAATTTTTAAATCTTTATAATTATCTTTTAAATACATTAACGTGTTATCTTTAATTAGATCAGCATGTCCAAAAATTAATAGATCTGGTTTATAATTATAAACAGTATTAATTAATTTCGTATTTAAAGTTTTTGCTCCAGAATAATCTTTAATACTTTTATAATGTTTAACTATATCTCTATCACTAAATTCTAAAACACTATGTCCTAATCTTATAAAACCGTTATTCAAACGTCTTCCAGTATTAAAAAATAATCTTCCATCATGACGCTCATTAAAATTTGTTACATGTAATATTCTTAAACTTTTATTTAAATGAATATTTGGAGATTTGATTGGTATTACAGATTTTAATAAATTTTCTCTATATTTATCTATTTTTTTTGCACTTACTGAATTTGTATGAAAAAAATTCTTTATAGAAAGTTTTTGTAATTCAAGTCGTTTATTTTTATCTTCAATTAAGTTTTTAATAGCTTGATAGACGCTTTCAACGTTTAATTCTCTAAGAATTATTCCATGTGTAACGGTTTCGGGTAAGCCACCTTTATTACTTATAATAGTTGCACATCCTCTGCTAGAAGCTTCTAAACTTGTTCTTCCTAAAGGTTCATCCCATCTAGAACAAGCAACTGCTATACTTGTTTTTTCAAAAATTTTTAAAACTTTGTCGTGATGAATAAATCCATAATTTTTTAGACGCTTATGTTTAAAATTTAATGTAGCTCTAGGCTCGTCGCCAATTATTATGCCCTTCCAACCTTTATATTTCTTTAAAATTCTTAATACCGCTTTTCCAAACAAATCATAGCCTTTTGCACGATTTAATTTTCCTACAAAAGTAATCCATTTTTTTTTTGATTCTAAATTAACTTTTTTACTTGATGTAGATTGATAAATTACATTCATTTTTTCTGAATTTATATGCAATAGATTTATACCTTCCAAAAATCTTTTTCTTGACCAATGACTATTGAAAATAATTTTAGTTGCATTTTCTAGCAAATTTTTTCTATCAGTAACAGACCTTGAGCCAGTCATTGTGAGTGGATCATTATGAAAATATAATACTATTTTTTGTTTATTTTTAAATTTATTAATTAAATGAAAATAATTTGGGCGATTATGTATCTCAATTATATCGGATGGTGATTTTTTTTCAGATTTTAGAAATTCATTAACGTAAATTTTACTACCACTTTGAATTAAATTTTTCTTTAAATTTATATTTTTGTAATTAAGATTAAAAATTCTTTTTAAATTTGTTGAACCAAAAATTGTTATATTTCTTTTAAACTTGCTAATTTTTGTTGTATCTTTTACAAATAAAGAGACTGCTCCTGCGTAAATTGGAGAAAAATTTTCTTTATATGGTAAAAGTATAGATATTTTCATTTGTATTTGTTTTTTAATAAATTTCGTAATTTTCTATTTTTTTTTAAATATATTTCTCTTAACATAGCTTTTCTTTTATTCTTATACCTTTCATAATACATTATTTTCCATTTTCTTCCTTTTGTAAATTTTGCACCCTTACCTTCATTGTGTAATTTGATTCTTTTTTCAAGATTACTTGTGTAGCCTACATATGTTATTAATTTATTATTTCTATAACATCCTATTAAATAAACAAAATAAGTCATTAATTTGATTTGGAATCAATATATTTGGCGGTCCCACGGGGAATCGAACCCCGATTAGATGATTGAAAACCATCTGTCCTAACCGTTAGACGATGGGACCTATTAAATTAAATCTGTATTTATTATATATTAAATATACTTTCAATAATGAAAAAGTTATTTTGTAGAAAAAACTAGACTATAAACGAAATAAAAAGTTAAATATGAATGACCTGAAACAAAAAATACAAGCAGCGGTTAACTTATATAAATCAGGAAATTTCGTTAAATGTCAAGAAATTACAAAAAAGCTTATGGAGCTAAACCCTAATGTAGTTTTTTTATACAACCTGATGGGTTTAGTTTTGACGGCACTAAATAAAAACAATGAAGCTATAGAAATATACAACAAGGGAATAAAAATAGATCCAAATTATGCGATGATTTATAATAATTTAGGTACAATTTATTACAAAAAAAATTCAACAGGTAAAAGTTTTGAAACTAATATTAAAAAAGCTGAAGAATTTTACAAAAAGGCAATAAAATTAAATTCGAATATACCTGAGGCTAATTCTAATTTAGGTAATTTATATAACTCATTAGGAAAAAATGAACAATCAATAAAATATCATAAGCTTGCAATTTTGGCAGATCCAAAATATTTATTTTCATATTTAAACATAGCAAATGTTTATCTTGCTATTGGTGACTTTAAAGAGGCAGAAAAATATTTGAAAGAATCTATAAAACTAAATCCTGGTTTTACACAAGCACATAGACTCTTAAGCAGAATAATAAAATACACAAAAAAAACTGCTCACTTATTACAATTGGAAGATTTATTTAAAAAACTAGAATCTGCAGATGATGTTAATAAAATGAATATTGCATTTGCATTAGGAAAGGCAAATGAAGACGTTGGTGAAATCGATAAATCTTTTGAATATTATAAAACGGCAAACAAAATAAATAGATCAAACATTAATTTTTCTATAGAGAAAGAAAAAAAATTTTTTGATGAAATAAAAAAAACTTATGATAATAATCTTTTTAATAAGTATAAAAAATTTTCTGTAACTGATGAATCTTCTATTTTTATAGTTGGAATGCCACGTTCAGGAACAACACTTATTGAACAAATTTTGTCTTCACATACAGATGTGTATGGCGCAGATGAAGTTACATATTTGCCAAATCTTATTGATGAATATTTTGGTCAAAATAAGATTAATCTTTTTCTTCAAGATATTTTTGATTTCGAAAAAGAAAATTTAAAAAAAATTGCAGATAATTATATCTCATCAATGAAATCAATTTCTCAAAATTCAAAAAAAACTACAGATAAACTTCCTGCAAATTTTCTTAATATAGGATTTATTAAATTAATTCTTCCAAAATCCAAAATAATTCATTGCTACAGAGATCCAAAAGATAATATATTTTCTATATTTAAAAATTATTTTGCAGGTAATAAAATTACATTTGCTTCTGATCTTAATGAAACTGTTGAATATTATAATTTATATACTGATCTGATGAATTTTTGGAATAAATTAATTCCTAATTTTATATTTAATTTAAAATATGAGGATTTAGTTAAGGATACAGAAAAAGAAGTTAGAAAATTACTAAATTTTTGTGAATTGACTTGGGAAAATGATTGTCTTGAATTTTATAAAAATAAACGTCCTGTTAAAACTGCTAGTGATACTCAAATCAGAAATAAAATATATGACACCTCAGTTAATAAATGGAAGAAGTATGAAAATTTTTTAGGAAAATATTATGATAAACTTAAAATTTAAAAATAAATGATATTGATTTGATGTCAAAAGTTATTTTATTGGGATTATGTGCTTTAAAAGGTGGTGTTATCAAAGAAGTGGATTCTGTTGATGCTGTAAAAGGAAAAGGCTTACTTAATGATAGAAAACTAAAAGAAAATAATGACAAAAAATCTCAGTTAACGTTAATAGAAATTGAAAATATTAATTATTATAATAAAGTCTCTAATTCGTCAATTCCACCATTAAATTTTAGAAGAAATGTAATTACAAAAGACGTTCAATTAAATAGATTAGTCAATAAAGAGTTTTTAATTGGCAATGTTAAAGTAAAAGGACATGACCTATGTCGTCCGTGCAAATATTTACAGGGAATGCTCGATCAAGAAAATTTTGTTAAAGAACTTATGTTCAAAGGTGGCCTTAGATGTGAAATTTTATCGAGTGGAAAAATTTTTGTTAATGATATAATTAAGATTTATGATTAATTACATTACAGCCCCTTTTAAATGGTTTTTTAAGCTAGAAGCTGCAAGCGGTTTAATCTTACTTATAGCTGCTGTGATTGCCCTCATTTGGAGTAATTCCAATTTAGGTTATCTTTATTTTGATACTTTAAATGCACATTTTTCAATTGGTATAAAAAATTTTATTTTAGATTTAAGTATTTTGCATTGGATAAATGATGTTCTAATGGCAATATTCTTTTTTGTTGTTACTTTAGAAATTAAAAGAGAATTTATACAAGGTGAACTATCAAGACCAAAACAAGCTTTGCTACCTATCATAGGTGCGATTGGAGGAATGGTAGTTCCAGCTGCAATTTATATAATAATAAATTTGGATACGGGATACACGCTTAAAGGATGGGCAATACCTTCAGCAACTGATATTGCTTTTTCAATAGGAGTTTTATCATTATTAGGATCGAGGGTACCTATATCTTTAAAAATATTTTTAACTGCATTGGCAATTATTGATGATCTTGGTGCTATAATAATAATAGCTTTTTTCTATTCTACTGAGCTTCAATACACATTTTTATTATTAATGTTATTATCTTTTCTTATTCTAATTTTTTTAAATAAATTAGGTTTTAAAAATTTTTTTCCATATTTAATTGTTGGTATATTGCTTTGGTTTTTTACTCATGGATCAGGTATCCATGCAACAATTGCAGGAGTTTTATTAGCCTGCACAATACCGCATAAAAATAGTGAAGAAGGTAAATCTCTATTATTAAACTTAGAACATTCGTTATCACCTTACGTAGCTTTTGGTATTATGCCTTTATTCGCTCTAGCTAATGCTGGGGTTATCCTGGACAATTTCTCTTTTAAAAGCATGTTGTTACCAGTACCACTTGGAATAATATGTGGTTTATTTTTAGGAAAACAAATTGGAGTATTTTTATTTTCTTTTTTAGCAGTAAAATTAAAAATAGCTGAAATGCCTTCTAATTCTGATTGGATGAAATTTTATGGTGTTGGCATACTAACCGGAATAGGATTTACGATGAGTTTATTTGTTGGAAATCTAGCTTTTGTTGATCACATGAATACATTAGATGAAGTAAAAATTGGTGTTTTAGTAGGATCAGCTTTATCTGCTTTAATAGGTTATTTATTATTAGTATCTGTTACTAAAAAAAAATAAATTTCAAATTAAAATTTTATAATTAATTTTCTTCTTTCAAAACAGTTTTTTGGGTAACTTTTGTATATTTTAATACTGGAGCGGCTACAAATATAGAAGAATAAGTACCTACAATAACACCTATAATCATGGCAAAGGAAAAACCTTTTAATATTTCTCCACCAAAAAAATAAATAGAAAAAAGGGCAAGTAGAGTTGTAACTGAGGTAATTAAAGTTCTAGATAAAGTTTCATTTGTAGATTTATTTGAGATATCAGCTATTGAAATTTTTGAAAATTTCTTTAAATTTTCTCTTATTCTATCATATATAACAACAGTATCATTCATTGAATAACCTACTATTGTTAATATGGCGGCAACAATTGATAAATTTATTTCGTAAGATAAAATAGAAAAAATCCCAACAGTGATGATAACGTCATGTAATAATGCTGTAATTGCCCCAACGCTAAATTGCCATTCAAATCTTATCCATATGTACAACAGCATTGCCGCTAAAGATAATGATATGGCTAATAAACCTGATTTTAGTAGCTCACCACTTACCTTGGGACCAACATTCTCAACTCGTCTAAAATTAATCTCCGATCCTAAATCTGAAGATAATTTATTATTTATAGATTGTATAAAATTATCATCATTAGATTTTTTTACTTCAAATTTAACTAAATAATCATTCTCTTTTCCAAACTTTTTAACATTAACATCTCCTAAATTCATTTTCATAAATGATTGTCTAATTTCTCCAATACTCACATTTGAATTTTCACTTCTTATTTCAATTAAAGTACCACCTTTAAAATCAACTCCAAGATTTAAACCTTTAAAAAATAAAACTAAAAGTGATAAAATGATCAAAAACACTGATAATAGATTGAATTTTTTATAATAATTAGAAAATTTTATGTCTTTTGGAAAATTTAAAATCATATAGATATCTCTTTATCTTTATTTTTTAAAACATAAACAGAAGTTAAATGGCGTGCAAAAAAATATGCAGAAAATAAAGTTGTAATAATTCCGATGCCAATTGTTACCGCAAATCCCTTTACTGGTCCTGATCCTAAAAAGAAAAGAATAATAGCTGATATTAAAGTGGTAATATTAGCATCTAAAACTGCAGATTGAGCTTTTTTATAGCCCATGTCAAAAGCATATATGTTTGAATTTTCATTTCTCTTTTCTTCCTTGATTCTTTCAAAAATTAAAACATTTGCGTCAACGGCCATTCCTACAGTCAAGATAATTCCTGCTATTCCTGGTAATGTCAAAGTTGCTTCTAACACCGACAATACTCCAATTAAAAGAACAAGATTAACAATCAAAGCAAGGTCAGCTATTATTCCAAATAATCTATATTTATAAATCATATATGCTATTACTAATAAAAATCCTATTAGTAGAGAAAAAGCTCCGGCTTTTATTGAATCTTCTCCAAGATCAGGTCCGACTGTTCTTTCTTCAATAATATTTAATGGGGCTGGCAAAGCTCCTGATCTTAAAAGTAAAGCTAAATCTGTCGCTGTTTGAAATGTAAAATTTCCAGTTATTTGTCCATTCCCTCCCAGTATAGGTTCTCTAATTTGTGGAGCGCTTATAACCTTACCATCCAATATTATTGCTAATCGTTTTCCTACATTATCTGTTGTGGCTCTGCCAAATTTTTTTGCACCCACCCTATCAAATGTAAAACTTACCATTGCTTGGTTGGTTTGATTGTCTAATTTTGGGCTAGCATTAATAAGGTTGTCACCACTAACTACAATTCTTTTGTTTACACTTAATTTTTCATCACTATTTTCAAATGGTACTAGTTCAGAAGAAAATTCAGTATCCTCGCTAGATACCAATCTAAAAGTTAGTTTTGCTGTTTTTCCTAAAAGCTTTTTTATTCTAGCAGGATCATCAAGACCAGGTAATTCAATTAAAATTCTATCGCTACCTCTTCTGACTATTGTTGGTTCTTTTGTACCGACTTCATCAATCCTTCTTCTAACAATTTCCAAAGATTGATCTACTGCAGAATTATTTATTTCAATTAATCCAAATTTTGAATACTCAATAAAAATACTATTATTTTCTATCAAATATTTCATTTCGTATGATCTGTAATTATTATAAAAATAATTAATATCGTTATCTTTATTTAAAAAATATTCTTCAAATTTTTTAATGTCTGAATCGCTAAAAGAAATGGTAATTTTTTTGTTATTATAAGAAAGTTTTTTATACTTAATGTTATTTTTTTTAAGATAATCTCTTAATTTTATAACTTTTTCCTGCAAGCGTTGGTTTATTAATGGTTTTGTATCAACTTCTAAAAGTAAATATGAACCGCCTTGCAAATCAAGACCAAGATTAATATTTTTTGATAATAAGAAATTCTCATCATCATTTAAAAAATTAGTAAAAGAGAAGAATGATAAAAAGATAATTATTAAATATATAAATAATAATTTAATTTTAGAAAAATATAACACAAAATATATTTATTTTTTTGTATTAGAAATATTAGTTAAACTTTGTATTGTAGATTTAACAACTTTTACAGTAATATCGTTGGAAATCAAAATATCAACTTTATCATCTTCGTGAACTTTTTCTATTTTTCCCAATATACCTCCAGAGGTAATAACTTCATCTCCACGTTTTAAAGAAGCTACCATTGCTTTATGATCTTTTATTTTCTTTTGTTGTGGTCTAATTAAGAAAAAATAAAAAATAACGAAAATTAATATAAGTGGTATAAACTGTGCAAAACCTGAACCTGACATATATGCTCCTAAATTTGTAATATGATTATACTAAATAAAAAAAATAAACAATAACAATTATCCTATCTGTTTTTTATTATTCATATAGGGTCTCAGAACTTCTGGTATCATTATAGTACCATCCTTTTGCTGATAATTTTCCATAATAGCTATTAATGTTCTTCCAACTGCTAATCCAGATCCATTTAATGTAGCTATAAAATCAGTTTCTTTTTTTTCGTTTTTATATTTAGCTTTCATGCGTCTTGCTTGAAATTGCCCGCACGATGAACAGCTAGAAATTTCTCTGTATTTATTTTCTGAAGGAATCCATACCTCTAAATCGAATGTTTTTTCAGCACTAAATCCCATATCGCCACTTGAAAGTAAGATTATTCTATAAGGAAGGTTAAGTTTTTTTAAAATTTCCTGCGCACAATTGGTCATACGATCCAATTCTTTTAAAGAATCTTTTGGATCAACAATACTTACGAGTTCAACTTTATAAAACTGGTGTTGTCTAATCATACCTTTTGTATCTTTTCCGTAACTTCCAGCTTCCTTTCTAAAACATGCGGTAGAGGCGACCATTCTAATTGGCAAATCTTTAATATTTAAAAAAGACTCCCTAACAAGATTAGTAAGGATTACTTCAGCAGTGGGAATTAAAAATTTTCTATTCTTTTCTTCCTCTAATTTAATTTCAAATTGATCATTTTCAAATTTTGGTAATTGACCAGTTCCAAACATTGCGTCATCATTAACAATAAGTGGTGGAGATACTTCTGCATAACCAAAATCTTTAGTATGTGTATCTAACATAAAATTAGAAATAGCTCTTTCAAGTAATGCAAGCTCATTTTTCAGTACAACAAATCTTGAACCAGAAGTTTTATTAGTAATCTCAAAATCCATCATGGAAAGTTTTTTTCCTAATTCGCTATGAGAAAGTGCTTTAAAATTAAATTTAGGAATTTCACCAATTTTATTAATTTCTTTATTTGAACTTTCATCTTTTCCAACAGGAACATCGTCTAGCGCGATATTTGGTGTTGAACTTAATATTAAATCTATTTTTTTTTTAATTGATATTTGCTCCTGTGAAATTTTTTCAATTTTTAAAGATAACTCTTTAGATTTTGAAAATTGAGCTTTATCCTTTTTTTGGGAAATTATTTTTTTTTCTTGTTCTAATTTTTCTTTATTTTGAATTAACTCCCTATTACTTTTGTCAAGATCTAATAATTTATTAAAATCAATATCTGTATTTCGTTCAGATATCTTTTTTTTGAAAAAGTCTGGATTCTTTCTAATTATTTTAATGTCAAGCATCTTTTTTTTTCTTTTCTATTACGCTAACTGACAATATAGATAATTCGTATAAAATTAACAAAGGTATTCCCAAACCTATTTGTGTAATTGGATCTGGTGGTGTTAATAAAGCAGCAACCGCAAAAATTATAACAATTACATACTTTCTTCTTTCTTTTAAATATTTTGAATCAACAAAACCCACTCTCGCTAAAAGACTTAATAAAACTGGTAATTGAAAACTAATACCAAAAGCAAAAATAAGTCTCATAATGAGTGATAAATATTCATTAACTTTTGCTTCAAGTTGTATGGGTAAATTATTAAATTGAGCAGAAGTTTCAAAAGTCAAAAAGAATTTTATAGCTAATGGCATTATTAAATAATAAACCAACATACCTCCTAGTAAGAAAAGAGTTGGTGTAGCTATCAAATATGGAAGCAATGCTCTTTTTTCATTTTTATATAAACCGGGCGCAACAAATTTCCATATTTGCGTTAATATTATCGGGCTTGAAATAAACATAGCGGCAAAAAATGCTACTTTTAAATATGTAATAAAAGTTTCGTGCAAAGCTGTAAAAATCATTCTTCTATTTAATCCATCATCTTTTACAGCATTAGCGTAGGGTTCAACTAGAAAATTGTAAATATTTTCAGCAAAAAAATAGCATAAAATAAAAAATAAAAATAAATAAATTATAGATCTGACAAGTCTTGATCTCAATTCCGTAAGATGTTCAACAAAACTAGATTTTTTTTGATTTTCATCATTCATTTTTTTTATTATCTTTTTTATCTACAAAATCTTCTTCTATTGAATCTTCTACTTCTGTAATATCTTTTTGAACTTCATTAAAATAATTTTTGAATGAACCTACCCAAGACCCGATCTTTTTAAGCATTATTGGGAAATCTTTTGGACCAATAATTAATATGGCCAAAACTACGACAATTAGTATTTCAAACCATCCAATTTGTGGCATTATAAATTATTTTTTATCTGAATTTTCTTCTTCGTTTGATTGATCAGACGAGGAAGTTGTGTCTGACTGATCTTGAACAGGATCCTTCATACCTTTTTTAAAACTTTTAATTCCTTTAGCTACATCACCCATTAAGCTAGAAATTTTTCCTCTTCCGAAAAGAAGAACTACTAAAACTACCACTATTGCAATTTGCCAGAATCCTATACTCATGATTTAACTATATACAATTTTTTTAATTTATTAAAGATATCATTTATCTTCTTTGTCTTTTAAAGTTTGATTTAGCATGTCATCAATATCTGAATAAATATTCTCCTTTTTTTCCTCCATTTGTTCCTTATAAAATTTACCAGTACCAAAAATTGAAGTATCAATATTAGCATTATCAATTAATCCAGCTGAAGTTAGTTCCTCAATATTTGGTAAATCTGATAATTTTTGTAAGTTAAAATGACTTAAAAAATCATCTGTTGTCACATATTGAATTGGTTTGCCAGGAACATTTTTTCTACCAGAAGGCCTGACCCAGTTTAACTCTAATAATATTTCCAAAGTACCTGATGCAAAAGCAACACCTCTAATTTCTTCAATTTCAGATCTAGTTACAGGTTGGTGATAAACAATAATAGCTAGAGTTTCTATTGCTGCTTTTGAAAGTTTTTTTTTTGTATTTATTTGAAGATTCATAAATTTAGAAAGATTTGATGCCGTTCTAAAAGACCATTTGTTAGCTATACAAATTAAATTAATACCTCTATTTCTATATTGATTTTCTAAAGAATTTAAAATTTTCTCAATATCTGCTCTGGTTTTCAATTTTTCCTCAATACTTTTGATATCTAAAGGTTCTTCCGCTGAAAACAGAATAGCTTCTACTCTTCTTTCAAGATCGGAGACGTTTCCTGGAAATTTTAATATTTTTAAATTTGTTTTTTTTTTCATTTCTTTTCTTTTATTAAAAGTTTTTCAAAAGATTTTTTTTGCATTATCGAAACAATTCCTTCTCTTGTTAATTCTAAAGAAGCTGCAAAGATACCCGAGATTCCAGATCTTTTCAAACTTGCTGTCTCTTTAAATTTAGAAGGTATTAATTCATATAAATTTTTCCAATCCTTTAATTTACTTATATTTTTATTTAAAATATCTATACCTTCTTCCGCCGTAAAAACTGGCAACTTGGGAATGTTTATTGATAAAAAATTTTTTTTCATTACATGATTTGAATATGATTTTAATAACTCATACAAGGATACTGAATAATTTGAATTTATAGAAGTTCTAATACCACCCTTCATTCCTCTGGTGAGAATATCAACACCAAGTCTTTTTTTTTTTAATAGTTGATCGGATAAAAGTCTTATTAATTCTAATTTTTTTAATTGAAGTTTAAGTTTTTCTGCAATTTCTGCAGCTTTAAAATCTTCCTCATCATCTTCTGGTAATAAAAGTTTTGATTTAAGATATGTTAGCCAAGTGGCCATAAGTAAATATTCTGAAGCAATATCTAAATTAATTTTCTTTGTATTGTTGATAAATTCAATAAATTGATCTGCTAATTGAGTAATAGAAATTTCTTCTAAATTAACTTTCTGCGCCTTGGCTAAATCTAGCAATACTTCCAGTGGTCCAGAATAATTATCTATATTTAAATTCAGTGGTAAAAATTCTTTAGATTCCATTTCCATCATTTTACCTTAAAAACTTATAGAAATCTGATGTTTTTTTTTGAGTAAATTTATCTATTTTTGGTACAACTCTTGATATTTTTTTCATTTCATTAAGATTGCCACTGCAATGTAATACTAAATTGCAACCTGCTTCTAATGCTCTAGTAACATTATGTATTGGTGAGAATTTTAATGATTTCATGCATACATCATCAGAAATTATAATACCTTTAAAATTAATATATTTTCTTATAATTTTATTAATAATAATTTTTGAATGTGTTGCGGTATACTTAGCATCATATTTTTCATAAATAATATGCGCTGTCATTGCAAAAAGAGATTTATTTTTTTTAAACGGTATAAAATCTTTTTTAATTAACTCATTTTTACTATTTCTAACAATTGGGGTTTTTAAATGACTGTCATGTTTTGAGAGACCATGACCTGGTATATGTTTAATCACTGTGCAAATTTTATTTTTTTTATATAAGTCAATACATATATTCCCAAGTACCGAAACTACATTTGGATTTTTGGAAAACGAACGATCTGAAATAACTTT
>CABYJR010000018.1 GCA_902519445.1 uncultured Pelagibacteraceae bacterium
GAAATCGGCAAGAGTACTTCGATTCTTGCCCCTTTTTTCTTTCCCGTCTGATTAGAAGCATTAACTGAGCCTCCATGAAGTTCTATAATATTTTTAACAATATTGAGCCCTAGTCCCGAATGTTCACCAAACTTTTCAGGTCTATTACTATAAAATCTATTAAAAACTTTATTGATATTTTTTTCATTAAAGCCGGGTCCTTCATCTTCAATAATTAACTGTGCATTCTTTTTTTTAGCATTACACGTAATAATTACACTACTATTAGATGGACTAAACGACACAGCATTATCCAAAATATTTGCTATAATTTGCTCAAGTTTACTTTCTACTCCTAGGACATTTAATTTAGATCCATTTAATTTAGAATTATCTATATTTATTTTAATATTTTTATTTGAATTTATCAGATCATTATTAAAATCTTCTACTACTGAACTAATAATATTTAGTAAGTCAATTTTTTTCATTTTTTCTCTAGATAATGTTGCTTCATCTTTTAACATTTGTGAATAATCGGTAATTAAACGCTCAATTCTTTCCACATCATGACTTATAATTTTTATTAATTTTCTTCTTTTTTCACTATCTTGAGTACTTTCTAAAACTTCTGACGCTCCTTTTAAAGACGTTAAGGGATTCCTTATCTCGTGAGCCAAATCTGTAGAAAATGTTTCCGCAATATTAATTCTTTTATAAAGATCTTCGGTCATTTCGGTCAAAGATCTTGATAATTGACCAACTTCATCTTTTCTAAGTAAATACTTTTCATGTTTTTCAATTTTTACATCTTTTTCTTTAATGGCCTTAGTATATAAAACCAAGGATCGTATTGGTTTTAAAATATATTTGTTTAGAAAAACTGAAAAAATCAAAATTACGAGAGCTGCTATAAAAACTGATCTTAAAATAAAATTTTTTCTTTCATCTACAGCTACTAATATGTCATTAGCAATTTCTGAAACAACAATATATCCTTTGCTCTCTCCATTTATTTTGATTGCGTCTATTGTTACAACATAAAAATTATTATTAATTGTTTCTCTTATAACTAATTTATTACCAATATTATTTTTCGCGGAATATTCTTTTACATAATTTTTTGTACTAAAGGTACCAGTTTTTTTTAAAGCCAAATCCTCATTTACATTTAAATCTTCTTCGGATTTATCAATTGATGTTTCTTGAATGCTTTCATTAGGACTAAAAATGTCATCAGCTAAATCTAGAGTATCGGTATCAGCTAATATTATTGAATTCATATCATATAGCTGAACACGATCTAAATTCTGAAATAAAAATCTTGTAGATAATAAAAACTCTGTAATACCTTTCTTATTAAATTGAATATTTAATCTATTAATATGATTAGATGTATTTTTTATAATTTTATCATGCTGCTCAGATCTATTATTAACTAAGTTGGGTTCAATATCTTGAAGGTATAGAAAGGTGAAAACACTTAATACTAAAAAAACAATAAAATTAAAAACTAAAAATTTTTTTAAAATTGAGCTGGAACTTAAAAAATATGATGCCATTAACTAACATTCCATCTATAACCACTACCATACCTTGTTTCAATTGCAGAAAAATTTTTATCTACTTGTTTAAATTTTTTTCTTATCCTTTTAACATGGCTATCTATGGTTCTATCTTCAATATCATTATTATCTTTATAAGCAATATCCATTAGTTGAGCTCTTTCTTTAATTATTCCTGGTCTTTTTGCTAATTCTTTAACAATTAGAAATTCAGTAGTGGTAAGTTTTTCTGGGAGAGATTTTCCATCCCATTCACATTCAAGTTGAGATGGATCCAAAACAAGTTTTCCATGTTTAATAAGATTTTTTGAATCGTCGACTGTATGTGTTTTTTTCCTTAATTGAACTCTTATTCTTTCTATTAGTACTTTAATAGAAAACCCACCTGATTTTTTAATAAAATCATCAGCTCCAAGTTTTAATCCTAATAATTCATCAACTTCTTCGTCTTTGGAAGTTAAAAATAATATCGGAATTGTAGTTTTTTTTCTTAATCTTTTAAGCAGCTCCTCCCCATCCATTCCAGGCATCTTGATATCTATAACCGCAAGATCTGGAGGATTTCTACTGATACCTACAAGTGCGTTTTCTGCATCGATATAAGTTTGTACTTTAAATCCCTCGTTCTCTAAAGCCATACTTATACTTGTAAGTATATTTCGATCATCATCTACTAAGGCTATTGAATGGCTCATAACTAAATATACTTCTCATTATAGAAATACTAAATTGTCACAAATTGGGCAAGCTTTAGGATTACTAATGTGCTTCACCCCAATTATATCCTGAGTTTACATTAACCTCTAATGGAATTGAAAAAATATGATGTTCTGATTTTGAAATTGATATCATTCCTTCTTTAACTGTCTTTTTTATGTAATCTTCATCTTTTTTAGGGCATTCAAATATAAGTTCATCATGTATTTGTAATAACATCTTTGTATTTAATTTATTATCTTCCTCAACTAGTTGGTTTATTTTTATCATGGCTAATCTAATAATATCTGCTGCAGAACCTTGGATTGGAGCATTAATTGCAGCTCGCTCTTGAAAACTCCTAACACTAAAATTTTTATCATTAATTCCTCTAAGATGAATTCTTCTGCCAAAAATATTATTAACATAACCATTTTTTCTACATGCGCTTATCGTTGAATTCATATAGTCTTTTATTTCTGGAAATTTCTTAAAATAAGCATTTATAAAATCTAGAGCCTCTTGGTTTGATACCGAAATTTGTTTAGCCAGGCCATATTGGGTAATTCCATAAATAATACCAAAATTAATTGTTTTTGCCTTTCTTCTAAGATCTTCATTAACTTTAGTGATTGGTACATTGAAAACCTGACTTGCGGTTAAACTGTGAATATCCTCTTTATTTTTAAAAGCTTTTTTTAATTCTTTTACATCAGCTATATCTGCTAAAATTCTCATTTCTATTTGGTTATAGTCAGCAGAAATTAAAACATTTTTTTTATCAGCAATGAAAGCTTTTCTAATTTCTTTACCTTCCTCTGATTTAATTGGAATATTTTGTAAATTTGGATCGCTAGAAGCTAATCTGCCAGTATTTGTAGCGGCTAACAAAAAAGATGTATGAACCCTTTTTGTTTTTTTGCTTATATGATCTTGTAATGCATCTGAATAAGTATTTTTAAGTTTCGAAACTTGCCTCCATTCTAGTACTAAATTGGGAAATTCATGTCCAGTAAGGGCAAGATCCTCAAGTATATTTGCACTTGTTGCTAAACTTCCTTTTTTTGTTTTTTTTAATTTAGTAATTTTAAGTTCGTTATAAATTATCTCACCAAGTTGTTTTGGTGAACCAATATTAAATTCTTTGCCTGCTATAGAATATATTTTCTTTTCTATTTTTTTTAATTTTTCTCCAAATTTTTTTGAGAGTTTTTTAAGATATTCATCATCGACCTTAATGCCATTTAATTCTAATTTAGATAATAATTTTACCATAGGCTTTTCAAAAACTTCGTAAATTTTGTTTAATTTTTCTTCATTAAGTCTTTCTTTAAGGTAATTATAAAGTCTAAGTGTTATGTCAGCATCTTCAGCTGCATATTCTGTGGCTTTGTTTAGTTCTATATCAGAAAAATTTAACTTATTTTTTCCTGTACCAACTAATTCCTTATAAGTAATAGTTTTATGATTTAAATGAATTTGAGAAAGCGTATCTAAATTATGTCTATTAATTCCAGCATCCAGTGTATATGAAATTAACATTGTGTCTTCTATAGGATTAACTTCGATATTATTTTGTTTAAAAATAATGAAATCAAATTTAATGTTTTGACCAACTTTTTTTATATTTGGATCTTCTAAAATTGTTTTAACTTTTTTTAGAACAATTTCTTTTTTTAAACTTTTAGTATTTTTATGAGCTAGCGGTATATAACAAGCTTTATTTGGTGCATAACTGAATGAAATGCCAACAAGATCTGCATCTAAAGGATTGAGTGATGAGGTCTCAGTATCAACAGCAATAACTGAATGTTGTTTTAAAATCTTTATCCATTTATCCAAAACTTTTTCATCAGTAACACTTTCGTACCTTTTAACATTAATTAAAGACGTGGGTGTTTTAGATTTTTTTATTTGATTTTCATTATTTTTTGTTTCTCCATAAAAACTTATTGCTCTGCTTAACAATTTATTAAATTCCATTTCTCTTAAAAAATCATAAAGTTTTTCTTTTTGAACTTCTTTCAAAACAAAGCTATTTAGATCATCTTTGATCGGAACATCATCTTTTAGTGTAACCAATTGTCTGCTTAAAAGAGCCTTATCCTTATTTGCTAATAATGTTTCCCTTCTTTTATTTTGAGGAATCTCCTCAGCTTTTTTTAATAAAATATCTAATGTTTTATACTTATTAATAAGTTCAGAGGCAGTCTTTATTCCTATACCAGGAACTCCCGGAATATTATCAGAAGAATCTCCTGCTAATGATTGAACATCTATAACTTGATTAGGTTTTACACCAAATTTTTCTATAACTTCTTTTTCACCTAAAACTTTACTTTTCATTGGATCGTATAATCTAATTTTATCAGATACCAATTGCATTAAGTCTTTATCTGAAGATATAACTGTTACCTTAGCTCCAATCTTTACTATTTGCTTTGCGTAAGTTGCTATTAAATCATCAGCTTCATAATTAAGTAATTCTATGGATGGTAAATTAAATGCTTTAACTGACTTTCTAATATATTCAAATTGAGGAGCAAGATCATCAGGCGCTTCTGCTCTGTTAGCTTTATAGTCTTTATAAATATCATTTCTAAAATTTTTTCTTGCAGAATCAAATATAACAGCAAAATGTGTGGGTCTATGAACTGAATCATCTATTCTTGAATCTTCTAATAATTTAAATAACATAGAACAGAACCCACTTACTGCCCCTGTTGGCAAACCATCACTTTTTCTAGAAAGAGGAGGTAGTGCGTAGTATGCTCTAAAAATATAACCCGATCCATCAATAAGATAAAAATGGTCGGTTTTTTTAATAGAACTCATAGATTATATTATCCTATATTAGTTAGTGTTATGGATATATAAAAGCTAAATCGTAATGAATAAAAACAATTCTTTAAAGGTAGAAAAATTAACCAAAATTTATTCCCAAAAATCTGGGAATAAAATCACGGCATTAAATAATTTAAACTTAGAGGTGAAAGAAGGAGAAATTTTTGGTTTATTGGGTCCTAATGGTGCGGGGAAAACTACTTTTTTAAATATTCTTGCCGGAACAGTTATAAAAAATTCTGGAATAGTTAATGTTTGGGGTCATGATTTAGACAAAAATCCACGCCAAATTAGAGCTTCAATTGGAATCGTTCCTCAAGAAGTTAATCTTGATGCTTTTTTTAGCCCTAAAAAACTTTTAGAATTACAAGCGGGTTTATATGGAATACCAAAAAAAGATAGAATAACAGATACAATTTTAAAATTAGTTTCTCTTGAAAAACAGGCAAACACTTACGCAAGAAGTTTATCTGGTGGCATGAAAAGAAGATTATTAATTGCTAAAGCGATGGTTCATAGACCTCCTATTTTAGTTCTGGATGAGCCAACTGCAGGTGTTGACGTAGAATTAAGAAAAAACTTATGGAATAATGTAAAGACTCTTAATAAACAAGGGGTAACAATAATCTTGACCACACACTTAATGTACGAAGCAGAAGAAATGTGCAATAGAATTGCGATTATAAATAAGGGTAACTTAATTAAGTTAGATACAACAAAAAATCTATTGAATAGTATTAAAACTAAAAAAATTATTTTTAAGGTTAAAAAAGTAAATACTATTAATCCAACTAATTTAAATGGAATGAAATTTTCTTATAAAACTGATAATGAAATAACAGTTTCTTACGAAAGAGAAAAACACAAAATAGACGAAATAATAGATAAGATTAAAAATGCAGGAATGGAAATTTATGATATTTCAACTGATGAAGGTGATTTAGAGGACGTATTCGTTAATCTTACAAAAAGCTAGATTTGAATATAAAAAGTTGTATTATATTAATATGGAAGCAGTTAAAAAAATTGAATTTAATAAAATTATTAAATTAATTTTAATAGCAGGAATAGGAACTTTATTGTTAACGATTTCTGCAAAAATAAAAATTCCTTTTTATCCAGTTCCCATGACAATGCAAACTTTTGTAGTTTTATTTATAGGAATAGCATTGGGATCAAAAATTGGTTTACTTACGGTAAGTTTATATTTGCTTGAAGGAATTTACGGTTTACCAGTTTTTGCTGGCACTCCTGAAAAAGGTACCGGTTTTATATATTTTACTGGCCCGACAATGGGTTATCTTCTTGGTTTTCTAATTGCTGTTTATTTTGCGGGTTCTTTTAAATATGAAAAAAACTTAATCAATAATTTTATTAAATTATTATTTTGTGTAAGCTTCATTTATATTCTTGGGTTGGCTTGGTTAGGTATTTTAATTGGATGGGAAAAACCAATATTTAAGTTGGGTGCTCAACCATTCTTATTGGCAGAATTATTTAAAATTTTGTTATTATTATTTTTGCTTCCAAATTTATTAAAAATAAAAAAATTATTAAAAATTACCTAGGCGATCTCTTAGAAAGAATTCTTTGCAATGTTCTTCGGTGCATTTTTAATCTTCTAGCTGTTTCAGAAACATTTCTATTACATAACTCAAAAACTCTATGGATATGTTCCCACTTAACTCTATCAGCTGACATTGGATTTTCTGGAGGTGTAGCTTTTAATTTTGGATTAGCCAAAAGTGCATTCTCAACATCATCAGCATCAGCTGGCTTTGGTATATAATCAATTGCACCTGCTTTGACTGCCGCAACTGCAGTTGGTATATTCCCGTATCCAGTTAACATAACGATTCTGCTATCCTGTCTATTTTTTCTGATTTCCTTAACAACTTCTAAACCACTCCCATCAGTTAGTCGTAAATCTATGACCGCAAAGGCTGGGGGTGAGTTCTTGGCTAAATTTATGCCCTTATCCACATTTTCAGCTTGAGTCACTTTAAACCCTTTTTTTTCCATAGCTCGAGCCAATCTATCTCTTAATGGGTTATCATCATCGACTATAAGTAGCGATTTATCAGCAAAATCAGCGGCTTTTTGATCCTTTTTTCCTTCTTCAACTGGTTTCATTTTTTATTTTCCAAAAACATTCTACCACAGATATAGGTATGAAAAATCTTTTTTAAAGTCCTAAACTTAGAGGAAATTATTGCTTTACATTACTTGTCATTTCTATAAATACGAATCTTAGAGAAGTTTTTTTTAAATTTTTTATTAAATAAAAAAGGGGAAGCATGAGATGCAAAAGTTTAATTCGGTTGATGAACTGGTTAACACTATTCAGCCAGTAGACCCAATTTATTGCATAAGACCTAATTCTATTAAATCAGCCTGTGGATGGTTTAAAAATAATTTTCCTGGCGATATTCTTTACGCTGTAAAAACTAACCCAAATGAAAAAGTTATAAAATGTATTGGAGAGAATGGAATTAATGCATTTGATGTTGCTTCAATCAATGAAGTTAAATTAATTAAAAAAATATTTCCTGAAGCACGTGCCTACTACATGAATACAGTAAAAAACCGTGAACATATAAAAGAAGCTTATTTTAATTACAACATTCGTGATTTTGCTCTAGATACAAAAGAAGAATTACAAAAAATTATTGAAGCAACTAATAATGCTAAAGATTTAATTCTTTATGTGAGAGTTTCTATTTCTAATGAACATGCTGAAATAGATTTATCTCAAAAATTTGGCGCACTTCCTAGTGAAGCTTTGGGATTGCTAAGATTAGCAAAAGCACATGCTAAAAAAGTTGGTTTAAGTTTCCATGTAGGCTCTCAATGTATGCATCCTATTTCCTATGCTAAAGGGATAAGGGAAGTGGGCAATATAATTAAAAAAACAAAAATAACTCCAGATATTATTAATGTTGGTGGAGGATTTCCTTCTATTTATCCAGATTTGCGACCTCAATCTCTTGAAGATTATATAAAAGAAATAAAAAAGGCTTTTGATAATTTAAAATTAGAAAATAAACCTAAATTATTGTGTGAACCTGGAAGAGCTTTAGTAGCTGAAAGTGGATCTACAATAGCTAAGGTTGTTTTGAGAAAAAAACAAAAAATTTATATTAATGATGGTACCTATGGAAGTTTATTTGATGCAGGAGTTTTAAACTTTGTGCTGCCTACTAGAATGATCCCAAATGGAAGAGTCACTTCTAAAAAACTAACTGCTTTTAGTTTATATGGTCCTACATGTGATAGTTCGGATTTTATGAAGGGTCCTTTTGTTTTGCCTAATAATTTGAAGGAGGGGGACTATTTAGAAATTGGTCAACTTGGTGCTTACTCTTTAACCTTTAGAACTAAGTTTAATGGATTTTATTCTGATCAAATTTTTGAAGTACAGGACAAACCCATGATGTCTATGTATGAGAAAGATAGTAGTTCTCGTTATCTTGTTGCTTAAATGAATAACCCAAAAAATCCGAAGTTAGGTCATAATAAAAAGACCTTTCTAGAAAAACCTGTTGAACATATCGATATAACATCTTTTGATTCAAGAAAAATAATTGAATCAATGGATAAAATGTCTTTTTCTTCTAGAGACACAGCAAAGGCCTCGGGAATTTTTAATGAAATGCTGTCTGATAAAAATTGTACAACTTTTTTAACACTCGCAGGATCAACATCGGCCGCAGGATGTATGAAAATATATTCTGATATGATTAAATATAATATGATTGATGTTATTGTTGCAACTGGAGCTTCTATTATCGATATGGATTTTTTTGAGGCTTTGGGATTTCGACATTATCAAGGTTCGCAGTTTCAAGATGATACGCAGTTAAGAGAAAATTATATTGACCGAATATATGACACTTATATTGATGAAGAAGAGCTCCAAGCATGTGATAAAACTATATGTGATATAGCTGACGGACTTCCTCCTAAGCCATATACATCCAGAGAATTTATCAAAGAAATGGGAAAATATTTGAAAAAAAATTCAAAGAAAAAAGGATCGTTAATTGAAACAGCTTATGACAATAATGTTCCAATATTTTGCCCTGCTTTTACAGATTCAAGCGCAGGATTCGGATTGGTAATGCATCAAGAAAAAAATCCAAAAAAATGCTTAACCATAGATTCGGTCAGAGAATTTAGAGAACTAACAGAAATAAAAATACAATCTAAGTGTTCAGGCCTTTTCATGATAGGCGGTGGGGTACCAAAAAACTTTGTACAAGATACTGTTGTATGCGCTGAACTTTTAGGCAAAAAAGCTGATATGCATAAATATGCAGTTCAAATTACCGTTGCAGACGCAAGAGACGGCGCCTGCAGCAGCTCTACCCTTAAAGAAGCAAGTTCTTGGGGAAAGGTTGATATTTCTAAAGAACAAATGGTTTTTGCTGAAGCAACTAGTGTTCTTCCTCTTATAATTAGTGATGCGTATCATCGGAAGTATTGGAAAGAAAGAAAACCTAAAAATTTTTCAAACATATTTGGTTAGAAATTGATTTATCTTTCAAACAAAAAAGGATTTCTGGGAACTGATAATATAAGCGGCAAAAAAGAAAATGTTGTTGTTGTTCCATTTGGACTTGAAAAAACGGTTAGTTATGGCGGCGGAACTAGTAAAGGTCCAAAAGAAATAATTAAAGCTTCCCATCAGGTTGAACTTTTTGATGAAGATTTAAATAAGGAACCATACAAACACATTGGTATTAAAACTTTAAAACCATTTCCTATTAAAAAAAATATAACTGATGCCCTTAAACAAATAGAAAATATCAACAAAATTTTATTAGATAAAGAAAAGTTTCCTTTAGTGTTGGGTGGTGAACATTCTTTAACATCTGGTGCAATTAAACCATTTATAAAAAAATTTGGAAAAATATGTTTACTACATTTTGATGCCCACGCAGATTTAAGAAATAGTTACAATGGAAATAAATTTTCGCATGCTTCTGCAATCAGAAGATGTCTAGATAATTCGAACGTTAGTGTAATATCTTTCGGGATTCGAAACATATCTTCAAGTGAAATTCCATTTATGAAAAAAAATAAAAAAAGAATAAAAATTTATTGGGCAAAAGATAAGTCAAAGTGGAATTTGAACGAATTTAAAAAAATTATAAAAAATAAAAAAGTATATTTAACTTTTGATGTTGATGGTTTGGATTTGAGTATAATGCCTGCGACTGGTACTCCTGAGCCTGGTGGTTTATTTTGGAATGAAACTATGAACATTATAAAAATCGCTTCTAAATTTTCTCATATAGTTGGAGCGGACGTAAATGAACTTTCTCCAATAAAAGGTTTTGACTCATATAATTTTTTAGCAGCGAAACTTGCATACAAAATAATTTCGTATTCTTTTGAATATAGAAAAACTAAATAGTAAGTAAATCTTTTGTTTGCCATTTAATAGTAACCATCGCCCCATTTGTTTTTGGACATTTATCAAATTTTACATTTGCCTTCATTCTCTCTAAAAGAGTTTTGCCAATAAAAGTTCCTAAGCCTAATCCAGATTTTGCACTAATTATTTTATTTTTTGAACGTATATATGGTTCACCCAATACATTTAAAATATCTTCGGAGAATCCGGGCCCATCATCGCATACTTTGACTTGGGTAATTTTATTATCACTTTCTAAACTTATGTCCACAAATGAATTACTGTATTTAACAGCATTTCCTATAAAATTTCTAAGTCCATATGTTATTTCTAATGTTCTATCAATTTTAGGATTTATTTTATTTTTTTCGGTAAGTAATGATAATTTTTTTTTAGAGATTTCAGTAAATGATCTTACAATTTCATTAAGCAATGCTTCAATTTTTATATCAGACAAAAAACTATCTTCTTTCAGTTGATCTTTGGAAAGATTTTTTAAAATAACTGAACATCTTTTTGTTTGTGATAAAAGTAAATCAATATCTTTTGCATACTTAGGATTTCCCCCAATCTCTTTTTCTAGTTCTCGTGCCACTACAGTTATGGTGGATAAAGGCGTTCCAAGTGAATGAGCAGCTGCTGCTGCCTGCAAACCAATAGATTCTAATTCGTGCTCTTTAGCTAAGATTAATTCTAATTTATTCAAGGCTTCGGTTCTTTTTTTGTTTTCGATACCAAATCTAACTCCAAAATAAGTTAAAAAAATTAACGTAATAATTATAGCTATTGGCAAAGCATACAAATAAGTGTCGGGAACATGAAAATGTAGTTCTCCATAATGAGGTAGCGGTAAATTATAAATTGTTAAAGTAATCAAAATTACTACTGTAACAACCGACAAATTTAATGTACTCCTTAAAGTCAAAAAAGTCGAAGCCACAATAGCTGGAACAATTAATAAAATTGAAAAAGGATTTGTTATACCACCTGTTAAATATAATAAAAAAGATAGTTGAAAAAGATCATAAAATAAACAAAAAGTCGAAGAAAAATTATTTAACTGATTTTTTTTAAATTTAAATTGTAAGTATAAATTAGTACAAACTCCTAGAAAAATAATTAAAGAACAATATAAAAAAGGAAGTTCAAATTGAAAAATAAAAAAAACAGTACTTATTGTTAGATACTGCCCTACTAAAGCTATCCATCTTAAAGTTACTAAAGTTTTTTTATCTAAATTAATATTATCTTTTGTTGTAAAAAACTCAGAAAATTTCATTAAAAAATTATATATCTAAATTTGAAACTTCTAAAGCGCGATTAATTATGAAATCTTTCCTAGGAGCTACTTCATCTCCCATAAGTATTTGTATTATATCCTGATCTTTTTTAGACTTTGCTTTAGTGGTATTTGAATATTTAACTTGAAGTAATGTACGTTTTTGAGGATTCAAAGTAGTTTCCCAAAGTTCTTCTGGGTTCATTTCTCCTAAACCTTTGAATCTTTGTATTCCAACTTTACTTTTTTCTTTTTCTATTAGCTTATTATATTCTTTTGAATTTTTTTTAATTGAATTTTTTGCTTTTTCAGAAGTCTTTATTAAAAAATTCTCCAATTCCTTATCATCTTTTATATAATAACTTTTTGATCCTTTGTTTATTTTGTAAAGAGGAGGCTGAGCTAAATAAATATGATTTTTTTCAATAAGTTCATTAAAAGGATAATTATTAAATAAAGTTAATAAAAGAGTCCTTATGTGAGAACCATCAACATCAGCATCGGTCATAATAATAATTTTTTCATATCTTAAATTTTCAATATTAAAATCTTTTGAACCTGTGCCAAGAGCATTAATTAAAGTTACTATTTCATTTGAAGACATCATTTTTGAAAAAGCTTTTGTTTGTGCGTCTTGACCATTCCCATTTCTATTTTTTGAACCATTGGTATCAATATAAGTATTTAATATTTTTCCTCTTAATGGAAGAACAGCCTGAAATTCACGATTTCTTCCCTGTTTAGCAGATCCTCCTGCTGAATCACCCTCAACAATAAATAATTCTGTACCTTCTGCTTTCCCTATTTGACAATCAGCAAGTTTTCCAGGCAGTCCTGATAATTCTAATGATCCTTTTCTTCTGACTCCTTCTCTTGCTTTTCGCGCAACATCTCTTGCAATAGCAGCTTGGACTATTTTTAATAATACTATTTTTCGGATTCCTGGATTTTGATCAAACCAAGTTGATAATTTATCACTGATTATAGATTCTACAATAAATCTAACCTCTGAAGAAACAAGTTTGTCTTTTGTTTGTGAAGAAAATTTTGGATCAGGAATCTTTACTGATAAAACGCCCGTTAAACCTTCTCGGGTATCATAACCTTCAATTGTAACTTTATTCTTTTTTAGTAGATTTCCATCCGTAGCATATTTGTTAATTACTCTTGTTATAGCGCTTCTGAAACCTAACAAGTGAGTTCCTCCATCTTTTTGATGGATATTGTTTGCAAAAGGTAACATGTCTTCAGAATATCCTGCATTCCATTTTAGAGAACATTCAACCTCAACATTATCTTTTATTCCCGAAATATAAATTGGTTTTTTAAATAAACTTTGATCATTCTTATTAACTAATATTGATTTATTTTTATCTAAAAATTCAACAAACTCCTGGATTCCGCCTTCATATTTATTTTTATATTCTTTTTCTTTTTTTCCTGTTTTGTCTAGTAAATTAATTGATAAACCTTTATTCAAAAAGGCAAGTTCTCTCATTCTTTTTTGTAATATTGAGGAGTTAAATTTAGTATCAGAAAATACCTGTCTTGAAGGAAGAAAATTTATTAAAGTACCTGTTTTGTTAGTTTTTCCTTTAGCTTTTAAAGGAGATAAAGCCTTACCGTCTTTAAATTCGATAAAGTATTCTTTTTTGTCTCTAAATATTTTTAATGTTAGTTTTTCAGACAATGCATTAACTACTGAAACACCTACTCCATGAAGTCCTCCTGAAACCTTATATGAATCGTGATCAAATTTTCCTCCAGCATGAAGCTGTGTCATTATCACTTCGGCAGCAGATTTTTTTTCACCTTTATGAAGATCAACTGGTATTCCTCTTCCATCATCTTCAACTGTAACAGATTGATCTGAATTAACTGTAACTTTAATATTTTTACAATGACCAGCTAAAGCTTCATCAATAGAATTATCTACCACTTCATAAACCATATGATGTAGTCCCGTTCCATCATCGGTATCACCGATGTACATTCCGGGTCTTTTTCTTACAGCATCAAGGCCCTTAAGTACTTTTATTGAATCAGCACCATACTTTTGAATTTTTTCTTCAGTTTTTTTGATCATATTAATGAAATTTTTTTACTCATTTTAACATTTTTTCCTGCCTAATTAAATCTGTGACAAATTTAGCAGTTAAATTACCCTTGGTATTAAATGATTACTTGATGAAAAAAAAAAAAATAATCTAATATTATTATAAACAAGAGAAATCAAATTTTCATTGGCATAACAACATGAAAACTATTTTTTTCTGCTGGATCTTTAACTAAAACAGGAGATCCTGGATCTTTTAAATAAATAAAAATTTTCTCACTTTCGATCTGT
>CABYJR010000019.1 GCA_902519445.1 uncultured Pelagibacteraceae bacterium
TTTATTCACTCTGCTATATTTACTTTAGCAGCAGTTTATGCAGCTACAATGAATTTTACAATTTTTGAAATTTCACTATTAATATTTTTAATATCCTTTGCTGGGGGAATATTTCAATGGCCCATAGGTTTTTTCTCTGACAAAAGCGACAGAAGAATGATAATAATTTTTTGCACATTTGCTGCTTCAATTTTTTGTATACTTGCAATAAGAGCCTCGGGAACTTCTTTACAAAATATGTATTTAGCAACAAGCGTTGGTTTCGATAAAATAATGTTTTTCGTTTATGCAACTTTATATGCTGGAATGGCCTTACCCCTATTCACTCTAACTCTTGCATATATAAATGACTACATTCCAAAAGAAAAGTTTGTGGCTGCAGGAGCTGGGTTGCAGATAATATTTGGTATTGGTGCAATGATGGGGCCTATAATCTGCACATTACTTATGACCAAGTATGGAACAAATGGATTTTTCATCCACTTATTTATTTTTCACGTTATTATTGGTTTGTTTGGTATGTTTAGAATAACTAAAAGACCTTACAAAGATAATCCCGAATCTACATTTACTCCTCTACCAAGAAACATTACTCCATTAGGTATTGAGCTTGACCCAACTACGGGAGCTGATATTTCTAGTGATGAAAAAAAATAAATAAAATTAAATCCTAGAATTAATTTTAAAAAAACATGCAAAGCTTTACAGAACTAAATCTAAATCCATCTTTGATGCAATCAATAACAAGAATGCATTTTAAAATTCCTACGCCAGTTCAGGCGCAAGCTATACCTCCTGCTCTTCTAGGAAAAGATATTTTAGGTACAGCACAAACTGGAACAGGAAAAACACTTTGTTATGGAATTGCTTGTATTAATAAACTTCTAAATGATAGAGCTAGCAACGCACTTATTATATGCCCAACCCGTGAGTTAGCAGTTCAAGTTGGAGATGTTCTTAATGGATTAATAGAAAATAGTATGAATATAAAATCTGCAGTACTTATTGGTGGTGAGTCTATGCACAAACAATTAAAGCAATTGCATAGGCGCCCAAGATTAATTATTGGAACTCCAGGACGTCTTAACGATCACTTAAAAAGAAAAAGTTTAAAATTACATCAATCATATTTTTTAGTTCTTGATGAAACGGACAGAATGTTAGATATGGGTTTTACTCCACAGATAGAACAAATATTAAAATTTGTACCAAAAAGACATCAAACATTATTATTTTCAGCAACTTTGCCTCAAAATATTCTTAAAATTACTGAAAGATATTTAAATGACCCAATAAGAATAAGAGTAGGATCAACAACGACGCCCATCTCAAAAATTAAGCAAGAAGTTATTCAAGTAAATGAAGGTGAAAAATATAACAAATTATTAGAAGAGCTTTATAAAAGAAAAGGATCTATTTTAATTTTCGTAAAAACAAAACGTAATGCAGATAAAATGGCTGGCCGATTACATAATGATGGACACCGATGTGACTGCATGCATGGTAATCTAAGACAATCAAAAAGGCAAAAAACTTTAATCGCTTTCCGCTCTGGAAAAATACGAATTCTAATCAGCACTGAACTTGCTGCTAGAGGTTTAGACGTACCATCTATTCAACATGTAATTAATTATCATCTTCCTCAAGTTCCAGAAGATTTCATTCATAGAATTGGGAGGACAGCGAGAGCTGGGGCAGAAGGTTGTGCTCTTACTTTTCTCACTCCTAATGATAGGCAAATGTGGAATGGAATTCAAAGATTAATCGATCCTAATGTAAAACAAGAGTTTAACAATTTTAAAAAGTCTAACCATAGAAGAAAAAGATTTTCAAGATTTAAACAACGCGGAAATAATGAAGGCAAATCTTTTAAAAAAAATTACTTTGAACGCTTTAATAACAATGAGCATAGAAGAAAAAAGAAATTTAGGTTTAAAAAGCATAGTCGGAGAGGCAAAAAAAGACCCTTTTAAATAATGTCAAAAAGATACAGTGGAAAATCATTTAAAGACAGCAGTGTAATGAAAAAACCCAAATTAACCTTTAAAGAAAAAAGGAAATTAAAAGAGGAAAAGAAAAAAAGAAGATTTAAGCAAGCATGAACAAAGAAAACGCAAGTAAACTCTGGAAAATCATACAGGAAGCTGGCGATTATTTAAAAGGACAATTGCCTGATCATCCTAATCATCCTAAAGGCAGAAATCCTTATGCTCATGTAGCCATATGTGTGAAATCTAAATTTAAAAAAAGTTATAAAGATATTGAAGATGAAAAATTTCAAGAAATTATCGATTACATTGAATTTTTAAAAAAAAATCCTAGTTAAATTCTTTTTAATTTAATCCAATAAAGCGTCTATTTCTCTTAGTATTTAAACTATAATAAAGAATTGCGAATGTAATAATAAAACCACCTATTATTGTATTGGTCGTTGGAACTTCGTTAATTCCAAAAATTGGTAACCAGACCCAAAAAATACCTCCCAAAACTTCTGTTAAGGACAATAAAGTAAGATCTGCAGCAGGTAATTTTTTAGAACCAAAAGTATAAAGAATTAAACCCGAACATACTAAAGCTCCATGCAATGCTGAAAGAGAAGAATTTCTAAAAGTAGTAAAAAAACTTTGCTCGCTAATGATTAATACAGCGAAAGAAATAATTGCACAAAACAATCCTGCTAAGGAAACAGTTGTAAAAGTTGGAGTCCTTTTATTCCATCTTAAGCTAACAGAACCAATTGAAAAACCTAAAGATGATAAAAGGCCAAGCAGTAAACCAAATAATGTTCCTACCTTGCTGCTATTGAAAGCCATAAAAGTAATTCCTACAGCAGCAATAATAATTGACATTAAAGTGGTAAAAGAAACTTTCTCTTTAAGAAAAATATATCCGAGTATTGCCGTAATGAATGGCATTGCTGCTAACATCATGAGGGTAATAGCTGCAGAAGTATGAGTAATTGACCAAATAAAGCCGATAAAAGCTGTAGCAAAACCTATGCCTCCTATAACAACCGACAAATCAATTTTTTTATAATTTTTAATAAATGATTTTCCTTCTTTAATAATTAGATAAAGATTTAAAAGAAAAAAAATAGTTAACCCTCTAAAAAAAAGATATTGCCAAGGAACTGAACGTGCATCTTCGATGTATCTAACGACTAAAGCTCCAAATGACCATAACACTCCCGCTATCAAAACTATTAAAATTGCAGAATTAGTTTTATCTTTTGGCATTATTTAACTTGCTTCTTTGGTCTTAAAGAATGACCCGGAAGCCATTCTTCTTTTCCATCTGTGTAATGTTCTTTTTTCCATATAGGGGATTGATGCTTTACTTCTTCAAGAACATGTCTGCAAATTTTAAAAGCTTCATCTCTATGACCCGATCCAACTGCTATTAAAATACTTATTTCACCTACAGAAGCATATCCTTTTGCATGTTCTAAAAAAATCTTACCATTTTTATCAAATTTATTTTTAGCATTTTTACAAATTGATTCGAAAGATTTAATTACAGCTTGATCATGAGCGTCGTAGGTAACACCTATTACTTTTTTACCACCATTTTCATTTCTAACTCTTCCAACAAAAATTGATTCGGCTCCATTCTTTTCTGAAGCAATAAATTTTTTAGCTTTTTCTGAAGAAATTTTTTTTTCCTCTATTTTAATAAGAGCTACATGGACACTCATTAACCACCGCCAATAGGAGGAATAATTGAAATAAATTCTTTATCTTTTAACTTATAGTTATCGTTTATAACTTCATCCTTTTCACTAAAAAAAGCCGCAGTCCTAGGCAAACTATTCAAATTGCTTTTTGAATATTTTTCAGAAATAATTTTGGTCAAAACTTTTCTTAAATTTTGTATATTAGAATTATTTGGTAATTGAACATTCAAGATATCTTTATCGCTTAATATTTTAGAAGATCCATAAAGTTTTAAATGAATTTCCATTTATCCGCCCGTTACATTCATGTGTCTAGGTACAAAATTTTTATTTTCTTTTCTTTCAATAATAAAGTCGTGTCCTTTTGGTTTTCTTGAAATAGCCTCGTATATAACATCTTTCAGTAGTTGGTTATTTTCACTTTTTCTCAAAGGCGTTTTTAGATCTGCTTTGTCCTGCTGACCTAAACACATATACATTTCTCCAGCGCAAGTAATTCTAACTCGATTGCAGAGTTCACAGAAATTATGAGTATGCGGAGTAATAAAGCCAATTTTTTGATCTGTTTCATGGCAATGTACATAACGAGCTGGACCAGCGGTCCTTAATGAATCGTTGGTAATACTATATTTTTTTTGTATTAAGCTTTTGACTTCAGTTAATGGCATATATTGATCTATTCTTTTTTCTCCAATTTCTCCCATGGGCATCACTTCTATAAATGTTAATGAAAATTTGTTTTCTCCGCACCAGTTTACTAGTTTTAAAATTTCATCGTCATTAATTCCTTTTAAAGCTACTGTATTAATTTTTATTTTTAACCCAACACTTTTTGCTGTCATTATCCCTTTTATGACTTTATCAAAGTCACCATTTCGCGTAATTGTTTTGAATTTTTTTTTATCTAAAGAGTCTAGAGAGACATTAATTCTTTTAACTCCACAATTAAATAAATCATTTGCATAACGATCAAGTTGAGAACCATTTGTTGTCAACGTTAACTCGTCTAGTCCTTTATTTATTTTTTTTCCAAGACTATTAAATAATTGCATTATATTTTTTCTAACAAGAGGTTCACCTCCAGTTATTCTAAGTTTTTTTACCCCAAGTTCGATAAAAGTATTACAAAGTCTATCTAGTTCTTCTAAAGATAAAACATCTTTTTTTGGTAAAAATTCCATATCTTCAGACATGCAATAAGTACATCTAAAGTCACAACGATCTGTAACTGATACTCTTATGTACGATATTTTTCTTTGGAAAGGATCTATTAACATAAATAAATTAAACCATAAAAATTAAATATTAGCTACTAGGAATTAAAGGCACCCATTCAATAATATCCCCAGATTTAAATTGATCTTTTCCACTTGGAAAAATCCCCCAGCAATTTGCTTTTGCAAATGATTTGATTCTATGAGATTGTTGTTCTTGTAACACCCTCAATTCTACCAATCCTTTAGAATTAACATTTAATAAACATCTTGCAAAATGAGTAAAATCTTTTCGTTTTGAATATTTATTAATTAGTTTTGCTTTAAATTTTTCTTCTTTTGACATTCCTAAGCTATTACGTAGCAATGGATAAATAAAAAAACGAAATCCTGCTGCACACGAAATAGGATTTCCTGGTAAACCAAAAAATAGTTTTTCTTTTCTTTTAAATTTAGACATCATTATGGGTCGTCCTGGTTTGATAGAAACGCCTTTGAAATATGTTTTAAAATCTAGTTTCTTTATTAGTTCTGGAATAAAATCAAACTTACCTGCTGATATTGCGCCCGATGTCACAAATATATCGATATCTGATTTAAGTGATTTTTTTATTTTTTCCTTAAGCTTTCTTTGCTGATTATCTTTAATAACACCTCCATCAATTATTTGATAATGCAGACTTTTGCCAAATGACATGAAATAATGATTATTGGAATTACGAACTTCCCAATTATAAATACTTTTCTTTTTAAAATTTACGATCTCATTACCTGTTCCAAAAAAAATTATTTTTGGTTTTTTTTTCACATATAAATTTTTAATTCCTAAAGTTGTTAAAGCCATTATATGTTTTGGTAGAATCAACTCACCTTTTTTTATTACTATATCTTTTAAATTAAAATCTTCACCAGCAAATCGGATAAATGAAAATTTTTTTATTTCATGGTCTATAATAATATGGGTTGGTTTTTTTTTAGATGGAAAATATTTAACCTTTTCTACTGGTATAATAGAATCAAATGGTTTAGGAACTATAGCGCCAGTCATAATTTCTACAGAAGAATTTTTTTGATAATTTTTTATTTTGGGATTATCGCCAGCTCTGATAGATTTTAAAATCTTAAATTTTTTAATCTTTTTTCTGGACAGCCCTTTTGTTTCTCTAGCTAAAACTGCAAAACCATCGAATGCTGTATTATTAGATAATGGATTCTTTGTTGGTGATAAAATATTTTTAGAACAAACTCTATTTAAAGAATCTGTTGTGGCAATTTTTTCGTCAGGCAATTTTAAAAAAACTTTATTTAATATTTTAATAGTTTCTTGGTATTTAATCATTTTAAATATTTAAAACTTTTTTTATTTTTTCTGGTACTCCATCTGGATTAACCCATAATCCTTTTTTGCCCCCAGATTTAACTAATAGTTTTGTATTGGTAATTTTTAAATTAGGCTCAACTATCTTTGAAAGATCATAAATCGCAAGAAGAGCAGAGTTAACGCCGGATAACGCTTCCATTTCAACTCCTGTCTTAGAGTTGGCAGAAACTAAACAGTAAACAGTGATTGAATTCTTTGATTCATCAATTTCTGTATGAATGGAAATATGGTCTAACGACAAAGGATGACAAAGTGGTATTAACTCACTAGTTTTTTTTACACCATTGATTCCAGAAACTTCTGCAATGGTAAGTGGATCGCCCTTGGGCATTTTCTTTTTCTTGATCATTTCTATAACTTCTGTTGTCAAAATTATTTCCCCAGCGGCAAGTGCTTTGCGGTGAGTAACTTCTTTGCTACTTACATCCACCATCTTATAACCAGACTTTGAAAATATTTTATTCAAGGAATCTTCTATTTTATTATTTTTATTCATTTTTTATTTTTACAATTAATTTTTTTGCAAATTCTAAATCCTCTTTGGTATTAATGTTAAAAAATGGATCATAATCTTTAAATTTAAATTCTAAATTCTTTATTTTGTTTTTTTCTGTCCAGTCTTGGACTTTTCTTATTTTTTTGTTTACTAAATCATTTTTGAGTTTGTCATAAAGATCTAAGGACCACAAACCAAAAATGTTATGTTTCCTTCCATGAGAGCTGGCGCTAAGCAATAAAGATTCTTTTTTTTCTGACTCTTGAATAAAACTTTTAATAATATCCTCCGGAAAAAAAGGTGTATCACATGGAAATGTAGCAACCCATGAATATTTTTTTGAATTTTCTTTTGCCCATTTCATTGCCGTAAGAATCCCTACTAAAGGACCAAGCTGTCCTTCTATACAGTCTTTAACTGTTGTTAAATTATTTTTCACAAAAAATTCATTATTTTGATTTGTTATTATAATTACCTGTTTTAAATATTTCTTTACTTTATCAATTGTATGTTCAATAAGTTTTTTATTATTAAGCTCTAGGAAAAGTTTATCTTTACCCATTCTTCTTGATTGACCTCCTGCTAAGATAGCCCCGAGTATATTGTGTTCACTCATAAAACAAATTATAAATGCTAAAGAAAATACAATAAAGTTTAAATGATAGATAAAGAAATCATTAAAATAGCATCAAATACTGAAAATCATGGTGTGCTTGATAATCATACCCATTCTTCAAAGTTAAAAAATTCAATCTGTGGAGATGAAATGCGAGTTTATTTAATAGTTAAAAATGACAAAATCACAAGTTTTAAATATGAATGTGAATCCTGCATATATTGTCAGGCTTCAGTAAGCTTATTATCAAGAAGCGCTAAAAATAAATCAATTGAAAAAGTTAAATACTTCGCTGAACAAGCAAAAAATAGCTTTGAAAGAAATACAAAATCTTTTGATAAAGAATGGAAAGAATTTGATAAGATAATGATTAAAAATAATATTTCTAGAAAGGAATGTTTATTATTACCTGTTAATACGATGCTCGATGCATTAAATAAAAAATCTTTATGAAGTTAAAAAAAATATTTTGCTGGCCACCACTATTAGGAGGCATCGGAGCAGGAGTTACTATTGGAATACTTGCTTATATATCTTTCCAGTCTATTTTAGCTGGTACAATTTATGGGCTTTGGTTAGCTGCATCTTTTGGTTCATCTGTAGTTGTTGTTTTTGGATATCCAGACAATGAATTTGCCCAACCAAAAAACGTATTGCTGGGTCATCTTCTCTGTGCTTTTATAGGAATTATATTTGTAACTTTATTTAAAATTTCACAAGATAGAACAATATTTTTTTTGGCTGTTGGTCTAGCTGTGGGTATTGCTGTTATGCTTATGATGGCTTTTAAAATCACACATCCTCCTGCAGGGGGTAATACTATTGTTGTTATGCTAGCTCAAGATTCATTTTTTTTTTTAGTATTTCCAATAATGGTTGGGGCAATTACTATTATAATTGGAGGAATAATTTATAATAGACTAATTCTAAAAAAAAATTATCCTTTAAAATGGTTATAACATGAACTCAAAATATAAAACTGTTAAATATAAAAAAAATAAACCTTCTAACGTTGAAGATTTAGTTTCAATTGAAGAACCCCTTGAAATGGTAGTCCGTTACAAAAAAGAAAATAAATGGATAGATAATTCTATCTCAATAACGATGCGAACGCCAAAAAATGATGAAGATTTAATCGTTGGTTTATTATTTAGCGAAGGAATAATTCAAAAGATTTCTGAGGTAGAAAAAGTTGAATTTTTGGGTGAAAAAGTTGGAAAGTTTGATTTAAAAAACAAAATTAGAGCAACGTTAAATAATGGTGAAAATCTTGATATTAGACATTTAAGAAGAAATTTCTTAACAAACTCTAGTTGCGGTGTTTGTGGAAAAACATCAATGGATTCTTTAGAAATTATTTGTAAAACAAAAATAAATGAAGAAGTTCCTAAAATTAAAAGCAACTTAATAAATAAGATTCCAGATCTTCTAAGACAAAGCCAGTCAGAATTTTCAAAGACTGGAGGGATACATGCCAGCGCTTTATTTAATAAAGAGGGCAACCCTCTAGTAACTAAAGAAGATGTAGGTCGTCATAACGCTTTAGATAAAGTGATAGGTCATTCTTTTAAAAATTCTTTATTTGATACAAAAAATCAATTTATAGCATGCTCAGGACGTTTAAGCTTTGAATTAGTTCAAAAAACTCTAATGGCTAATATTGGACTATTAATGGGTGTGGGTGCGCCAACAAGTCTTGCAATTGATCTGGCAAAACGTTTTGGTATGACATTAATTGGTTTTGTAAAAACTGATAGCTTTAATATATATTGTGGTGAAAATAGAATTTTAGAATAAAATAATTATGTCAAGAAATATAAGTAAACTCTCAGGAAGAAAAGGACTTAAAGACAATCTCTTTAAGAGAATGATTAATGCGACTGGCAAGAGCAAAAATGGTAAAGAAATTAAACAACTTGCTGAAGAATATCATGTTGGAATGTCAACTATTCATGGAGCAGAAAGTTTTTACGAATTTTTAAGACCTGAACACAAAGAAAAAAAAGCATGGATATGCAACGGTAGTGCGTGTATGTGTGCAGGAACACAAGGTAAAGTTAGAAAAAAATTATCTGAAAAATTAGGTGAAGATAAAATCGGTATGATGTTTTGTTTAGGTCATTGCTATGAAACTAGTGCTTTTCATTACAATGGTCACAATTATGCAGGAAGTGATATTGATCAAATTGATGAGATTATTAAAGGTAAAAAAATAAATTCAAAAAAAATGTATTCTAAAAGTTTTGCTACAAAGACTATTCTAATGGGTGATGACTTATCCTCAATTGATCAGTTTAAAGATCTAGTTTCTAACGTTTTAAAACAAGATAAAAAAGAATGGAGCCGAATCAATTTTTGTTGGAAGAGTTAGAAATGAAAATGGTGGTAAAAAAGTAATAGGTGTTACCTACGACGCTCATGATCAAGCTGTAATTAAATCTTTCGAATCAATTTGTAAAAATGCTAAAAATAAATTTGATAAAAATGGTAAGATTTTTTTAGAACATGCAAAAGGATATGCTTCTGTAGGTGAAATAAGTATTTTAATAGCAGTTGGATCGGGTCATAGAGATGAAGCTTTTAAAATTTGCAGACATGTTCTTGAAGAAGTAAAGCATCAATCCCCTATATGGAAAAAAGAACATTACACAGATGGAAAAGAAGAATGGCTTCCGGGTCATTCTTTAAGACCAAAGAAGCAAGTTAAATAATGCCAAAAGATAAAACTAATTCTGCAATTTTAATAGTTTTGATAGCGGGAGTGTTATGGTCATTTGGAGCTTTAGTCGTTAGATACATCGAAGATGCACGTTCAGTTCCTTGGCAATATCTTTTTTTTAGAGGGTTAACTATTTTTTTTCTTTTAAATCTTTATCTAATTATTAAAGAAGGAAAATCATTTATTAAAAATTATAAAAAAATTGATTTGTCGGTTGTTATAGGAGGCATAGGTTTTGCTACAGCTTTTATCGGCTTTATTTGGTCAATTACTCATACTTCTGCAGCTATTACCCTCATGATGTTAGCAGCAATGCCATTCATTACGGCAATACTCGGATATATTTTTCTTAAAGAGAAAGTTTCTTTTACCACTTTAATGTCAATTATTATTGCTGCTGTAGGAATTACTTTTATGGCTTTCAATAGCAGCAAGGTAGGAACATTATTTGGTTTACTGCTTGGCCTTTTATCATCTTTAGGTTTTTCAATTGGTTCTGTTAGCTTAAGATGGAATAAAAGGACTCCAACTTTTACAACTGTTTCCTTAGCAGGATTGTTTTGTGCAATTATTTCTTTCGCTGTATTAATCATTAGCGAGCAAAGTTTTTTTACTACTTTTAGAAATTCTTCTCTTTCAGCATTGCATGGAGCTTTAGTATGTTCGGGTTTAATTCTTTATACTTTTGGTTCTAAAAAATTACCTGCTGCAGATCTTACTTTATTGTCCTTAACAGAAGTTTTGGGAGGTATTTTTTGGGTCTGGTTACCAATTTTTGGAATTAACGAAGTTCCAACGACCAATACAATAATAGGTGGTTTTATTATTACATTCGCAATTCTTTATTATAGTTTAAATACTAAGAGAAATAGACGCTTTATTGGATTAAATTAAAAAGAATTTAACTAGGATTTTTTTTTAAAAATTCAATGTAATCGATAATTTCTTGAAATTTTTCATCTTCAATATCTTTATAACTTTTTTTAAATTTAGATTTCACACATATGGCTACATGAGCATAAGGATTTCTGCCTTTAGGATGATTAGGATGATCAGGCAATTGTCCTTTTAAATAATCGCCAGCTTCCTGTATGATTTTCCAGAGTTTACTTGCGTTTTCTTTGTTCATGCTTGCTTAAATCTTCTTTTTTTCTTTTCCTCTTTTAATTTCCTTTTTTCTTTAAAGGTTAATTTGGGTTTTTTCATTACACTGCTGTCTTTAAATGATTTTCCACTGTATCTTTTTGACATTATTTAAAAGGGTCTTTTTTTGCCTCTCCGACTATGCTTTTTAAACCTAAATTTCTTTTTTCTTCTATGCTCATTGTTATTAAAGCGTTCAAAGTAATTTTTTTTAAAAGATTTGCCTTCATTATTTCCGCGTTGTTTAAATCTTGAAAATCTTTTTCTTCTATGGTTAGACTTTTTAAAATTGTTAAACTCTTGTTTTACATTAGGATCGATTAATCTTTGAATTCCATTCCACATTTGCCTATCATTAGGAGTGAGAAAAGTAAGAGCACAACCTTCTGCCCCAGCTCTCGCTGTCCTCCCAATTCTATGAATGAAATCTTCTGGAACTTGAGGAAGATGATAATTAATTACATGTTGAATAGATGGTACGTCTAAACCTCTAGCAGCAAGTTCAGTGCTGATTAGAATTCGTATTTTTCCAGAGCGGAAAGCGATTAAAGTTTTTTGCCTTTTTGATTGTCTTAGATTACCATGCATGCAGTCACATCGGTGTCCATCATTATGTAATCGGCCAGCCATTTTATCTGCATTACGTTTTGTTTTTACGAAAATTAAAATAGATCCTTTTCTTTTATAAAGCTCTTCTAATAATTTGTTATATTTTTCACCTTCATTTACTTGAATAACTTCTTGCTTAATTTTTGAGATGGGCGTCGTTGTTGATCCTACTCTTATTCTTATTGGGTCATTTAAATATCTTTCAGTAATTTTAAGAATATTTTGAGGCAAAGTTGCTGAAAATAATAATGTTTGATGTCTTTTTGGTACAAATTTTAATATTTGTTCTATCTGTGGAGTAAAACCCATATCTAACATTCTGTCCGTTTCATCAAGAACTAAAAAATATGATTGATGTAATTTTAAACTTTTTCTTTTTAAGTGATCGTTAAGACGTCCTGGAGTTCCAATAATTAATCTTGGGCGCCTATGCAATTGCTTTAATTGTTTGTGCATAGACTCACCACCAATAAGTACTGCAGATTTTATATTCATACTATTTTCTATTAATCCATTAAGAACATCTCCAACTTGAACTGCTAACTCACGGGTTGGGCATATAATAAGTGCGTTGCTAGCTCTATCATTTAGAAGTTTATTAATACAAGCAATTCCATAACAAAGTGTTTTTCCTGTTCCAGTTTGTGCTGTACCTAAAATATCTTTTCCTAGAAGAGCAGGAGGTATAGCTTGCGCCTGAACTGGCGTAGGAATTTTAAAATGCATTCTTGTTATTGATTGCATCAAAGATGGATTTAGATTTAGTTCTGTAAAGCTTTGCATGTTTTTTTAAAATTAATTCTAGGATTTAATTTTATTTATTTTTTTTCATCACTAGAAATATCAGCTCCCGTAGTTGGGTCAAGCTCAATACCTAATGGAGTAATGTTTCTTGGTAGAGGAGTAAATGTAGATTCGGGATTATCTTTGTAAGGTCTTTTAGTTATTCTAAACATACCAAACAAACCAATAATAACGTGAAAAATAAATAAGTGGATGAAAAATCCATTTGTTCCATACTTGGTCATAAGTAATGTGCAGATTATAGGCCCCATCATTGCACCAATACCAAATATTATCTGCAACCCAGCTCCTGCAGCCACAAACTTTTCTTTTGGAATGTAGTCATTTATATATGCAAGAGTTAGAGTGAATAGGGGTAAGGCCATTCCAGCATATAAAGTTGCATAAACGAAAAACATTATTTTATCGAAACCAACGCTTGTTGCTAAATACATATTTTGTAAAGAAGTTCCCGAGGCTCTTATTGCAAGTATACAAAAAATTGAAGCAGCAAATGTGCAAAAAATTATTATCATTCTTCTGTCGCTTTTGTCAGAGAAAAAACCTATGGGCCATTGAAATATTCCCCCAGCAAAGGATATTAAAAATATTAATAGTGAAATTTCAAAAATTGTAAAATTCATTGTAGCTGCATAAACTGCTGCTAAAGTAAATATAGCAGAGTGAATAAA
>CABYJR010000020.1 GCA_902519445.1 uncultured Pelagibacteraceae bacterium
ACCAGATCACAATGGTATAAATGAGTATTTGGGAGAACTTTACGTTAATACTGGTCGAATTGAACTTGCTAAGGAAAGGTTGGCTGTGTTAAAAAATTGTAATTGTGAAGAGTATTCAGAACTAAAAGAAATTATTGAAAAAAAATAAATGCATATTGTAGAAGTATTTGGAAGAATATTTATATCAGCTATTTTTTTAAAAGCTGGAGTAAGAAAATTTTTTAACCCAGATATGACCATGATTTATATGTCTGATCATGGTGTTCCTGAGTTTCTTTTTTATCCATCAGTAGCTTTTGAAATTATAATTCCATTATTGTTAATAGCTGGGTATAAGACAAGAATCGTTGCTTCTCTTCTAGCTTTATTTGTTTTAACTGTAACTTTGATTTTCCATTTTCATCACATTATAGTTGATAATATGCAGCTGACGATTTTTTTAAAAAATTTGGCAATAATTGGTGGTTTATTAATAATAATTGCGAATAAACCTCAAATTTGTAGTGTAGATTATTATTTAGAATCAAAAAAAAGTAATTAATTTTGCCAAAAGAAAAAAAGTCACTTTATAAGTTATTTAAACCTCAGCTAACTCCAAAAGAAATGCTTGGGCTTGGTGTATTTGGTGGATCATATTTTAATAAAAAACAAATAAAGGAATTTCCTAAATCTTGGTTTACGAAAGCAAAATTAAGTGAAAAGTTTGATATAACATTAAATAGATTTAAAGTTAAAGCAGGTTTATCGAGAGAAGAATGGATAAAAAAAGGATGGATTTTTAAAGAAGATCCCCTTGGCTGGTTTCAATGGTATTGCAGATATACAAATGGAAGACGAATTCAAAATATTGATCAGATTCAAATTCAAAGATGGTTAAATTTTACAAGACACGTAAAGGCAATAAAAAAAAACTGCGAAGAAGGTGATTTATTTTGTAGAAGAAGGCAAAGACAAGCCATTTTGCAATGGGCTTATAATCCATTTATTTAAGTGCTATACTTTCAAAAAAAATTAAAGTGCTAGAAGAAACATTAATATTTATTCAAATTATTTTTATAGACATAGTCATGGCTGCAGATAATGCCATTATTATTGGCATGATAGCAGCAAATTTTGCACCAAAAAATAGAAGACAAATTATTATGTGGGGTGTTTTTGCTGCATTTATTTTCAGAGTTATATTTGCCTTTTCTGCTACTTTTTTATTTCAATTTGCTTTTATTAAATTAATTGGTGGAATACTTCTTCTATGGATAGTTAATGAGCTTAGACAAGATTTGTTTACTGTTAAAAAAATAAAATCTCCAACCAAGCAATCTAAAGAACCTTCTTTTAGGAGTGGAGTTTATAAAGTTTTAATTGCTGATATTACTTTAAGTTTCGATAATGTTTTAGGAGTAGCTGGAGCGGCGAAAGAGCACTACCTGCTATTATTATTTGGTTTAATTTTGTCAGTAATCCTAGTGGGAACTTTAGCTACATATTTTGCAAAATATATTCAAGAAAACAAATGGGTTGGGTATGTAGGTCTAGCTGTAATTTTATTAGTAGCCGTACAATTAATTATAGGTGGTTTGATTGGATACGAAGTGCTAACAATCAACGAACCTTTTGCTTCTTGGTTTTAATAAATTATATCTGCAAGTCCGTAGCAAAGAATTGCACTTAATAAAGTTAAAACTCCTGGCGCAATTATTCCTTCGATTGAAGTTTTTTCGTTGGTACCCAAATTTCCTTTTCTATGAGACCAAATTGCAAAAATAAATGCAAATATATTTTGTAAGAAAATCAAATTAAAAAATGCCCATGTGTTTGCTAATCCATTAGGTCTTACAAAACCTATATAAATTGCCATCAAGACTGAACCAACAATAAAAGAACCAAAAAATCTCGTCATTATTGCAGCACCATCTCCCATGCCGTATTGATCTACAAAAGCTTTAGTTCCAGCTAAACATCTGAATGCGTAAAAAGCATATCCAACAAAATGAACTAAAAAAACAATTAAGTAAATTATTCCGTTAAAATTTTCTATCATGCTTTTATTCTATGCTTAAAATTTATTAAAAAATAGCTTTATTTGAAATTATATTTTTTTGAAGGTCTTCTTTTAGTTGAATATTTAGCTTATTAAGTTCTGATTTATTTAAATTTACCAAGTTTTGAACATCTTTTAAAAATCTTTCAGACTCGTCCATTTCTATAATACCACTTGTGAGTGTTTTAAACTTTTTAATGTAATCTTTTCTTTTGAAAGGATTTTTGCCATTTGGATGGGCATCCGCTACATCAATTTGCTCTTCAATTTTTGAACCATTTTTCATTTTAATAATTACACGACCTCCAAAACATTTCTTGTTTGGATTGGGATCGTGATATTTTTTTGTCCATTTTTTATCCTCAAAAGTTTTAATTTTTTTCCATAACTCGAGTGTGCTTTTAGTGTTGGATCTTTCTTTAGTATAGGAATCTATATGGTGCCACTTACCATCTTCTAAGGCTACTGCAAAAATATACATAATAGAATGGTCTAATGTTTCTCTGCTTGCTTTTGGATCCATTTTTTGTGGATCATTTGCGCCAGTTCCGATTACATTGTGAGTATGATGACTTGTATAAATTTCTATTTTTTTAATATCAGAAATATTTTTTATTTTTTTATTTAAACTTCTTGCTAAGTCAATCAATGCTTGGGACTGATATTCAGCAGAATGTTCTTTGGTATAAGTTTCTAAAATGGCTTTTTTTTCTTCATTAACTTTTGGTAATGGAACAGTATATTTCGCTTTAGATCCAGAAAGAACATAAGCTATTACACTATCTTCGCCTTCATATATTGGGCTCGGCGCCCCTTCTCCTCTCATCGTTCTATCAACTGCTTCGATAGCTAATTTTCCTGCATGAGCTGGAGCAAAAGCTTTCCAACTTGAAATTTCACCTTTTCTAGATTGTCTTGTAGAAATTGTTGTGTGTAATGCTTGCTGAATAGATTGATAAATAATTTCGGTATCAAGTTTTAGCAAGGATCCTATTCCCGCAGCAACACTTGGTCCTAAATGAGCTATGTGATCAATTTTATGTTCATGCAAACAAATTCCCTTAACGAGATTAACTTGAACTTCATATCCTGTAATAATTCCTCTGATTAAATCCATGCCACTTGAATTTTTTTGTTGAGCAACTGCTAAAATTGGAGGAATGTTGTCTCCTGGATGACTATAGTCTGCAGCTAAAAAGGTATCGTGAAAATCTAATTCTCTTACCGCTGTTCCATTTGCCCACGCTGCCCATTCACAATGAAATCTCTGATTAGAATCTATTCCAAAAACTGTAGCTCCATTTTCTCTTGGATGGGCTAGAGCCATTTCTCTTGCAGAAACAACAGGTCGTCTTTGAAATGACGCTATTGCTACTGAAGCATTATCAATAATTCTATTAATAACCATATCAACTGCATTTTCATTTAAAGGAGATTTGTCTGAAGCGATTTCAGCTATTTTCCAAGCTAACTGATCTTCTTTTTTTAACTTGGCAGATGATTTATGTACTCTTACTTTAATATTTCTCATTATAGCATGCTTCTTAAAACGTATTTTAATATTCCGTCATTTTTATAATATTCAACTTCATTTGCTGTATCAATTCGTGAAAGTAAATTAATTTTTTTTATTACTCCATCTGTATACTTAATTTCGCATTTAACTTCTTGTCCTGGAGTTATACCTTTTTCTATTCCTATAATAGTAATAAGTTCAGATCCTTTAAGATTTAATTTTTTACTATTTAATCCATCTTTAAATTGAATCGGAAGTATTCCCATTCCAATCAAATTTGATCTATGTATTCTTTCAAAACTTTCTGCGATTACAGCTTTTACTCCTAATAATTTTGTACCTTTTGCTGCCCAATCCCTAGAAGATCCAGCGCCATATTCTTTGCCAGCAATTACAACTAGATCGTTTTCTCTTTTCTTATATTCGGTGGCTGCTTCATAAATACTCATAACTTTTCCTTCTGGATATAATTTAGTAAAACCTCCTTCTGTTCCAGGAGCCATTTCATTTCTTATTCTAATATTTCCAAAAGCACCACGTACCATAACTTCATGATTGCCTCTTCTTGCTCCATATGAATTAAAATCTTTTTGCTGAACTTGATGTTTCATAAAATAATCACCTGTAGGACTATCTTTTTTTATAGAACCAGCTGGAGAAATGTGATCTGTGGTCACCATATCACCCAAAATTAATAATGGTCTTGCATTAGTAATTTTTTTAAAACCTTCGGGATTATCTGACATTTTTTCGAAAAATGGTGGTTTTTTTACATAAGTAGAACTATCATTCCAATTATAAATACTGCTTTCGATAGTCTTAATTTTTTTCCAGTCGTCTGATCCTTCTGAAACTTTTGAATAACGCTTAGAAAACATCTCTGCATTTATTGAGGTTAAAATTAAATTTTCAATCTCTTTATTGGTTGGCCATATATCTTTTAAAAATATATCTTTTCCTTCTTTGTCTTTTCCTAAAGGATCATTATATAAATCGAAATTCATTGTTCCAGCTATTGCATAAGCAACAACTAAAGGCGGTGAAGCTAGATAGTTTGCTTTTACATCGGGGTTAATTCTTCCTTCAAAATTTCTGTTTCCAGATAAAACTGAGACTGCATATAAATTTCCTTTTTGAATAGCCTCTGAAATATTTTCTTTTAAAGGACCTGAATTCCCTATACATGTTGTGCACCCATAACCAACCAAATGAAAACCAAGTTGGTCTAAATATTTATTTAACCCTGCTTTTTCAAGATAGTCTGTGACAACTTGAGATCCTGGTGCCAAAGAAGTTTTTACCCACGGTTTTACTTTTAAACCTTTCTCTATTGCTTTTTTAGCAAGTAAGCCTGCCCCTATAAGCACATTAGGATTTGATGTATTTGTACATGATGTAATCGCAGCTATAACAATATTTCCATCCCTTAATTTAAAATTTTCTCCTGAAACTATTTCTTCTTTTATGCTTTCTCTATTCATATTTTTTTTAAAGGATGTCATAAATGATTTGGATGATTCAGATAGTAAGACTTTATCTTGAGGGCGCTTCGGACCTGAAATACTTGGAAAAACTTTAGACAAATCTAGTTCTAAAATTTTGGTAAAAGAAATATTATCATCAACCCAAAGTCCTTGTTCTTTAGAATATTTTTCTACAAGTGAAATTGTATGTTGATCTCTACCAGAAAATTTCAAATACTTTAAAGTTTCATCATCAATAGGAAAAAAACCACAAGTTGCTCCATATTCGGGCGCCATATTTGCAACAGTAGCACGATCAGCTAATGAAAGATTTTTTAGTCCATCGCCATAAAATTCAACAAATTTTCCAACTACTCCTTCCTGTCTTAATATTTGAACTATTGTTAAAACTAAATCAGTGGCCGTCGTTCCTTCTGGAAGTTTATTTTTCATTTTAAAACCTACCACTTCAGGAATTAACATTGATATTGGTTGTCCCAACATCGCTGCTTCGGCTTCAATCCCGCCTACTCCCCAACCAAGGACTGAAAGAGCATTAATCATAGTTGTGTGACTATCGGTACCTACAAGTGTATCGGGATAAGCAAAATTATCAGATGACCAAACTACCTTTGATAAATATTCCAAATTAACTTGATGACAAATCCCAGTTCCTGGCGGAACAACTCTAAAGTTGTTAAAAGCTTGCTGGCCCCATTTTAGAAAAGAATAACGTTCACCATTTCTTAAAAATTCTTTTTCAACATTTTTTTTAAAAGAATCTTTAGAAGCATAAGTATCCACCATTACCGAATGATCAATAACCAAATCAACTGTTGACAAAGGATTTATTTTTTTTGGATCTTTTTTTTTTAGTTTCACTGCATCGCGCATTGCAGCAAGGTCGGCTACTGCTGGTATGCCAGTATAATCTTGCATAAGAACTCTAGCTGGCCTAAAAGCAATTTCTTTTTTTAAATTTTTTTTATCTAACCAAGATTTGATTGATAAAATTTGTTCTTTTTTAACTAATTTATTATCTTCATGTCTTAATAAATTTTCTAGTAAAACTTTTATAGATTTAGGTAATTTTGAAATACCTTCCAATCCATTTTTTTCAGCCTCTTGAAGACTAAAGATATTATAAATTTTATTATCTACTTTTAATTTTTTTAAAGAATTAAATGAATCTTTGCTGTTTATCTTCATATTTTTAAATAAATAAGTATAACACAAACAATTAGTGAAAAGGACATAGTGTAATTAAACACTTGAATAAATTTCTTATTTTCTGAAAAACGCCTAAGAAATTTTCCCAATAAACACCAACTTGTTATACTAGTTATTGCACAACAAAATGACACTATTATGACTACTAAAGAATGAAATAAATAATTTGGTCCAAGTTCAACAAAAAGAGAGATGCTTGTTATGGCTGCAAAAACACCTTTTGGATTAATAAACTGAAATATAAAAGTATCATAAAATGTGACGGGGTTTTTAATCTTCTTTTCCTCAACCTGATTTTGAAATGAAATTTTATAAGCTAAATAAATTAAAAACAAAGATCCAATAATTTTTATTATAGTTTTTAATATTGGATACGTATTAAATATTACATTTAAACCTGCTGCTGATAATGTAATCAGCGTGGTGTAACCAAATGTAACACCTAGTATTAAAGGTAGCGATTTTTTTATTCCAAAATTAAAACCTGAGTAAGAACCAACAATATTATTAGGACCAGGTGTAAAAGCTGCAGCTACAGAAAAAAAAATAAGCGGTAGTAAATTAGGATACATCGCAATGGTTTATGCTATTTCTAAACCATTTTCAACTTTTTGTGATGGGTGTAACAAAACTACTTTTCCATCTTTTTCAATAGCGCCTAAAATTAAAACTTCAGAAACTATTCCGGCTATATTCTTTTTAGGAAAGTTACAAACTCCTATCACTTGTTTTCCTACTAAATTTTCTTCATTATAATAATGAGTAATTTGAGCAGATGATTTTTTAATTCCAATTTCTTTACCAAAATCTACTTCAACAACTAATGAAGGTTTTCTTGCCTTTTCATTTTTCTTAACACTTAATACTGTACCGATTTTTATCTCAACTTTACTATAATCTTCGTATGTAATTTCTTGTTTCATAATTAAGATATATAATATATTTTTAAATCAATGAGTATGCAAAAAAATATAATAGATGAAGTATTTCCTGAAACTTTGAAAGTTTTATCAGAGTTGATAAAATTTCAAACCGTATCTGGAACCTCAAATCTTGCATTGATTGAATATTGTGAAAAAAGACTAAGTAAAGTTGGAGCTTCATCCTTTAGAACTTCTGACGAAGCAAAAAAAAGATTTAATTTATTTTCAACAGTTAAAGGGAAAGGGAAAGTAAATGGAAACGGAATTATTTTATCAGGCCATACTGATGTAGTTCCTGCTTCGGCAAAAGAATGGAGTTCAGATCCATTTATTTCCAAAGAAAAAAATAACAAAGTTTATGGCAGAGGTACTTGTGATATGAAAGGTTTCATAGCATGTAGTTTAGCTTTGGCTCCCTATTTCGCCTCTCAAAATTTAAAAAAACCAATTCATTTTTCATTTACTTATGACGAGGAAACTGCATGTCAGGGAGCTCCTGTCATGATTAAGGAACTTAAAAAACGTAATTTAAATTGTTCAGTTTGTATTGTGGGTGAACCCACAAACATGAAAGCTGTTCAGGCACATAAGGGATGTTATGAATATTCAACTCATTTTACTGGTCTAGCTGGACACGGATCTGCTCCTGACAAAGGTGTCAATGCAGTTGAATATGCAACAAGATTTATAAATAAACTTTTAGAACTAAGAGAAGAACTTAAAAAAAGAGAACCAAAAAATTCTGTTTTTGTTCCTCCTTATACAACTTTAGGAGTTGGTAGAATTAGAGGAGGACTAGCAAGAAATGTTATTGCTGATCAATGTGTAGTTGATTGGGAACTTAGACCAGTAGTCCCAGAAGATGGCGTGTATGTAAATAAAATTATTGATGCTTATGTTAAAGAAACTCTATTACCAAAAATGAGAAAAGTTTACCCAAAAGCAGATATTAAAAAAGAAATTATTGGTGAGATTATTGGATTTAATAAAGAAGAAGATTCTCAAGCTATAAATCTTGTTTGTAATTTAACAGGCGATAATTCTCGAGAAGTTGTTTCTTTTGGAACGGAAGCAGGACTATTTCAAGAAATTGGTATTAGCACTGTTGTATGTGGACCTGGGTCTGTCGAACAAGCTCATACAATTGATGAATTTGTATCGTATGAACAACTTAAAAAATGTTTGGCTTTATTAATTCAAGTAGGTGACTTTGCAAAAAATTAATTATCGTTCCAGCCGCTAACAGCTTTTACTTCAAGATATTCTTCTAAACCTAAAACTCCAGCTTCACGTCCTATACCAGAATGTTTGTATCCTCCAAAAGGTGCGTCTGGCGCAAGTCCTGCACCATTTATATCAACCATTCCTGATCTCAATTTTCTTGCGACTCTATTTGCTTTTTTCTGATCTTGTGTCTGAATAAAATTTAAAAGGCCATAAGGTGTATCATTTGCAATTGAAATAGCTTCTTCCTCAGTTTCAAAAGGTATAATTGATAATACTGGGCCAAAAATTTCTGTTCTAGCAATCTGCATATTATTATTAACATCTGCAAAAGCAGTTGGTTTAACAAAATATCCTTTGTCTAATCCTTTTGGTTTTCCTGTTCCGCCAGCTACTAATTTTGCGCCCTCATCAATTCCTTTTTGTATTAGAGTTTGAATTTTATCAAATTGAGTTTTGGAAACTACAGGCCCTATATGCTCACCTTTCTTAGAAGCTAAATCAATTTTTACTTTGGATGCAACTTCTTTTACTTTATCTATTGTTTTATTATAAATAGATTTTTCAACCAACATACGAGTAGGCGCATTACAAGATTGTCCTGTATTTCTAAAACATCTCATGGCTCCTCTTTCTACAGCTTCAGTGTCCGCATCTTTAAAAATAATATTTGCACCTTTGCCACCTAGTTCCAAACTAACTCTTTTAAAATCGTTTGCTGCATTCTTTGAAATAAGAGCTCCAGCTCTAGTTGATCCAGTAAAAGAAATCATATTTACATCTGGATGACTAGTTAAAGCGTTCCCAGCGACAGCACCGTCTCCATTAACTAAATTAAATACTCCAGCTGGAAATTTTATTTCATCGATCATTTCAGCTAGCAACATAGAAGACAAAGGGGCTATTTCTGATGGTTTTAAAACCATAGTACAACCCGTTGCCAAAGCTGGAATCACTTTTAAACAAACTTGATTCATTGGCCAATTCCAAGGAGTTATTAAGGCACAAACTCCTTTTGGTTCATATAAGATTTTATTATTTGGCGCGTGATCTCCTAATATTTTTTCAAACTTATAATCTTTTAAAACTTTAATGTATGATTTTATATGGCTAGCTCCCGTACCCGCTTGGAGCTGTGTTGAAAAATCAATTGGCGCACCCATCTCTAAAGAAATAGCTTCTGCCATTTCAGCCCATCTTTTTTTATAAAGAGAATACAAAGACTCTAATAACTTTATTCTTTCTTCTTTCGAGGTAAAGGCCCAGCTTTCAAAAGCTTTTTTTGCAGCACTTACAGCGGTATTAATATCTTCAGCACTTCCTAGAGAAATTACTGCACAACTTTCTTCAGTGGATGGGTTAATAACATTAAAATCATTTTTTTTCTTAGGATCAACCCATTTACCATTAATATAGAATTTTTTTTTATCTTGCATGATGAGAAATTAGCCTATCCTTTTACTTTTGCAAATAAATTAGTTAATTCGTAAACAATTGTCGCTGCTGCTAAAGAAGTAACTTCAGCGTGATCGTAAGCCGGTGAAACCTCAACAACATCAGCTGATATTAAATTTAAACCTGACAAACCTCTAATAACATTTACAATTTCTCTTGTGGTCATCCCTGCAACTTCAGGTGTACCTGTTCCTGGAGCAAAAGCTGGATCAAGCACATCTATATCAATTGATAAATACAATGGATTGTTCCCCACTCTATCTCTTATTCTTTTTACTATTTTGTCTATACCTTGCGTTTGAAATTCATCACAATGAATTATTTTAAAACCAAATTCTGCATCATTTTTTAAATCTTCTGTGCTGTATAATGGGCCCCGTATCCCAACATGCATTGAAGCATTATCCAAAAATAAGTTTTCCTCTCTTGCTCTTCTAAAGGGTGTTCCGTGAGTATAGGGTGCCCCGAAATAAGTATCCCATGTATCTAGATGCGCATCAAAATGAACTAATGCGACAGGTCCTTTATTTATTTTATTTACAGCCTTAAGCAAAGGGAAAGCAATAGTGTGATCGCCACCCATGCTAATTATTCCTCCAACCTTATTTAATAATTCATAAGCTCCTTTTTCTATTTGTTGAATTGCTTCATTGATATTAAATGGATTACACACAATATCTCCTGCGTCAGCTACTTGCTGTACTTTAAATGGTTCAATATCATAATTTGGATGGTAGTTTGTTCTAAGATGTCGTGAAGCTTGTCTTATACTTTGTGGTCCAAATCTTGCTCCAGGCCTATAGCTAGTCCCTGCATCAAAAGGTATTCCTACAATTGCAACATCACAACTTTTAACATCTCTCATTTCTGGTAATCTTGCAAAAGTGGATGGACCAGCAAATCTTGGAACCTTAGTTCCGCTTACTGGCTGAATTGGATTTTTAGTTTTTTCTTTCTTTTTCATAATTTAATCGTTATCTGTTAGTCCTGCTCCCGCAGCTTTTGATTTTGAGCTATCAGACTCATCTACAAAAGTTTCTTCTGATAGTTTATACAATTCCTTCCAATCTTGCTCTGAAAAAGAGTTTTTATTTTCTATAAATTCAATGCTTACTATATTTGCCAGAGATT
>CABYJR010000021.1 GCA_902519445.1 uncultured Pelagibacteraceae bacterium
TTTGATTGCCACTTTAAGGAAGATCCTGTCATGCCTGGCTGTCTTGGTTTAGACGCCATGTGGCAATTGGTTGGTTTTTTTTTAGGCTGGAAGGGTGAGCCAGGAAAAGGACGTGCTTTAGGAGTAAATTCTGTGAAATTTACTGGCGAAGTGCTTATTAATGCCAAAATTGCTAGATATAAAGTTAATATAAAAAGAATTTTAAAAAAAGAAGGAGCTGTTGTAGGATTAGCTGATGGCACTTTATATTCTGATGATAAACCAATATACGAAGCAGAAAATTTAAAAGTAGGATTATTTAAATAATGAAAAGAGTAGTTGTAACAGGAATAGGAGTTGTTTCTTGCTTGGGAAATAATCAGGAAGAAGTTTATCAATCTTTATTAAATTCAAAATCAGGAATTACTTTCTCTGAAGAATATAAAGAATTTAATTTAAAAAGTCATGTTCACGGAATGCCAAATATTAAAATTGAAGATCATGTTGATAGAAAAATAATTAGATTTATGGGACCAGGTTCTGCATATAATTATATTGCAATGAAAGAAGCTGTTAAAGATTCTGGTTTGGAAGAAAAAGATGTAAGTCATATTTTAACTGGCATGATTATGGGATCTGGAGGCCCTTCAATTAAAAATGTTATTCTTGCCGCAGATAAAACTCGTGAAAAGAATCCAAAAAAAATGGGTCCTTTTGTGGTTCCCAGAACTATGTCGAGTACTGCGTCAGCAACTTTAGCTGTTCCATTTAAAATTAAAGGTGTAAATTATACTATCAGCTCGGCTTGTGCTACTAGTGGACACTGTATTGGAAATGCAATGGAACTAATACAATTAGGAAAACAAAATGTAGTCTTTGCTGGAGGTAGTGATGAAGTTCATTTTGCAATGACTGCAATGTTCGATGCGATGACTGCATTATCTTCAAAATATAATAATACTCCGGAAAAAGCATCACGACCGTATGATAAAAATAGAGATGGATTTGTAATATCTGGAGGTGGTGGTGTTTTAGTTTTAGAAGAATATGAACACGCAAAAGCAAGAGGTGCAAAAATTTATGCTGAAATTACCGGATATGGAGCAACATCTGATGGTTATGACATGGTAGCTCCTTCAGGCGAAGGTGCGATTAGATGTATGAAGTTAGCTTTACATACAAGTAAAAATAAAATTGATTATCTTAATACGCACGGAACTTCTACGCCAGTTGGAGATATTACTGAGCTTAAAGCTGTTGGAGAAGTATTTAAAAATTCTATTCCTAAAATAAGTTCAACAAAATCACTTTCTGGCCATTCTTTAGGAGCCACTTCGGTTCACGAAGCTATTTATAGTTTGGTTATGATGAAAAATAATTTTATATCTGCTTCAATTAATATAAATGAAATAGATGAAGAAGCAAAAAAATATCCAATAATAACAAAAGTTGAAAAAGATGTAGAGTTAAATGCTATAATGTCTAATAGCTTTGGTTTTGGAGGAACTAACGCAACATTAATTTTTGAAAAGGTTTAATTTATGAGCTTATTAAAAGGAAAAAAAGGATTAATAATGGGTGTTGCAAATGAGCGCTCAATTGCATGGGGTATAGCGAAAAAATTATCTGAACATGGTGCTGAACTTTCTTTTACATATTTAGGTGACGCCTTAAAGAAAAGAGTTGTTCCATTAGCTGAGTCTTTAAAATCTAACTTCACTATAAGCTGTGATGTTGAAAAAAAAGAGGATGTTGTAAGAGCATTTGGTGATATAAAAAAAAAATGGGGTAATTTAGATTTTGTTGTTCATGCAATTGCTTTCTCGGATAGAGCAGAACTTTCAGGGGAGTATTTAAATACATCAAGAGAAAACTTTTTAAAAAGTATGTTAATTTCCTGTTTTTCTCTTACTGAAGTAGCAAAAGAGGCATCGAAAATAATGAATAAAGGTTCGAGCATGCTAACTTTAACTTACGAATCTTCTAAAATTATTCCAAATTATAATGTTATGGGAGTTTGTAAAGCAGCTTTAGAAACTAGTGTAAAATATCTAGCAAGAGACTTGGGTTCAAAAGGAATTAGAGTAAATGCCATTAGCGCAGGACCAATTAAAACATTAGCGGCATCTGCTATTGGTGATGCAAAATTTTTATATAAATGGAATGAAGATCATTCTCTTTTAAAAAGAAATGTTGATATTAATGATATAGGTGGATCAGCTTTATACCTTTTGAGCGATTTATCAGCTGCTGTTACTGGAGAAATTCATTATGTCGATGCTGGATATAATAAAGTTGGAATGCCAGATCCAAAAAATATTGTTTAACTGGCCTCTTTAATTGAAAGTTTTACTTTACCTCTATCAAAACCTATAACTTTTACAGAAACTTCATCTCCTTCTTTCACAACATCAGAAACTTTGTTAACTCTTTTGCCTGCTAACTGAGAAATATGAACTAGACCATCTTGTTTACCTAAAAAATTAACAAATGCACCAAATTCCATTATCTTAACAACTTTTCCTTTATAAATTTTTCCCATTTCAGGTTTTGCAACAATATTTTTAACCATCTCCATTGCTTTGGTTCTTGATTTTTCATCTGGTGCAGCGATGGTAACTTCACCTGTATCTTTAACATCTACTTTGGCTCCAGATAGTTCTACAATCTCTCTAATTGTAGCTCCTCCTTTTCCTATAACAGCTGCTATGTCCTTTTTATCGACCATAACAGTTTCTATTTTAGGAGTGTGTTTTGATACTTCTTTTCTTGATGATTTAATTGTTTTATTCATTTCATCAAGAATATGCGCTCTTCCTTCTTTGGCCTGATCAAGAGCCTGCTCCATAATCTCAAATGTAATTCCAGTAATTTTTATATCCATTTGTAATGATGTAATGCCATCTTTTGTTCCAGCCACTTTAAAATCCATATCACCTAAATGATCTTCGTCACCTAAGATGTCAGATAAAACAGTAAATTCTTTTTTTTCTTTAATTAATCCCATTGCAATTCCGGCTACAGGTTCTGCTATTGGAACAGCAGCATCCATAAGTGCTAAAGATGCACCACAAACAGTAGCCATTGACGAAGAACCATTGGATTCAGTTATTTCAGAAACTACTCTTAAAGTGTAAGGAAACTTTTCTTTACTAGGTAAAGATGAATTTAAAGCTCTCCATGCTAATTTTCCATGTCCCACTTCTCTTCTACCTGTACCTATTCTTCCTGTTTCTCCAACTGAAAAAGGAGGAAAGTTATAATGTAACATAAATCTTACTCTCTTTTGTCCTTCCAAACTTTCTATTCTTTGTTCATCTTCTGTAGTTCCCAAGGTTGTTGTGACTAATGCTTGTGTTTCTCCTCTAGTAAATAATGCAGATCCATGTGTTCTTGGGAGTACTCCTACCTCGCATTTTATAGGCCTAACATCGGACAAACCTCTGCCATCTATTCTTTTTTTTGTCTTAAGAATTTTTGTTCTTACAATATCTTTTTCTATATTTTTTAATTGTAATAGTATTTCAAGTTCAGTGTATGTTTCGTCTCCTTCAAATAAAGATTTACATTTTTCAGTTGCTAAATTAACCAAATCTGACCTTTTTTTCTTATCTTTTTCAGAAAAAGCTTTTTCTAGATCTTTTGTTAATGCCTTAGAAATTTTACTTTTTAATTTGCTATAATCTTTTTCTTCAATTTTCCATTCTTCTTTTGAAGATTTTTTCTTTAACTTTTCTATTGCTGTTATTAATGGAATAAATTTTTCGTGTCCAAATTTTACTGCGTCTAACATTTGTTTTTCTGTCAATCCAGAAGCTTCCGATTCAACCATCAAAACAGCATCTTTTGTTCCTGCAACCACAAGATCTAATTTTGATTCTTTTAATTGTTCTTTTGATGGATTTAAAACATATTTATCATTTATAAATCCCACTCTGGATGCTGCCACAGGTCCTTGAAAGGGCAATCCAGAAATCGCTAAAGCTGCGGATGACGCTATAATTGATAACACATCTGCTTCGTTTTCGTTATCATATGAAAGTACTGTTGGTAATATTTGAACCTCATTTCTAAAACCTTCTGGAAATAAAGGTCTTATAGGTCTATCAATTAATCTTGAAATTAATGTTTCAGATTCTGTAGGTCTTGCTTCTCTTTTAAAATATCCTCCAGGTATTTTACCCGCAGCATAATACTTCTCTTGGTAATTTACTGATAAAGGAAAATAATCTATTTCTTCATTTACCTTTTTTGCTCCTACTACAGTAGCAATAACAACTGTTTCTCCACAAGTAGCAATTATAGCTCCATCTGCTTGTCTTGCTATTTTTCCTGTTTCAAGAGTTATCTTTTTACCTTCTAATTCAATTTCTTCTTTATTTATTTTAAACATTTATTTTCTTAAATTTAATTTTGTTAATATATTTTTATATGATTCTGGGTTTTGTTTTTTTAAATACTCCAATAAGCGCTTTCTTCGATTTACCGCAAATAACAACCCTCTAGTTGAATGTTTATCATTTTTATTTCTTTTAAAATGATCACTTAAATTATTAATTTTTTCACTTAATAATCCTATTTGTACTTCGGATGATCCCACATCTTTTGAATTAATTTTTAATGAGTCTATAGTTTTCTTTTTATTTTTTTGCATAATTATTTATTTTTCTGTATCAATTTTTCAATTTTTTCAGCATAATCAAAGGACTTGTCGCTAACGAAAGAGACTCGGGGTAAAAACTTCATTTCTATTTTTTTAGATAAAGCCTTTCTAATTAAGTATGAAAATTTAGTTAATACATGAACAGTTTCTTCAGAGTCTTTTCCTCCTAATGGAATAACATAAGCTCTCGCATTTTTAAGATCTGGACTCATCCTAACTTCTGTAACAGTAATATTCTTTGTTTCCAAAGCTGGCAATTTTGCTTCATCCCTTAAAAATATTTGACCTAAAGACTGTTTAATCAATTCTCCTACTCTTAATTGTCTTTGCGAAAAAGGGGCATTTTCATTTTGTCTAATCATTAAATTCTTCTTTCTGTTTCTACAATTTTATAAACTTCAATTACATCCTTTTCTTTGAAATCTCCAAAATCTTTAAGGGTTATACCACACTCAAGACCTGCGCTAACTTGTTTTGCAGCATTTTTTTCCCTAAAAATACTGTTTATTGAACCTGTATATAATACATTTCCATCTCTTATCAACCTAGCATTTAAATTATTTATTATTTCTCCATTTATTACTTTTGATCCAGCTACCTTGCCAATTTTTGATACTTTAAAAATTGTCTGGACTTCAGCCGAACCGACAACCTCTTCTTTTACATCAGGTTTTAACAATCCTGATAAAGAGTTATTTACAAAATCTAAAACCTCATAAATTATATTAAAAAATTTTATAGTTATTTTGTGGTTTTCTGCTAATTTTTTAGCCTCTTTATTTGGTCTTACATTAAAACCTATAAGCACTGCATTTGAAGCACTTGCAAGAGTAACGTCTGTTTCTGTTATTACTCCAATATTTGATAATATTATCTTTGGAGCAACTTCTGCATGTTCTATTTTTTCAATTGCTGTTTTGAGCGCTTCACTAGAACCATGAACATCACACTTAATTATTATAGGTAGTTCTTTTTGTCTAGATCCGCTATCAAATGCTGAATCTTTGTTTACTAAAATTTGTGTAGTTTTTTTAGTTTTACTATGTTCGATTCTGTAATCATTTATCTCTTTAGCTTTTTCTTCTGAATCCACTACAATAAAATCGTCACCGGCTAAAGCAGATTCGTTCATACCTAAAATTTCAATGGGAGTAGATGGTAATGCGGAATCAATATTTTTCCCATCGTCACTTATCATTGCTCTTATTTTCCCCCAGGTATTACCACTTACAAAAAAATCTCCTTTTTCTAATTTTCCATTAGTTACTAATACTGTAGATACTGGTCCTTTTCCTTTATCAATTCTAGATTCTAAAATAATTCCAGATGCATTCCCCTCAAAATTTGCTTTTAAATCAAGTAAGTCTGATTGAAGAATAATATTTTCTTTTAATTTATCTAAATTTTTTTTAGTTTTCGCTGAAATTTCAGCAAATAAAGTATCTCCGCTTAGTTCTTCAGCAATCAATTCATATTGCAAAAGTTCATTTTTTACTTTTTGGGGATTCGAGGAAGGTAAATCACATTTATTTATTGCCACAATAATTGGGACCTTTGCAGCCTTAGCATGATTTATGGCTTCTATGGTTTGAGGTTTAACTCCATCTTCGGATGATACAACTAAAATAACAATATCTGTAACTTTTGAACCTCTGGCCCTCATTTCAGTAAAAGCTGCGTGACCTGGAGTGTCAATAAAAGTTATATCTTTTCCATCTTCTGTTTTAATTTTATAAGCTCCTATATGTTGAGTTATGCCTCCATGTTCGCCTTCAACTACATTTGCTTTTCTTAGAGAATCCAATAAAGAAGTTTTCCCATGATCAACGTGACCCATTACTGTTACAATCGGAGGTCTTGTCTTTAAATTTTTATCATCTTTTTTTTGAGCTTTTAAAATATTTAAATCAGGTTTTTTTTCTCGTATAGGTATATTTCCAAATTCTTTTACAAGATATTCAGCTGTATCAGAATCTAAAGTATGATTTATAGTAGCTACTACTCCCATGCCTAAAAGATGTTTGATAATTCCGCTTGCCTGCATTGCCATTCTATTTGAAAGTTCTTGTATAGTAATTTTATCTGGAATATTCACTTCGTGAACAATTTTTTTTGTTTCTATATTTTCTTTTACAAAATCCTGACTTTTCTTAGCCTTAAGTCTAGCCCTTTTTACAGCTGATAAGCTTCTTTCTTTTCCATCAAAAGTTTCTTCGTCCAATGCTTTTGATAAAGTAAGTTTATTTTGTTTTCTTAATGCAAAAGTTTTTTCTCTTCCCAAAGTACTTTTTTTACCTTGTAAATTTTTTTCTCCTAAATCATTAAATCTTCTGGTTGCTCTTTCTTCTGCTATTTTTCTTATATTAAAGCTTTTATCTGCAGTTGGTTTCTTAGGTGTAAAATCAGGTGATAATTTAGGCTTGTTAAAGCTGTCTTTTGGCTGAAATTTTTTTCCTCCCCATCTTCTTGAAGGTTTTTTTTCAATTACTACTGAGGTTTTACCTTTATTGTGAGCGTATTGCGGAACTCTAACATGAGGTTTTTTTGAAGATACAGTTAAAGTAAGTTTTTTTTTCTTGTCTTTTTCGCTCATACGAAGTCATTTCCTTTATTTAAATACAATTTGTCTAGCGTTAATAATCAACTCATCTGCTTCGATTTTTGTTAAAGCAAACTCTTCGAGATATCCTTCAATTTTATATTTAACGCCTTTTTTTTCATCATAACCACCAATTAATTCATCGGTCGCAAGTTCAGCAAAATCTTTTAAATTCTTAATATTTTTTTCACCCAAAGTTAAAAGCATTCCAGGTGTAAGCCCTTTGTGATTTATTAAATCTTCACTCACCCCAAGTTCTTTTAATTTTTTTCCTATATCTTCTTTTTCTTTAATAAGATACTCTTTAGATCTTTCATTTAACTCTTGTGCTGTATTAGCGTCTATACCTTCAATTTTTGAAATATCTTCAACTGAAGCTTTTGCAATTTCTTCTATGCTCGAAAAGCCTTCGGCAACCAAAAGTTGACCTAGAGTTTCATCCACCTCTAAATTTTTTATAAAAGTTTCTGTTTTTTCTTTAAATTCTAATTGTCTTTTTTCTGATTCTTCGCTTTCTGTTAATATATCTATTTCATAATTAATTAGCTTAGATGCTAATCTAACATTTTGTCCTCTTCTACCAATGGCTTTACTTAAATTTTCTTCTGTCAAAATTACTTCTATTCTTCTATTCTGCTCATCTATTATAACTTTTTGTATTTCTGCAGGAGCCAAAGCACTTACTACTAAAGCTGCTGGATCTTCGACCCAATTAACAATATCTATTTTTTCACCGGATAATTCATTCACAACTGATTGCACTCTACTTCCTCTCATACCTACACATGCTCCAACGGGATCAATGGAAGAATCTTTTGAATAAACGCAAATTTTTGCTCTGCTTCCTGGATCTCTAGCTGATGATTTAATTTCAATTATGCCATCATAAATTTCGGGGACTTCTTGAAAAAATAATTTTTCCATAAATTTTGGATTAGCTCTTGATAAAAATATTTGTTGTCCTTTATTTTCTCTAATTACATCATAGCAATATGCCTTTACCCTATCTCCTGTTTTTAAAACTTCTCTAGGTATACATTCTTCTTTTCTTATAATAGCTTCAGACCTATTCAGATCTACAATTATATTTCCATACTCTAACCTTTTTATAATTCCGCTTAATATTTCGCCTTTTTTATCAATAAATTCATTGTATTGTCTTTCTCTTTCCGCTGCTCTAACACTTTGTGTTATTACTTGTCTCGCCGATTGAGCGGCAATTCTTCCAAAATCTACAGGCGGTAATTCCTCAAATAGTTCGTCTCCAATTTTAAAATCATTTTTACTTTTTACCTTTATGGCATCTTCAAGAGATATTTCTGTATCGAAGTTTTCGGGAGAATCTACTATTGTTAATACTTTGTGTAGAGTTATGTCACCAGTCTCTCTATTAATTTTGGCTCTTATATCATTCTCCGAACCAAACTTAGTTCTAGCTGCTTTTTGTATTGCAGTTTCCATGGAGCTTAAAATTATTTCTTTATCAATAGATTTCTCAACAGCGACTGCTTCTGCTATTCTTAAAAGCTCTACTTTGTCTGATCTTTGATTCAACATAAAATATATTTTTATAATACCTAAAAAAAAATGGGCAAAAGCCCATTTTGATTATCCAGGTAACTTAACGATTATTTAAGTTATATTTTAACTTTTTTCAAGTTTACTTTTTAAAAATTCCACTTTTATCAGTTTTTTCCCAAGAAAAAGTGCCGTTTGAACCTGCTTTTCTACCAAAATGCCCGTATGCGGCAGTACACTCATAGATTGGTTTGTTTAATGATAACATTTCTCTAATTCCTCTGGGACTTAGGTCAAAATTATCTTTTATTAATTTTTCAACATGTTTTGATTTTTTTTCATCACCATCAAAAAGATCTACATAGATTGATAAAGGCTTTGAAACTCCAATTGCATAAGCAAGCTGAATAAGACATTTATCAGCTATTTTTGATGCAACAACATTCTTAGCAACATATCTTGCCGCATAAGCCGCGGATCTATCTACCTTGCTGGGATCTTTGCCAGAAAACGCTCCACCACCATGAGGTGCGGCCCCACCATAAGTATCAACGATAATTTTTCTTCCAGTTAAACCGGAATCACCATCTGGACCGCCAATTATAAATTGACCTGTTGGATTTACATAAAACTCTTCTTCTTTTAATCCAGATAATAAATCTTTTGGAATAGATTTTTCTAAATACGGTCTAACAATTTCTTTTACTTGTGCTTGATTTACATCAGGGGAATGTTGAGTAGAAATTACAACAGAAGTAACTTTTGTTGGTTTACCATTTTCATACTGCATCGTAACTTGACTTTTTGAATCTGGTTCTAATTTATCAGCTTTTCCACTTTTTCTATCCAAAGCCATCAATTCTAAGATTTTATGTGAATAATAAATTGGCGCAGGCATTAAAACTTCGGTTTCGTTACAAGCATAACCAAACATTATTCCTTGATCGCCAGCTCCTTCATCTTTATTATCTTTTGAATCTACTCCCATTGCAATATCTGCTGATTGAGAATGTAAGTGAACATCAATATCACAATTTTTCCAGTGAAATCCTTTTTGCTCATATCCAATATCTTTAATGCAATTTCGAACTTTTTGAATTAAATCATCTTTTTTTATTTCTGGTCCTCTTGTTTCTCCGGCTAAAACAACTTTATTTGTTGTGGTCAACGTTTCACATGCAACTCTTGAAAGAGGTTCTTTAGCAAGGTACGTGTCTACAACCATATCTGATATACGGTCACAAACTTTATCAGGATGGCCTTCCGAAACAGATTCGCTTGTAAATAAATATGATTTTTTAGTCATTCATTTCAAATTTTCTAAAAATTAAAGTTAGAAATATATACAAAAAAATTATTAAAAAAAATATTTTATTTCCATAACTAGAGTATAGTGTCGCTTCTGCAAGCTGTGGCATTTTATGCTCAATGCTTCCCGATTCACTTGTATCTAGAAATTTAAGAGATTTACCATTTGGGTCAATAAAACCCGAAACGCCTTTGTTTGCAGACCTTGCTATAAAAAGCCCTTCCTCAACTGACCTATAAATCGCTTTTGCATAATGTTGGTAAGGACCTATTGAATCGCCAAACCAAGCATCTTCTGAGATATTAATTACCAAATTAGGATTTTGATTTTTTTCTTTTATCTTACCCGGATATATAATTTCGTAACAAATTAATGGAAGAATTAATTTTTCATTAAATTTACTATCCAGTTTTATTATTTTTCTTTCATCACCTGAAGAAAATGAACTATACCCTGAGGTTATTTTTTTTAACCCAAATTTAGATAGAAC
>CABYJR010000022.1 GCA_902519445.1 uncultured Pelagibacteraceae bacterium
CTTTAAGCGCTTTTACCACTGCTCTTATTATAAAAGCTAAAGGAGTAATTGAAATTTTTTCACCAGTATATAAATCTCTTAATGACTTTCTGAATTTTTCCATTTCAGTAATATCTGCCTCATCATGTTGAGTAACATGTGGTATCTCGCTCCAAGATTTTTCCAGATGTGGTCCAGCTATTTTTTTAAGTCTTGGAATAGGTTTTATATCTACTTCTCCAAATTCAGAATGTTCGTATTTTTCGGATACTGTTTCTTTCTTTTTTTTAATTTCTCCAGAAATTGATTCTTTTATAAAAAATTTTACATCATCTTCAGAAACCCTTCCTTCTCTTTGAGAACCTTTAATTTGGTATATATCTGCACCGAATTCCCTGGCTAATTTTCTAACTTTAGGACTTGCGCTGACTATTTTTTTATCTTCCATATTTATAATTCTGTTGGAATTGGTTTATTTTTATCGATGTTATATTTTTTCATAGCTTTTTCAGCATATTTTGATGAGATGAGTTGTTCTTTTGCAAGAGCACTTAAAGCATAGGTAACGATATGTTCTTTATCCACTTCAAAAAATTTTCTTAATTTTTTTCTTCCATCACTTCTTCCATAGCCATCTGTTCCGAATGAATAAAAAGGTTTTGAAAGATAAGGTCTAATCTGGTCAGCAAAACTTCTAACATAATCCGAAGCTGCTATAATTGGACCGTCTCTTTTTTCTAAACATTTTTCTACATAAGATTTTTCTGGCTTTTCTGCAGGATTTAAAAGATTTTTTCTCTCAATTTCCATACCATTTTTTCTCAGTTCATTAAAGCTTGTAACGCTCCACACATCACTATCAATATTATATTCTTTGCTCAAAACCTCTGCGGCCGCTATCATTTCTCTTAAAATTGTTCCACATCCCAATAATTGAATTTTAATTTTTCCTTTATTGTTAAACTCTTTAAACAGATACATTCCTTTTAGTATTCCTTTTTCACAATCTTTTGGAATTGTTGGATGTTTATAATTCTCATTCATTACCGTTATGTAATAAAAAATATTTTCTTGTTTATCGTGCATTCTTCCAAGTCCTTCTCTTAAAATTACAGCTAATTCATAAGCAAACGTAGGGTCATAGCTAATGCAATTTGGTATCGTTGATGCTAGTAAATGACTGTGACCATCTTGATGTTGTAATCCTTCCCCTGCTAATGTCGTTCTTCCAGCAGTTGCTCCTATTAAAAAACCTCTTGATTGAGAATCTCCAGCGGCCCAAATAAGATCCATCACTCTTTGAAAGCCAAACATAGAGTAAAATGTATAGATAGGTATCATCTCTATATCATGGTTGGTATATGACGTTCCTCCAGCTATCCATGAAGACATTGAACCTGACTCGGTAATTCCTTCTTCTAATACTTGTCCTTTTTTATCTTCCTTATATGCGCTGAGCTGTTCAGAATCTTCAGGTTCATATTTTTGACCCTCATGCGCATAAATTCCAATTTTTTGAAAAAAACCTTCCATTCCAAAAGTTCTGGCTTCATCAGGTATAATTGGTACTAATCTGGGAGCAATATTTTTATCTCTTAACAAACTTGTTAACATTCTCACTAAAGCCATAGTAGTCGACATTTCACGATCTCCTGATGATTTTAGCATATTCTCAAAAATATCTTTATTTGGCTTTTTAATTGGCTTCGCAAAAGAACTTCTTTCTGGCAAGTTTCCTCCAAGTTTCATTCTTCTTTCTTTGATATATTTTATTTCTGCTGAATTTTCCCCTGGTTTATAAAATTCAATATTTTTCACCTGCTTATCGGTAAGAGGAATATCAAAACGATCTCTGTAATAAAGCAGATCTTCTTCTCCTAATTTTTTCTGCTGATGAGTAATATTAGTACTTTCTCCAGATTTTCCCATGCCATAACCTTTTATTGTTTTTGCTAAAATAACGGTTGGCTGTCCCTTGGTTTTCATAGCCGCGTCGTAAGCTGCATAAACTTTGTGTGGATCGTGTCCGCCTCTATTAAGCTTCCATACATCCCTATCGGTCATGGTAGATACTAAATCTTTTAGTTCAGGATATTTGCCAAAAAATTTTTCCCTAACATAAGCTCCCCCTTTGGCCTTAAAAGCTTGATACTCTCCATCAACACATTCGTTCATTCTTTTTACTAATAATCCTGATTTATCTTTTGCGAGCAATTGATCCCAGTAAGAACCCCATATAACTTTAATAACATTCCACCCAGCTCCTCTGAAAATACCTTCCAGTTCTTGAATAATTTTTCCGTTTCCTCTAACAGGACCATCAAGTCTTTGTAAATTACAATTAATAACAAATATTAAATTATCTAATTTTTCTCTCGAAGCTAAACTAATAGCTCCTAAAGATTCTGGTTCATCCATTTCACCATCTCCAAGGAATGCCCAAATTTTTCTATCTTCGTCTTTCAACAAACCTCTGTTGATTAAATATTTTGTAAATCTCGCTTGATAGATTGACAGAATCGGACCTAGCCCCATTGAAACCGTAGGAAATTGCCAAAACTTTGGCATTAACCATGGATGAGGATAAGATGAAAGACCGTCTACTCCTACTTCTTGTCTAAAATTACCAAGTTGGTTTGCTGTTAATCTTCCTTCTAAAAAAGCTCGCGCATACATTCCAGGTGCACTATGACCTTGAAAATAAATCAAATCTCCTCCAAATTTATTATTCTTTGCCCTCCAAAAATGATTCATTCCCACATCATAAAGTGTAGCTGCTGAGGCAAAGGTTCCTATATGACCTCCAAGTTCAGAATTTTTTTTATTAGCCTTAACTACCATTGCAGCCGCGTTCCATCTGATTAAAGATCTAATTCTTCTTTCTATATTTTGATCTCCCGGAGACTTAACTTCAGATTCAACAGATATAGTATTTATATAGGGTGTAATTCTAGTTAGAGGTCTATTGGATCCTTCTTTGTAAGCTTCATCAATTAGTTTTTTAAGTAAATAATGAGCACGATCTGATCCGTCTTTTGCAATGACAGCATCTAATGAGTCTAGCCATTCTTTAGTTTCTGTTGGATCAATATCAGAACCGTTTGAACGAGCTGGAATTTTTTTTGGCGTTTCTTTCTTTATAGGTTTACTTATTTCAGATTCTGCTTGTTCAATAATTTTTTCAGTTTCTGGTGAAACTTCATCATCTTTTAAAACTAATGGCTTTTCTTTATTTTGTTTTATTTCTTTTTTATCTTCTGTTTTTTGAATTTTTACAGAAGTTTTAGACTTTTCATCTTCAATAATAGCTAGGACACTTCCTTTTGAAACCTTATCTCCAATTTTAACCTCTAATGAAGAGATTTTTCCTGAAAAAGGCGACGGAACTTCAACGCTAGATTTGTCACTTTCTAAAGTAACAACAGGGTCATTCTTTTTTATTATCGAGCCAGGTTTAGCTAAAACTTCAATTATCTCGACATTTTCAAAATCACCTATATCTGGAACAATTATTTTTGTGGCCATAATTATTGTTTTATTTATACCACAATTTAATCCTTTTTCAGCCATCCAAATATTCACACTACAGCTATGACGCTAATTTTAGAAAACTTGGGAAAGTTATTTCAGCCAAAATATAAAAATTTGGATGGAAAATTTTGGATACAGAGAGTAATTTTAAAAAAATATATAAAAAATAATTAATAACTACGTTCTAAACACATAGCAATTCCCATTCCTCCACCTATGCAAAGAGTTGCTAGTCCTTTTTTTAAATCTCTTTTTTGCATTTCATGCAAAAGTGTAACAAGTATACGTGCACCAGAGGCACCTATTGGATGCCCTAAAGCAATAGCTCCTCCGTTCACATTTACTTTCTCTTTGGGCAACTTTAGATCTTTTATTACGGCTAAACTTTGAGCAGCAAATGCTTCGTTTGATTCAATCAAATCTAAATCGTCTACCTTCCAGTTTGCTTTTTCTAAAGCTTTTTTTGAAGCAGGAATTGGTCCAGAACCCATTAATGATGGATCTACTCCACAGGTAGCCCAAGAAACAATTCTTCCTAGAGGATTTAGATTTCTTTTTTCGGCTTCACTTTGACTCATCAAAACAACAGCAGCTGCTCCGTCGTTAATTCCGGAAGCATTTCCTGCTGTAACTGTGCCATTATTTTTAAATGAAGGTTTTAATTTTTTTAATCTTTCAATTGTCATTCCATTTCTTGGATGTTCATCAGATTTTAAAACTGTTGGTATAATTTCGTTTTTAAAATTTCCTTTTTTTTTTGCCATTTCTGCTTTAGTTTGTGAATATAATGCAAAATCATCTTGTTCTTTTCTTGTGATTCCCCATTTCTCGGCTACATTTTCAGCTGTAACTCCCATATGATAACCATTGAATGCATCCCAAAGACCATCTTTAATCATCGTGTCTATAAGATTTGTTTCCTCTAATTTTTTACTTTTTCGAAAATGTATAGCGTGCGGAGCATTGGTCATACTTTCTTGTCCGCCAGCAATTACTATACTTGAATCTTCAGATAAAATTGATTGATACCCTGAAACAATCGCCCTTAACCCTGAGCCACAAACTTGATTTATAACATATGCAGTTTTTTCAATTGGAATTTTTGCTTTAATAGCAGCTTGTCTAGCTGGATTTTGTCCTGTTGCACTTGTTAAAACTTGCCCCATTATTATTTCATCAATTTCATCAGATTTTAATTTTGATTTTTTTATATTTTCTTTAATAACGACTGATCCAAGATCATGCGCTTGCATATTTTTTAAAGAACCATTAAATGTACCTATTGCTGTACGCAAAGCCGAAGTAATTACAATGCTTTTTTCTTTTGAACCCATAACTCAATTTACTTTGTTAAATGATTAAATTAATTTCATCAATAAGCAACTTATCACATTAACGTTATAATCGAATTGCTCAGAAAGAAGCTTTAAATAGCTAATATTCTTTGATAAATAAATGTAAGGCGCCTGTAGCTCAATTGGATAGAGCGCTTGGCTACGGACCAGGAGGTTCTGGGTTCGACTCCTAGCAGGCGCGCCAAACAAAATTTTATGATTGAATAGTTAATTTATATGCCACTACAAAAAGCAGTTATATATTTCTTAATTTTAATAGCTATATTCATATTAATTTTGACATTTATATTTTAATTTTATGAATAAAGAATTCGAACAAATTAGCATTAAACCAGGTTTTATGAAACACAATGGTGGTTTGTTTTTTAGAAACATTTCTGAAAAAGAATATGAATTTAAAACAACAATAAATGAAAATCATTTAAATGCAGCGGGTATTACTCATGGAGGTTTTATATCAGCAATCGTCGATGCCGGCGCAGGAACGGCCGCTCATAGATCGGCAAATAATAGTCCATGTGTTACTATCTCTTTAGAACTAAAATTTATTTCTCCAGTGAAATTAGGACAAGAATTGTTTGGAAAAACTAAAATACAAAAAAAAACTAAATCAATGGTCTTTTTGACCTGCGAACTAATAGCAGAAAATAAAATTGTAGCAACAGCATCAGGAGTGTGGAAAATACTAAAATTATCTGGCGCTGGACCTGGCGGCTAGTGATCTATAAATAAATATAGCCGGATAAGAAAAAATTAGTGTTGATAAAAAAGTATTTCCAAAAAATGGTATTGCTAAAATATAACACTGAATTAAACCACTTAAACTTTTTTCATAAGCAATATCTTGCAATCCTGGGCTACCTAAAGCCCAAACTCCAAAGTTTGAAACTACAAAAAAGATAAGCGATCCAGCAAAACCATAGATAAATAAATTTTTAAAATTTATTTTGCTGCTAATTTTATGAAAAATAAACGTGATGAATATTAAAGATAGATAAACAAAAATTATATTTTCATAAAACCCAATAAATAAATCTGATATTAACATTGATACTAATAAAATCAGTACTGATAAATTAAAATTTTTGAAAAAATATCCACTCATTATTGCTACAGCTATAATTGGTGTAAAGTTTGGTGGATGAGGTATCAGTCTAGCAAATGCTAAAATTAATATTAAACCAATTGGAAAAATTTGTTTTTTTGAAACATTAAATAAATTATTCATTATTCTGCTATCTAACATATTATCATGAATATTATCAATGTTATTTCTCCGTTTTTTTAAGCTGTTTAATATGATTTTTTTCTGATTGTCGCTGTAGTGTATCCAATTTGTTATTTCACTTGGTGTGCGACTGCAACCTACACACAAACCACTTTCAGAATCAATCGTACAAATATCATTGCACGGGGAAGCGATCATATTAATAAGATCGTCTTATTCCAAAATTATAAGATCTATCCATTTGTGAATAATCTCTTACCGTTTCATATTTTTCGTCTAAAATATTATTTATATCGAAAAATAGATCGAAACTATTCCATAAATTATATTTTATCGATAAATCATTTACTAAATAATCATCTAGCGATTCATCTCGCCATGTTCTGTTTCCATTTCCATAATCTCTTGAATTATCAGACCACTTAGTGCTTAGACTTAAATCCAAATTTTTATAACCAGGAATTTTCATATTTGTTATTAAATTAATCATATTTCTAGGTACTCTAACCAGTCTGGCATCATAGTAACTTTCATTTTTATCTGGATCATCTTGCTCTGCGCCGTCATAGGTGGAGGTATAAGTATAGTTTAAGTCAAAATTTAATTTATCACTTTTCTTCCATTTTGAAACTAATTCCAATCCTTGAGACTTAACAACTCCAGGAAAGTTATATGACTCCCACGATCCAGGTCCTTTCCATCCTTCAATTGTATCATTGTATTTTATGTTAAAATAAGAAGCATCTATGCTTAATCCCAAATCTAAAAAAGATTTTTCAATTCCAAAATCAAAACTTTCGCTGGTCTCCGCTTTCATTGAAGCATTGAATGAGTTAAGCCAATTAAGTTCGTAAAGAGAAGGAAAGCGAAATCCTGTTCCATAAGAACTTTTTAACTTTGTAGTTTTGTCATCAAAAAGATAAGCCAATGTCGCTCTATGTGAATCTTCATTACCTGCATGTTTGTGTTCATCAAATCTTGAGCCGAATGTTGCATAAATATTATTAGTAACTCTGCTTTGATAATCAAAATAAGTTGATGTTACATATGCATGGTCATCTTTACGACCAACCATATTTTTGTTGTATCCCATTTTGTCATCTTCTCTTTCAAATCCGAACACAACACCGTTATCGAGATTAAAGTTATAGTTACCTGAGTACATAAACCCATATCTAGTTCCATAATAATTATCTTGAGCTGTGTTACCGCTATTTGGAGTTTCCCCAACAATTCTTTCGATATAAGCATTTGATAATGTAAATTTATTGGTGAATTGACTATTGGGTTCATAAACCAAAGCTATGTTTGCTGAAGACTGCAGAGCATCTAGCTCTTCGCTATGATCTGCTGTAGAAGTGTCGACTTCTTTGTCATACTGAGAATAGGTTTCTGCAACTCTTAGATTGCTTTCAAATTTTATTTTATCTGAAAATTTACGACCATAATTTGCAACTATAGTATTATTTCTATATCTATCTTCTTCATCATTATGAGTCATTGCTGACATCCCGGCAGTTTGAAATCTTTCTATACCAACATAAAAATCATCATTGTCATCTGCCCCAGATAATGAAAGTGATAAATTATGAGTTCCATGGGATGCGTTGTTGTACTGTATATTTTTTTGAAAACCAGGTTCACCTTTTTTAGTTGTAATATTTATGGTTCCTCCTATAGCTCCACTTCCATAAACGGAACTTTGATTACCTTTTAAAATTTCTACTCTAGCTATATTTTTTGTTAAAATATGGTTAAAATTAAAATCGTTCGATGGACTTGCTGGATCCGACATTTTAACACCATCGATATAAACAGTTGAGTATCTTTTTGGCATACCTCTTAATTGAATAGCTGAAGTTTGTCCATGACCACCACTTTGAAAGAAATTAGTGCTGGTTGAGTTAGTTGATAAAGCATCTCCTAAAAAAAGTTCATTTGAGTTTTTAAAAAATGTTTCATCAAGCACTGTTACAGATGTTCCTACGGTTGAAACAGATTGCGCTTTTTTACTTGGAGCTATAACAATTATAGGTATATCCGCAGCAAAAACTGCGTTGAAAGGAAGAACTAAAATTATAAATATTTTTAATATTTTTTTTAGCATAAGCATAATTTTTCTATGCCACTGCTAATTTTGCATTGCAGAACTAGACTTTTCCTGGCCTTCATTCAACAGCGGGCTATACTGGGTGGCGCTCCGACTTTACGGTTGCAGGGACAGCCAATGAATTTCACACTGATTTCCCACCATGCATTTCAGTATTATGGTTTTTTTAAATAAAATATATTTATTTGTCAATATATAAATCTTTGTCTTGAATATATTTAAAACCGTACTTTAACGATAGTTCTGCTTTATGTAACTCAATGCCCATATCAGCAGCATGTTGAAGTGTGGAAATAAATTTTTCTCTAATCAGAGTATTAGCTATTTCTATTGCGGTTTTTCCCTTAATTACGGCGACCATATCGTTTATAGGCGAGTTACCTAATCTTGTGAATTTACAATAACCGACTTGTATAATTTTTTTCTTTTTATCTACCCCAATTAAAAAATAACCCTTGGGGTCCATTTTCCAATCTTTAATTTTATGATATTTAGCAACTATTCTTTTTTTAATTTTTTTGTTGATGTTATACCATCTACCTTTAATAACTTTTTTATTTTTCATAATTTATTTTCTTTTATAATTCATATAACCAAAAACTAACAATACAAGTAAAGCAAAAGGATAAACAATGCCTTTATTAGGCCTATCTAAATTTTCTATTTTAAATTCAGTAATTATATCTCCCATTTCAATGCCATGCTTTTTTGCAAGACCTTTCCAATCAAGGGTTTCTATTGTAGTTTGACCTCCTTGATCAGCTAAAGTAATGCCATAATCTTTTAATGAATAATTTTTATCAAAGCTGTTTTTTTCAATTACAAAGAGTTTATATCTTTCCCCGTAATCAGTATTTCTTGTTACTTTTATATGAACATCATGATCTGGTTTTAAAGTGACCATTTCCAAATTATTTATTTGTAATGGAGAGTATTCAAATTTTGGATAAAATTTATCCATGACATAATCAGGTCTTAAAAATGATAAAGAAATTAATAGAAAAATAACTATTTCATACCATCTCATTTTATTTACAAACCATGCTTGGGTAGCTGCAGTAAATACTAGTATGCCAATTAAAGATGTTATGATTACTAAAAGACCGTGCCAAATATTTTCTATTCCTATCAAAAGTAATTCATGATTAAACAAAAATACAATAGGAAGAATGGCAGTTCTTAAGCTATACCAAAAAGCTTGTACTCCTGTTCTAAGTGGGTCTCCTCCTGAAATGCCTGCTGCCGCGTACGACGCAAGTCCAACTGGGGGAGTTACATCCGCCATTAATCCAAAATAAAAAACAAATAAATGAACAGCTATAAGGGGAAATATATAACCAGATGCATTTCCAACATCTACTAAAACCATAGACATTAATGATGCCACAACAACATAGTTTGCAGTTGTCGGAAGACCCATTCCTAGAAGCAAGCACAATACTATAGTCAATAATATTAAAATTACGACATTATCTTTAGCAATAGATTCTATTACGATAATTAAATTTGTACTCAATCCTGTAGATCCTACTGCCCCCACTATTACTCCAGCAGTTGCTATAGCGATTCCAACCGCAACCATATTTATTGCCCCTTTTTCGAATCCGACAATGGTTTGGTTAAACCAAATTTTTAAAGCCTCTTTAAAATTTGTTTCTTTTTTTGATTTAAACAATTTATTTACCAGGTTTACCAAAATTAATGCGATAGTCGCATAAAAAATTGAATAAGAAGCAGTAAAGCGAAGAACAACTAATAAATAAATTAAAACAAAAATTGGAATTAAAAAATGTAAACCGGCTAAAAAAGTCTTTCTTAAATGTGGTACATCTTTTTCTTCCATTCCTTTTAGATTTAATTTTAAAGCTTCAAGGTGTGAAATATAAAACAAGGCTATGTAAGAAATAACCGCTGGTAAAAATGCGTGTTTTACAACTTCGAAATAAGTAACTCCTATAAAACTTGCCATGACAAAAGCTGCTGCTCCCATAACTGGAGGCATTATTTGTCCATTAACCGAAGATGATACTTCTATTGCTCCTGCTTTTTCTTTTGAGAATCCAGTTTTTTTCATAATCGGGATAGTGAAAGTTCCTGTAGTAACTGTATTCGCTACAGATGAACCAGATATCATCCCTGTCATACCAGACCCTAAAATGGCTGCCTTAGCAGGTCCTCCCCTCATTTTTCCAACCATAGCAAAAGCTAAATCCAAAAAATATTTACCGCCGCCTGCTGTTTCTAAAAGCGCCCCGAATAAAACAAACAAAAATATAAAATCTACTGACACCCCAATAGGAATTCCAAATATCGCTTCTTGATCAAACCATTGAAATCCAACAAGTCTTTTTA
>CABYJR010000023.1 GCA_902519445.1 uncultured Pelagibacteraceae bacterium
TCTACAATACAAGCTGCAATATTTTCTGATCCAAAATTCATGCATATACGTTCAAGATCTTCGGCCATTTCGGCGCCAGTGGCAGGTTGCCCTTTTACAAATTTATGATCTGGTAGATGAGTATGTCTCATATGAACAACTCCTGGCATAAGTATACTTGCAAAAGTTTTTACATTATTAATCATTCCTCCAACAGAAGTTGCTCCAATATTCATGCCGTGATATGCACGCTCTCTTCCGACAAAACGAAATCTTTGACCTTGTCCTTTTGCTTTGTGGTACGCTACTACAATTTTAATAGCTGTCTCGACTGCTGTAGATCCGCATATAGTAAAAAAAATTCTATTTAAGTTTCCTGGTGTATGCTTTGCTATTCTTCTAGCTAATTCAAATGAACCACCAAAACCTTGTTGAAAGGGTTGAACATAATCTAACTGTTCTAATTGTTTTGCTACGGCATTAGTTATTTCTTTTCTTCCGTGTCCTAAAGGATTACAAAACAATCCTGAACTTGCATCTATCATGGTTTTTCCATGATGATTTTTTAAATAGACTCCTTTTGCTTCAGTAATTAATCTTGGGTTTTCTTTAAAATCTTTATTAGATGTAAAGGGCATCCAATGTTCTTGTAAAGAATTAGGTATTTTAGATGTATCTGATGTGCTCATTTTTTTATAGTTTGTAGACTATCATTTGCTTTAAAACTACCAATAAAAATTTCATAGGTACAACCTTAGGTAGTATTTTATTTTGTTTTACATATCCTCAATTTTCATTTTAAATACTTCGATTAACTTAATAATTATTAAGAGGAAAATATGAAAAAAATAGTAAGTTTAATACTAGGAAGTATAGTTGCTTTTACTTTAAGTATATCAGCTGCATTTTCTGCGGCTAATGAAGTAAGAGTTGCATTCTTCTTAGAATGGGCAACCCCAAACCAAGAAGCTAAAGTTAAAAAAGTTTTTGACGACGCTTTGGGTGTTCCGGTTAAATGGACAAATTTTGCAACGGGTGGAGAGATGACTGAAGCTATGTTATCTGGAGATATTGATATCTCTTACTCACAAGGTCTAACACCATTTGTAAATGCTGTTAACGCTAAAGCACCTATCAAGCTTGTAGATATCGCTGTTACATACGGCATGGGAAATACAACTTGTATAGTTTCTAATGCTTCTGGCATTACAAAAGCTAATGCTGCGCAATTAGAAGGAAAAAAAGTTGCAGTTCCTGTTGGAACTATGGCTGACTACGTTTTTAAAGAAACAATGAAAGTTATTGGTGCTGATGCTGGTAAAGTATCAGTTGTAGACATGAACCCTGAAGATGGTTCTGCTGCTTTACAAAACGGAGATGTTGCTATGGCATGTTTATTCGGTGGTAAGTCTATCGAAAATGCACTTAAAGCTGGTACAAGAATGTTGTCAGTTAAAGAAGCTACAGATGCTGGAATATCTGGTATTGATATTACTTCTGTAACAAACAAATTCTTAAAAGAAAACCCAGGAATGGTTAGAACGTTTGTAGAAATAACTCATGAGTACAATGCTAAATTCAGAGCAGGCAAATCTAATATGAATATTATAGCTAAAGATGCAGCTATGGATCTTGCTGGTACAAAAAAACAAATGGGTGGTTTCGGTTTCCCAGATGCTAAAGAGATAAAATCTAAGTATATGAGTAAAGGTGGAATACTTATGAAATATCTAGACGTTATGGGCAATATGTTCGCTACTGCGGAAAACCCAGCTCTTAAAAATTACTCTAAAGTAGTTACTACTAAGTACCTACCGTAATTTAAGAGTTAGATAAAATATTAATAGGCGCCAATTTTAGTAAATTGGTGCCTATTTTTTTAATAAAAATTTTAATATATTATTTTTATGAGCAATCTAGTTTCTCAAAAAGTTAATATGATATTCAAATCTCTCAAGGGAGAGACTGTACATGCACTTAAAGATATATCTTTTACTCTTAAAAAAGGTGAACTTTTAACAGTTTTAGGTCCTTCAGGCTGTGGAAAAACAACTTTACTAAATATCGCAGCTGGATTTCTTAGACCCACTTCTGGTTCAATAAACTTGGGCGGAAAAGAAATTAATGGTCCAGGAGTTGAGAGAGGAATGGTTTTCCAACAAGGTGCTTTATTTGAATGGCTAACGGTTAACGAAAACGTAAACTTTGGTTTACGAATGAAAAAAGAAGATCCAATTAAAACTGCAAAAAAAGTTGAAGAATGGCTAGATATAGTAGGATTAAAAGGATTTGGAAACACTCCTACGTATCAATTATCCGGTGGAATGCAACAAAGAGTAGCTCTTGCAAGATGTTTAATAAATGATCCTGACCTAATTTTAATGGATGAACCTTTGGGAGCTTTAGATGCTTTAACCAGAGAAAAAATGCAGTCTTTGGTATTAAAAATTTGGAAGGAAACTGGAAAAACAATTATTTTAATAACTCACTCTGTTGAAGAGGCTTTGCTGTTAGGTGAACGAGTATATGTGATGGCTCCTAGACCCGGAAGAATACATAAAGAATATAATCTTCCTTTTGCCTCTAGAGGTTTAAAGGAAGATTTAAGAGAAATTAAAAATGATAAAGAGTTCGTTTCTAAGAGAGAAGAAATTCTAACCATGATCTGGGATATGGAAGAAGAAATAATGGGCAAGGAAATATAAAATGATTACAGGATTTATTACATTTTTTACTATTTTTGCTGTTGTAGGAGCCATTCTTTATGGTCGAAAATTAATTAAAACAGAAAAAACCGATGCTGTTTTTGGAAATCCTGAAAGAGCAAAAGGAGGAATGCATTGGGTTGTGGTTGGATCCAGTTTTCTTTTATTATCCTGGCTTTATTATTCATGGGATATAGCAAAATCTTTTTATCCAAAATCTGCAAACGAACTTTGCCAAGTCGCAAAAGTTAACGAGTCATTGCTATCTTTAAAATATCTTTTTCCAATTGTAGAAAGACAACACAAGAGTACTGCAATTATTAAACGTGAAAACATCAATATAGAAGATAAAATAATTTTAATACAAAACGATCCAAACCTAAAAGATCAGGACAAAAAAATATTTGTCAATATACTTCGTGACACTAAGCTAATGATTCCTTCATTAACCGACGAAAGATATCTAGAAGATGATATAAAAAATATAATAAATGAATTAACTATTAGATTAAATCTTCTAACAGAAAATTTTCCAAAGAATAGCTACCCTAATTTAACTGAAGAAGAAGAAAATGAAATAAATGAAGGTTTAAAAAAACAATTAGGATGGGGCGCAACTGGTATGGAAGTCCCTCCTCTACCTGAAAGTAAAAGAGGGTTAAAATTTCATGCAGCTGCGGCTGAATTAAATTCTATAAGCGATGAATTTTTTGAAATGAGAAATCATAACCCTGAGTACTTAAGACAATCAGAGGCTATTTTTGGTGAAATTAAAGAATATATGGATGGACTGGGCGATGGCTTAGAACTAGATTATATAAAAGATATTAAAAAACTTGTTCGAAGAATAGAGTATGCAAGTATTTTCCCTCCCAGAACATTAGATGAATTAGAAAATGCAATTAGAGCTTTTGATAAAGTTCAAAATAATGAACAAGGAAATTTAAGAACGATAGATATTATTTTATTTCCGGCAGGAACAATTGTAGCAAGCGGTCCTCAATGTTCAGAAGCTGGTCCTGGCAGATGGTTGCCTAAACCTTCCGATACTTTTAGAATTTTTGGAGAGATGCTGAAGCCAAGCGTTGGATATAAAATGATTCCAATGCTTTGGTACGAAATGATGGGAGTGAATAGAATAGTTGGTTTTATTCTTCCCGACTGGATAGCTGATATTATGCCAGGTAAATATCCCGTTCATAATCAAGATGGTACGGTTGATCCAAATTTCAAAAGTAGAATGTTAGATATAGTTACTGGTGAATTTGAAGCTTTCAAAATTCCAGTGCCTACGGGACATATTTGGGATTCTTTTTTAAGAGTATTTTTAGGATTGTCTCTTGGAATAATATTCGGTGTTCCTTTAGGTTTATTTATGGGTCTAAACAGATTTGCCAAAGGTTTTTTTGATCCTATGGTCGAGTTATATAGACCGGTACCCCCACTTGCTTGGGCTCCACTGATAATTACTGTTTTTGGAATCGATAACGTGGGAAAAGTTTTTTTACTATTTATGGTTTCTTTTTCAATTATGATTATTTCGGCAAGAGCAGGAGCTTCGGGAACTCAACTTTCAAAAATTCATGCCGCTCACTCTTTAGGTGCTTCAAGATGGCAAATAATTAGAGAAGTTATATTCCCTAATTCTTTACCTGAAATTTTAACAGGGATAAGAGTTGCAGTTGGTATGTGTTGGGGAACTTTAGTTGCTGCTGAATTTTTAGCAGGAACAACAGGTATAGGATTTGTTGAAAACGTTGCAAGAAAATATATGCAGTACGAAGTAATCTGGATAACAATATTCGTAATGGGAATGTTAGGACTTTTATTTGATTTAACTATTAGAAAAATTATAGACAAAACAATTCCTTGGCGAGGAAAAGGTTAATAGATAATATCCAATAGTACATAAAAGGCTAAAATACTCATAAAAAACACGATAAAAGAATTTATAAATTTCCATACTATTTGTTTTTGTAAATATTTTGATAGGAATTTAGACAAATAACCTAGACAGAAGAAAAATGAAAATGAAGCTACTGCAGCTCCAATGCCAAAATAGTATTTTTGTGAAATTAAAAAGTTCTTGGAAAAATTTCCAAGAAAAAAAACAGTGTCTGAATAAACATGAGGATTTAAATAGGTAAAGCCTAATGTTTTTATTACGGTACTTTTTAAAGAAATAGTACTGTTTTTATAGTCAATATTTAATTCATCATATTTAATTTTTATCTTACTAATTACAAAGTAAATGAGAAAAGCTAAAAGTAATATGTTAAAAATTAGCTCTACTCTATCAGTAAAAAAATTTCTAAAGTATTCAAATAAAAAAATTCCAAGGAAAATTAATAATAAATCTGATATTGAACAAATCAAACAAACTAAGAAAACATATTGTTTTTTAAGACCTTGCTCTATAACAAATATATTTTGAGCCCCAATTGCTAAAATTAAACTTAAACCGGTAAAGAAACCCAGTAATAGAAAGCTCATTTTTTACTTAATATGTCTGCTCTAAAAGTCGAATAAACTATTAAAACTAAAAAAGGGATACATATTAAATTCATAGTTTTCCAACTAGTTAGGCTTAAAAATATTCCTGCGGATAAACTTGCTAAAGCCATTGTAGAGAATACGATTAAATCATTAATTCCTTGTACTCTAAATTTTTCTTCTTCTTTATAAGTTAAAACAACTAAACTAGTCCCAGAAATAAATAAAAAATTCCACCCTAATCCCAAAAATATTAGAGCTGTCATGTAATTACTAAATGTTTGTTCAAATAAACATAAGATTATTGTGACAGCATAAAAGAAAACTCCTATGTAAATTATATTACTATGTCCAAACTTTTTAATTAAATGTCCAGTGATTAGTGATGGAAGAAACATAGCTACTAAATGAAATTGCAGAACTAAGCCTGTGCTTTCTAAACTCATTTTTTCCATGACATGCATACTTAAAGGTGTAGCCGTCATTAAAAACGACATAACTGCATAAGCAAATGCAGCAGATATTATTGCTTGTAAAAATTTCGGTTGAAAAATTATTGCAGATAATCTCCTTCCGCTATATTGATTATTAAAATTTATTTTTATCGTTTGATTATTTCTATAAAAAATAAAAAATATTGCTGGCATAAAAGTAAATACAGCTAGCAAAAGATAAGAACCTACGTATAAATGTTCGGGGATAAAATTTTTTGAATAATTTGCTAAAGTTATACCTAAAAAAGATGAAACGATTCCAGCTAACATTAAAATAGAGATGGCTTTTGGAACTTTTTCTTTCTCTACGCTTTCTGCTGCTGCAAAACGATATTGATGGGCAAAAGCTATTCCTAAACCAAGAACTAAATGTGATATACAAAATAAAATAAAGTTTTGTTGAATAATAGCATAAACAGCTAGCAAGCAAGTCGCTGAACTTACTAAAGCTCCAAAGATAAAACCTAATCTTCTTCCTATTTTTCCCATAATTTTTGCTGCTAAAATAGTAAAAATTGCGGTACCAAGAACAGATAAAGATGTAGGCAATGTTGATAGAGATTTTATAGAAGTAATTTGTGATCCAACAATTCCACTTAGAAAAACTGTAATAATATTAGCTGTAAAACCAAAAACTTGACTCAAAGCTAATATTGATAAATTTTTATTCATTTAAATTATTTTTAATATATATATATCTTGAATATTTTAATTAATACATAAATAAATAAGCATGTTAGAAAAATTTGAAAGAATTAAATTAGGTCACTTTCCTACGCCAATAGAACATCTTAAAAATATAACTAAATATTTAAATGGTCCTAATATTTTTATTAAAAGAGATGATTGTACTGGTTTGGCCACTGGCGGAAATAAAACAAGAAAATTAGAATTCTTAATTCCAGATGCGATTAAAAACAAAGCAGAATTAATTGTTACGGTAGGAGCTGTTCAATCAAATCATGCTAGACAAACTGCTGCGGCTTGTGCTCTAATGGATTTGAAATGTCTTATAGTTTTAGAACAAAGACTTAAAGATCCTCCTGAATCTTACATGAAATCTGGCAATGTTTTTTTGGACAAACTATTTGGTGCAGATGTTAAAGTGTGTCCAAAAAATCAAGATGTTTCTGAATATACAGAAAAATTAATCAAGGATATAAAATTAAAGGGTACTAATGTTTATTTTATACCAGGTGGTGGTTCAAATTCTATTGGAGCTTTAGGATATGTAGAATGCTTAAATGAAATAATAAAAGATAATAAAAAATATAATTTTTCGCAAATTGTGCATGCTACAGGAAGTGCAGGTACACAGGCAGGTCTACTAGCAGGAAGAAAATATTTTAATTGTAACATTCCCGTTACAGGAATCTGTGTTAGACATAAAAAAGACATACAAGTGGATAAAGTTTATGAAGAAGCAAAAAAAACCTGTGAAAAACTTAGTTGTAACACTTTGAACAAATCAGATGTTATTGTATATGATGAGTATATTGGACCAGGATACGGAGAGCCGACTGAAAGTATGATAGAAGCAACAAAACTATTAGCAAGAAAAGAAGCAATATTATTAGATCCAGTTTATTCAGGAAAAGCATTTGCTGGATTAATTGGACTTATTAAAAATAAAAAGTTTAAAAAGAATGATAATGTTCTTTTTATACATACCGGTGGTGCTGTTTCTCTTTCGGCTTATCAATGGGCTTTTTAATTTATGTTATCAAATAAGAAAATTATCTGCCCTAATAATTTAATTAATGTTGCTAAAAAAGTGGGAACTGTTAATGCCGCCATTGTAAATGCTGGTGAAATATTCCCTATGGAATCTGTACATAAAGCAGTGCAACATAATTTGATAAACCCAACATTTGTTGGTGATGAAAGTGAAATAAAAAAATACGCTGATAAATTAAAATGGGATATATCTAATTACAAAATTATCAATGAAAAAAATGAAAATAGTACTGCTCCTATCGCTGCAAAATTAGCAAGTGAAGATAAAGTAAAAATAATTGTTAAAGGGCATATTCATACTGATGTACTAATGAAAGCTGTTTTAAAAAGAGACTTAAATTTAATAGGAAAGAAAAGATTAAGTCACGTTTGGCACATGACTTTAGATAAAGAAGATAAGCCTTTTATTATTACTGATGGTGTTGTAAATGTTTTGCCAAAACTTGAGGTTAAAATGCATATTCTTAAAAATGCTGTAGATTTTGCAAACAAAATAGGAATTTCTAGACCAAAAGTAGCAATATTATCTGCTACTGAAGAAATATTAGAAAGCGTTCCAAGTTCAATTGATGCTAATATAATTACAAAACGAGCGAAGGAAGAGAATATTAATGCAGATGTTTTTGGGCCTTTAGCTTTTGATAATTCGGTCTCTAAAAAATCTGCAGCAATAAAAAAAATTAAAAATGATGTCTCTGGCAATACAGATATTCTTTTAGTACCTAATGTAGAAGCCGGAAATGCTTTAGTTAAAATGATGATATATTTTATGGGAGCATGCGCAGCTGGAGTTGTTCTAGGAGGTAAAGCTCCGGTAGTAATTACTAGTAGATCTGACGAAGCCGAAGCAAGATTAGCTTCTATAGCGGCTGCAGTCGTTTCACTAAGCAATAAATAAAATGATTAAACAAATACCAAGTAAAGAAATTGAAAAATATATCAAGGATAATCCCAAGTGTGTTTTGCTTGATGTAAGAACTGAAGAAGA
>CABYJR010000024.1 GCA_902519445.1 uncultured Pelagibacteraceae bacterium
TTTTGGTTTTTTTTTATTAAATCATTTAATTCATTTTTTGCTAACTGAATCATTTCCTTGTCACTTTTTTTATCTTCTGTAATTTTTTCCAATTCATTTTTTTCCTTTTCAAAAACTAGATAACTTCTAGCTTGATCTACAATTTCTCCAATACTTGAATATTCTTTTGATTTTTTTACGAAATCTTTTTTTGAAATATTGCTAGAAGCTAGTTCTTTCTCTAATTCTTCATATTTATTAACTATTTTCTTAATTTTATCTAAAGGTATCATAATTTAAGCTTATTATTTTTTATCTCTTTAGATTTAAGTTCTACCAAATTAACAACCTCTTCGATCATTTTATCAGTGGCTACTTTGTGGTGTGGCAATCCAGAAATATACAACATATGATCATTTTTTCCTCCACCGGTTAATCCTATCTGAGTTTGAGAAGCTTCTCCTGGTCCATTAACAACACATCCAATTACTGATAAAGTTATTGATTCCTTTATATGGGAAAGCTTTTCTTCTAAAATTTTAACAGTTTTAATAACTTCGAATCCTTGGCGAGAACAGCTGGGACAAGATATAATGTTTACACCTTTCTTTCTTAAATTTAACGATTTTAATATTTCATAACCAATTTTAATTTCTTTAACTGGATCTTCTGTTAATGAACATCTTATTGTATCTCCTATTCCTTCCATTAATAACATTCCTATTCCAATAGATGATTTAACGCTGCCAGGTATAAGGCTTCCTGCTTCTGTAATTCCAAGATGAAAAGGATAATCACATTTTTTTGATAGCAATCTATATGCTTTTACTGTCAAAAATACATCCGAAGATTTTACACTTATTTTAAAATTAAAAAAATCTTTATCTTCAAGAATTTTAATATTTCTAAGAGCACTTTCGCATAGAGCTTCTGGACAAGGCTCTTTATATTTTTCTAACAAATCTTTTTCTAAAGATCCTGCATTTACTCCAATTCTTATTGAACAGTTGTTATCTTTAGCAGCTTTAAGTATTTCATTAACACGATCAACCGATCCGATATTTCCAGGATTTATTCTTAGACAGTTTGCCCCTGAGTTTGCAGCAATAATAGCAAGTTTGTAATTAAAGTGAATATCTGCCACTAAAGGAACTTCAATATGTTTAAAAATTTTTTTTAGCGAAAGTGAAGAATCTTTATCTGGACAAGATACTCTTACAATATCTGCTCCTGCTTCTGCTAGTTTATTAATTTGTTTTATTGTTGCTTCTACATCAGTTGTTAAAGTATTTGTCATAGACTGCACTGATATTGCGGCATCACCGCCAATTTCAACTTTCCCAACTTTAATCTTTTTAGTTTTTCTTCTTTTAATATCTCGAAATGGTCTAATGTTCATTTGCTTATAGATTGTTAATTAAGCCCAAATGTATTGTGTAGTGTTTTTACTGCTTTCTGTGTTAATTCTTCTCGAATCAAAACAGAAATTTTTATTTCTGATGTTGATATTGCCAAAATATTTATTTTTTCATCTGCTAAAGATCTAAACATCTTATGAGTTACACCAGGACTAGCTATCATGCCTGCTCCAATAATTGATATTTTTGCAAGTTTATCATCGTGCGTTACTTTTTTGTAATCTATTTTTTTTTTATTTTTTTCAATTATACTTAATGTTTTCTTTAAATCCTCTTGTTTAATAGTAAAAGTTATATTAGCATTTTTTCCATCTAGAGAAGTGTTTTGAATCACCATATCAATATTTATATTGTTTTCTCCTATTGGTTCAAAAACATCTGCTGCAACGCCCGGTTTATCTACAACTCCGACGATAGAAACTTTCGCATTTTTTTTTGAATAAGTAATGCCTGTTATTATATTTTTATCTTCAATATCATTTTCGGAAACTATTTTTGTTCCATGCTTTTCGGAAAAAGTAGATCTTACATGTACTGGTATGTTATTTTTCATCGCTGTTTGCACCGCAGATGGTTGCATTACTTTTGCGCCCAACGAAGACATCTCTAACATTTCTTCATAAGATATCTTATCTATTTTTTTTGCTTTTTCGTTTATAGAGGGATCTGTTGTTTGAACCCCATCTACGTCAGTATAAATATCACAAGATTCTGTTTGAAAAAATTTTGCTATTGCTACTGCAGATAAATCGGAGCCACCACGACCTAAAGTAGTAATTCTATTTTTTTCTGTAATTCCCTGAAAGCCCGCAATAACTGCTACGCCTTTGCGTGAAATAAAGTTTACAATTTCGTCAGTTTTGATTTGCATGATTTGTGATGAAGCATGAATATTATTTGTAAGAATAGGAATTTGCCATCCTAACCAAGATCTTGCTTTGATCCCTAACTTAATTATTGCTCCAGCCAATAGTGAACTTGAGATTTGTTCTCCAGATGACATTAATACGTCCAATTCTGATTTACTAAAATCTTCACTAATTTTTTTTGATTTATTAATCAAATCATTAGTTGTTCCAGACATTGCAGAAACAACAACAATAACTTCATTGCCTTCTTCGTGTCTTCTTTTTACAATTTTAGCAGCATTAATTATTTTTTCTATACTACCGACAGAAGTACCCCCAAATTTGATAACTATTCTTTTCATAAAGTTAAAATACAATATTTACTTTGTACATTATTTGGTAATAAATACTCTTAATTATAAAGATGCACAAGTGTAACTAGGCGTATATTATTTTGAGTACAATAGATAAAATAGAAGTAGAAAAATTTTCTAAATTAGCCAAGGATTGGTGGAACCCTGAGGGCAAATTTAGACCTTTGCATCTTTTCAATCCTGTAAGAATTAAATTTATTAAAGAAAAACTCATTTATCATTTTAAGCTCAATTCATTAAACCAAAAACCTTTAGAAAAATTAAAAATTTTAGATATTGGATCGGGAGGAGGATTGTTATGTGAGCCATTAAATAGATTGGGAGCCAGCGTTACCGGCATTGATGCTTCTGACAAAAATATTGAAGTTGCTAAATTGCACGCAAAAGAAATGAATTTAAATATAAAATATATTCATTCTTCTCCAGAAAACATTAATTTAAAAAATGAGTTTGATGTAATTTTGTGCATGGAGGTAGTTGAACATGTTTCTGATGTAAATTTATTTATAGAAAAATGCTCTAGATTAGTTAAAAAAAATGGAATTATTTTTATATCAACTATAAATAAAAACTTAAAATCATATGCATTTGCAATATTAGGAGCTGAATATATTTTGAGATGGCTGCCTATTGGAACTCATGATTGGAACAAATTCTTAACACCTAAAGATTTAGAAAATATTGCTAATACCAACTCTCTAAGGTTAGATGAAACTGTTGGAGTGAAATATAATGTACTTTTTAAAAAATGGTCAATAAGTGCCGATGCATCAGTAAATTATATATCTACATTTTTAAAAAATTAATTTTCTGATTTGTCGTCTATCCATGGCAATGTGTAAATGTCTATGCCCTCTTCGATTAGTTCTGATGTTTCTTCTGTCGTAGCCTTGCCGTATATGCCTTTTGATGTTTTTTTATCGTAGTGGATATTTCTGGCCTCTTGAGGAAATCTCTCTCCTACATCTTCACAGTTTTTTTCTATATATTTTTTAAAATTTGAAAGTCGTTTTTTTATATTTCTTTCTAATTTATTTTTTTTTAATATTTGGTTTGATTTTCTAGTCAAGCTAGGAGCCATTACTGTTTTCTTGACAGAAGATGAATCACAATAAATGCATTTAATCATTTTTTTTTTAAGCAAAGAATCAAATTCAGATGAGCTGGAAAACCAACTTTCAAAAGTTTTTTCGCATTTACATATTAAATTATATTTAATCACTAGACATTATATTATTTAAATTTGGTCAAAAAAAAAGATTTTTTTATAGTTAGTTGTATTCAGCATTAATTGATATGTAATCGTGGGTAAAATCACATGTGTAAGCTGTATAAGATCCATTTCCAATTCCTAAATTAATCTCCATGTTAATGGAATCCCATTTCATATACTCTTTTAAATCTTTTTCATTATAATCTTTGGCTACTTTACCATGTTCAGTAATCAAATAATCTCCAAACTTTATTTTAATTTTACTTATTTGAACTGGTTCTCCCGATTTGCCTATTGCCATTATAATTCTACCAAAATTACTATCTCCTCCTGCTATTGCAGTCTTAACCAAAGGAGAATTTGCAATTGAAAAAGCAATATTTTTTGCCATGTTCATTGATCTTGCCCCTATTACATTGACTGAAATAAATTTTTTTGCACCTTCTCCATCAACAACAATTTGTTTTGCTAAATTTAAACATAGTCTATGTAAAGCTTTTTCAAAATCAATTAATTTAGGATCAAGAACATTATAAATTTTAGAATTTTTTGCTTTTCCAGTTGCAAAAATACCTACCATATCATTTGTTGATGTGTCGCTATCAACTGTTATTGAATTAAATGTTGTTGTAACAACTTTTTTTAAAATACTTTTCAAGAAAACAGAAGGTATATTTGCATCTGTAAATATAAAAGACAACATTGTTGCCATATTAGGTGCAATCATGCCTGAACCTTTTGCTATCCCCGAAATTTTTATTAATTTATTTCCTATTTTACACTCTTCATAAGCAACTTTAGGTCTGGTATCGGTGGTCATTATGGCTCCGGCAGCCTTAAACCATACAAATTTATTTTGTTCTTGCCTTAGTTTTTTTACTAATTCTGGAATTCTATTTTTTATTTTTAAATATGGAAAATCTTCACCAATGACCCCTGTTGACGCAAAAAGCAAATCTGTAATTTTTACAACTTCCTTTACTCCTTTTGGAGATTGTGATGATTTTAACGTTAGGGACTTTGCCAAGGTTTGGGCTATTTCTTTCAATCCATGGGCACCTTTTTCTCCTGTAAATGTATTTGCATTTTTTGTATTAATCATAATTCCTTTAACAAAGTGTCTTTTTATTTTTAAATTCCAATTAATTGTGTGAGATGTAATTTTTGAATTTGTGTAGACTGCTCCAAAATTTGCTCCCTCATCAAAAAAAAATAATGTTAAATCATCCCTGCCGTCTCCATAGAGATCTGCAGACACAGCTGAAATTTGAAGCCCGTCAATAGACTTAAGTTCTTGAAATTCTCCCATTTTAGACTGCTTACCTTTGGGATTAAGTAAATTTTTTAGGTTTATTGTCATTATTATTATTATTTAAAATTTGCCATTAATGATTATATAAGTCTTATTTAAAACAATATAATTATTTATGTTAAATATTAGCGGCATTATCGGCAAATTTATAAAAAATTCAAGTCAAAGAAAAATTGATAGACTGAAATCAATTGTTGAAAAAATTAATCAATTAGAGTCAAAAATCAAAGATTTGCCAGATAATAGTTTCCCAGCAAAAACTTTAGAATTTAAATCTAAAATTCAAAAGGGCGAAAAATTAGACAATTTGCTCCCAGAGGCATTTGCTTACGTAAGAGAAGCTTCTAGAAGAACTCTTTCTGAACGTCATTTTGATGTACAATTAATGGGGGGCATAATTCTACACCAAGGGAAAATTGCTGAAATGAAAACTGGAGAAGGTAAAACTTTGGTAGCGACTTTGCCAGTTTATCTAAATTCATTAACAGGAAAGGGAGTCCATGTTGTAACTGTAAATGATTATTTAGCAAAAAGAGATTCTGAATGGATGGGCCAAATATATAAATTTTTAGGTATGTCGGTAGGATGCGTCACTAATCTAATGGATGATATTGAGAGAAAAAAAAATTATGATTTTGATGTCACTTATGGAACTAATAGCGAGATGACCTTTGACTATTTGAGAGATAATTTAAAATATAAAATTGAGGAGATGGTTCAAAGAGATCATAATTATGCAATAATAGACGAGTGCGATAGTGTATTGATAGACGAAGCACGAACTCCTTGTGTAATTTCTGGACCTACAGAAGATAAATCTGATCAATATTTCACAAGTAATAAATTTGTAAAACAATTAAATAAAGATGACTATGAGGTAGATGAAAAAGACAAAAATGTATTACTTTCTGAAAAAGGAATAGATAAAATTGAAAAATTATCGGAAACTTATGGACTTTTAAAAAATAATAACTTCTATGATCCTCAAAATATTAGTTTAGTTCATCACGTTAACCAAGCATTAAAAGCAAACTTATTGTTTTCAAAAGATAAGGATTATATTGTTAAAGATAATAAGGTCCAATTGATCGATGAATTTACTGGAAGAGTTCTTGAAGGAAGAAGATTCTCTGATGGACTTCATCAAGCTATTGAAGCCAAAGAAAAAGTTGAAATTCAAAGTGAGAATCAAACAATAGCATCCATTACTTATCAAAATTATTTTCGTTTATATAATAAACTTGCTGGTATGACTGGTACTGCTGCAACTGAAGAAGATGAATTTTTAGATATTTATAAACTGCCTGTAGTTTCGGTTCCTACAAATAAAAAAATGATTAGAAAAGACTGGAATGATCAAATTTTTCGAACTGAAAAAGAAAAAAATAAAGCTATTGTTAATAAAGTAATTGAATGTAATAAAAGAGGTCAACCAGTATTAATTGGAACAACAAGTATAAATAAATCAGAAATTTATTCCAAGCTACTTGATGATAATGGGGTCAAACATTCAGTCCTTAATGCAAAAAATCATGAAGGGGAAGCAAACATAATTGCAGATGCAGGAAAGTTTAAGGCTGTAACCTGCGCAACTAATATGGCCGGCAGAGGTACTGATGTAAAACTTGGTGGCAAAATTACAAATGAAAATAACAACGAAAATAAAAACAATATTAAAGAACTTGGTGGATTATTTGTAATAGGAACAGAACGTCATGAATCTCGTAGAATTGATAACCAGTTACGCGGAAGATCTGGAAGACAGGGAGACGAGGGAAATTCTATTTTCTTTATAAGTCTAGAAGATGATCTTATGAGAATATTTGGTTCAGAATCTATTGATTCAATAATGAAAAAATTTGGATTAAAAGAAGGAGAATCAATTGATCACCCGTGGATAAATAAAGCATTGGAAAGAGCGCAAAAACGCGTTGAGGGAAGGAATTACGACATAAGGAAAACTCTTTTAAAATTTGATGATCAGCTTTCACAACAGCGAAATGTAATTTTTGAACAAAGAAAAGAAATTTTAAAATCAAAAAATTTAAACGACGTAACTGATTCTTTTCTTGAAGATCTTGTAAAAAATTTTTCTAATGAAAAAACAATTTATGAAAGAGAAAATCAAATTAATTCATTTAAAACAAAAATCAAGGCTATTATAGGGAGATCTATAAGTGATGAAAAAATAGCAAATATTGTAAAGCTTAAAAATAATGAATTTGAAAATGAAATGAAGAAATATTTTTATGAGTTCAGAAATAAAAGAATTGCTTCGATTGGAGAGGAAACTAATCTAGAGCTTGAAAGAAGAGTATTCTTGCAAACTATTGATTTTTTATGGAGATCTCACTTGCAATATCTTGAACATTTAAGATTGACAGTTGGTCTAAGAGGTTATGCTCAAAAAGATCCCTTAGAAGAATTTAAAAGGGAGGCCTTCAAATTATTTGAAAGCTTATTAAATAGAATAAAAATTGATTTTATAACTTTTCTTAATAACCTTGAAATAGTTACAAAAACAGAAGAAACAGAGAAAAAAGTAAATAAAACTATAAAATTAAGTGACGACCCTAGATGCTTATTAAAGACAAAAAAAAATGAAAAAATTTTTAGGAATCATGGTTTTGGGTTTACTATTTTGTAGTAATAGTTTTGCAGGAGAAATGAACTTATGGAAAAAGAATATTAAATTACCAGAAGATGTTTTTTGGGGTCATAAAAAAGGTTGGACCTTTACTGCTAATTTTGATCGAAAAACTCGTCTTACACCCGATTATGCTTTTAAAATAGTTGATA
>CABYJR010000025.1 GCA_902519445.1 uncultured Pelagibacteraceae bacterium
ATAACATTAAAAGCTATTTGTTTTGTAAAATTTTTTGAACTTACTTTTTGTTTATCTAAAACTTTTTTGCTTTGTTCTTCTAATTCATTTACATGAGCGTTTCCCGCGCCTGACACCGATTGATAAGTTGAAACAATTACTCTTTTAATTTTAAATTGATCATGCAAAGGTTTTAAAGCTAAAACTAACTGAATCGTTGAACAATTAGCATTAGCAACAATATTTTTATTTTTATAATTTTTTAAAGTATCGGCATTAACTTCCGGTACTACTAAAGGAATATCTTTATCCATTCTAAAATGTTTAGAATTGTCTATGACAATTGTTTTTTTTGCAGCAATGGGAGCCCATTTTTCAGCTATAGCACTTCCTGCAGAAAAAAAAGCTATTTTAACTTTTGAAAAATCAAAATCTTTTAAGCCAACTATTGAGTAAGTTTTATTTTTGAAAGTTAACTTTTTTCCTATACTTTTATCAGAGGCAATAAGATATAATTCGCTAAATTCAAAATTTAACTTTTCTATAACCTCTAAAAGTTTTCTACCGACATTTCCTGTCGCTCCAACTATTGCTATATTCATATAAATTAAAGTATTACTACTGTTTTGTGACCAATTCTAGACTAATGGTAAATCACAAACTAAGCCTTTGCTTTTTTTCCCATTAATTTCCAATTCAAAGGAAGTTTTTTTATTCCAATACTCTTTATTAATCATTGCAATACCAACCACTTTTTTGAAGTGAGGCGAATATACTGCTGATCTTAAGTACCCTACTAAACTCTTTCCATTTTGAAGAGGTTTTTCCTCCATGATTTCAATTTTATCTAAATCTATTTTTACACCCATAAGTTTTCTTTTTATTCCTTCTTTTGAAACTTGGATTAATGCCTTCTTTCCTAGATAATTAATATCTGATTCAACATCTATATATTTGTCAAACCCACACTCATAAGGATTGTCACCATTATCAAAATCATTGCCACATGATAAAAGTCCACTTTCTATTCTTTCTATCAAGTTCGGACAACCTGGTTTTACGTTAAATTCTTTACCAACTAAAAATAATTCATCATATAACTTTAATCCTGCTTCCCTATTTTCTACATAAATTTCATAACCGCCTTGTTTGGACCATCCTGAACGAGCTATAAAAAATTTACTTCCTTTAAAGTCAAAGTAACTAAAACCATAAAATTTAAGTTCAGTGATTTTTTTACCCAAAATCTTTTCCATTAATTTAAACGATTTGGGTCCTTGTACAGCTAATATATTTACATCTGGTTCGGTGACGTCGACTTTTAAATTTAAGCCACTGGCTATTCCTTTAGCATAAAGTCCTACATCTGAATCTGCTAACGATAACCACCACTTATTTTCATCTAATTTTAAAATAATGGGATCATTGATCATTTTTCCTTGTTCATCAATTATCGGAGCATAATAGCATCTTCCAACTTTTGATTTTGAAAGATTTCTACAAGTCATTAATTGAACTAATTTTGTAGAATCTTTTCCTACTATTTGAACTTGTCTTTCACCTGCCACATCCCAAACTTGGACATGCTCTTTTAAATGAAAATACTCTTTTTCTAAACCATCAAAACCTGCGGGTAAAAGCATATGGTTGTAAACCGTATAGGCAGTTAAACCTTGATTCTCTATTCGCTTAGAATAGGGAGTCCCCCTTAATCGTCTTGATTTTGCAATATAAAATTTTTTCATAATTATTATTTGTGATTTTTTTGTATAAAATTTTTGACAATTTCTCTCATTTCAAAAGCTTTTTCAAATATAATCATATGACCACATTCTTTCATTATCTCTAGTTGAGAATTTTTAATACTTTCTGCCATTTTTTTTCCTTTTTCTAATGGAACCATCTTATCTTTATCCCCTAATATACAAAGCGTAGGACAGTTTATATTTGCCGCAGCTTTTAAACCATTTTTATAATCATTGCACGCTCTAAGATCTACTGCCAAACCTTCTTGAACCTGTCTTGGAGAATTAATAATTTTTTGTACTGGATTTCCCCCAATAAATTTTTTGACACCTTCATAACCCCATTTCATCATAAGCTCTACTGATTTCATGTCGCCTCCATCTGCATAATCTATTAAAGCAGGATTAACTGGCAACTCATATGAACCACCAACAAGAACTAAACTTTTAATTAGTTTTGGAAAACGAGAAGCAAAGTCAAGTCCGACTAAACAGCCTTGAGAATGTCCAATAAATGAAATTTCTTTAATTTTTAATTTGTCCATGGATTTTTTAACCCATTCAGATATTCCTTCGATTGATTTTATTGCAGGTCCTTCAGAATTACCGTGGCCAGGTAGATCAACAGACAAAATACTATAACCTTTTGTAGCTAGAAATTGCTCATGTAAAGACCAAACTATATGAGTAAGCCCGCTACCATGCATCAAGACAATTACTGGCTTTTTAATATCAAAATCCAATCCGCCATTAGATGCAAAAACATCTTTTTGGTCTACTTCGAAATTCAGTTGATCTCCTTAGCTTTCTTTCTTAATTCAAATTTTTGAATTTTTCCTGTGGAAGTTTTTGGTAATTCACAAAATTCTATTTTTTTTGGAACTTTAAAGCTTGCTAATGTTTCTTTACAAAAAGTAATTAGTTCCTTTTCTGTAACAGGCTTATCTTTTACAGTTTCAATAAATGCACATGGTACTTCTCCCCATTTTTCATCAGGTTTTGATACTACGGCAGCAATAGATACCGAAGGATGTTTTGCTAAAGTATTTTCTATTTCAATAGATGAAATATTTTCTCCACCAGAAATAATTATATCTTTGGACCTGTCTTGAATCTTTACATAGCCATCTTGGTGCATTACAGCCAAATCTCCAGTGTGAAACCATCCTCCCTTCATTGCTTTTTCAGTTGCATCCTTATCTTTAAAGTAGCCTTTCATAACTACATTTCCTCTAATCATGATTTCTCCAATTGTTTTTCCATCTCTTGGTACTTCCTTCATAGTTTCCGGATCCATGATTGTTACGCCTTCAGTATTTGGATATCTAACTCCTTGTCTAGCCTTAATATCATTTTGTTTTTCTTCTTCTAATTCATTCCATGCATCATTCCACGCACATTGAGTTACGTGTCCGTAAGTTTCGGTTAAACCATAAACATGCATTACCTCAAAACCTAGAGCTTTCATTTTTTTAAAAATTATACTTGGTGGTGGCGCTCCTGCAGTCAATACATGAACTTTTTGTTTTAATTTTTTTCGGTCACTTTCTGGTGCTCCAGTAATCATATTAAGCACAATTGGCGCTCCACCAAAATGGGTTACATTATGTTTGTCAATTAATTCAAAAATTTTCTTAATATCAATATTTCTTAAACAAATTGTTTTTCCATTTAACATAGGAATAGTCCAAGGATAACACCAGCCGTTACAATGAAACATTGGTACAATAGTTAAAAAATTTAATCTATTAGGCATATTCCATGCTGTTGCACTGCCTGTTGACATTAAATATGACCCTCTGTGATGATAAACAACTCCTTTTGGATTACCTGTTGTTCCGGAAGTATAACTTAACGAAATAGCTTGCCACTCGTCTTCTGGCATTTTCCAATTATAATTTTCATCACCAGAATTTAAAAATTCTTCATACTCCAAACCCCCTATTTTTTCCAATTTTGATTGATCTGCGTATTTATCATTTATATCAATTACTGTAATTTTTCTTTTTAAAGCACTTAATGCTTTTTTAACTTCTTTATGAAGCTGTCTATCAACAACTAATATCTTGGCTTCGCTGTGCTCTAAAATATAAGCTATAGTTTTAGCATCTAATCTAATGTTAATAGTGTTTAAAACTCCACCAGACATTGGGACAGCGTAATGAGCTTCAAAAATTTCGGGAGTATTAAAGGCTAGAAATGAAACTGTATCGCCTTTGCGAATACCAATTTTTTCCAGTGCACTGGCAAATTTAACACATCTTTTATAAATTTCAGACCACGTATATTTTCGATCTTCATAAACTAACGCTTCATAATTAGGATAGATATCCTTGGCACGCTCAAGAAAAGATAAAGGTGTTAATGGAACAAAATTCGCATTATTTTTATCAAGATTTTTATCGTAATGACTCATAATAAATTAACTTATTTTAGATTCTTTTATAATTTCTGCAATTATTTCTTCTTTTTTATGTCCCATTAGGTGAATTCCTTTAACTCCTTTAATTTCGCGAAAAATCTGAATTAATTCAAGACAAATTTTTTTACTCTCTTCTTTTTGATCTTTTGCTTGCTCTAATCTTTTAACAATTTCATCGGGAACATCTACGCCAAACAAGTTCTCATTCATCCATTTAGCGCTTTTTGCTGAAGCAAATGGGCCTAGTCCAATCAAAAATGATGTTTTTTCTAAAATTCCAGCATCTTCTAAAACTTTCATATACTCTTCTAATTTTTTTGCTTCAAAAACATATTGTGTTTGAAAAAAATCAATTCCATTTTTAATTTTTCCTGAAATTTTTTCTATATCTGGTTTCCCTTTTGAAGGAACCTCAGCTCCTCCTATAAATAATTTTGGAGCTGGATCAATAGCTCTTCCTGATGGAAATTTTTTATCTTTCCTCATCATATTAGCAGTAGCAACTAAAGTTTTGCTATCAATATCTTGCGCAGATTTTGTTTCTGGTTGATCACCAACTTTTGGATCGTCTCCTGATAAGCAAAGAATATTATGAACTCCCAATGCTGAAGCTCCAACTAGATCGCCCTGGATAGCTAATCGATTACGATCTCGAACTGTTAATTGTAATATTGGGTCAATATCATTTTGAGCTAAAATAATCGCTGCAGTCAATGCCGACATATGAACTTTTGCTCCTGGACTATCTGTAACATTAATAGCATCTGCTATATCTTTTAATGGCTCTATTTTTTTTAATAGTGTTTCTTTATTTGAAGCATCAGGAGGTGTTGTTTCTGCAGTGAATACGAAAGCACCATCGTGCAACTTCTTATGAAGTGGACTTTGATATTCCATTTTAATTAAATTTAAAATCCATTATATACTTACTTCCAGAAATTGCAGATTTATAATGGGAGTCTATTCTAGGTAAAATTCGGTTAAAGAAAAAATTCGCAGTTTCAATTTTATCTTCAAAAAACTTTTTGTTTTTGCTTAGCTCTTTATAGCTAACATCTAATACTCTAAGCCAAGAGTATGCTAATGCCATTAAACCTAATACTTTTAAATAGTCGTTGCAGGCTGCACTTACATCGTCCTTAGAATTTTTCATTTTATCTTTAATCCATTTTGTAAAATCGATTGTTATTTTTAAATATTCATTTAATTTTTCTGTTAATGGTTTTATTTTCTCTTGATTTTTATTTTTTTTAATTTCTTCTTCAATTAATTTAACATAACGTCCTATTATATCTTTTTCTTTATTAATGAGTTTTCTAAAAACCAAATCGATTGCTTGAACTGAATTCGTGCCTTCATATATTGGTGTAATTCTGTTGTCTCTGTATAGCTGTTCTATACCTTGATCTTTTGTATAACCATACCCACCAAAAATTTGCATGGCTTCACTGGTAATTTCCATTCCCATATCACTAAATAATGATTTAACAACTGGGGTCATTAGTGAGACAAAATCCAAAGCTTCTTCTTTAATTTTATTATCTTGGTGATGTAAGCTAACTTCAGTTTGTTGAGCTAACCAAAAACTTAAGGCTCTTTCGCCTTCAATAATTGATTTCATATTTAATAATGATCTTCTTATATCTGCATGATCAATAATTAAGTCAGCTCCATTTTTTGTTTTGCTATTATGGGCTTTTCCTTGCTTTCTTTCTTTTGAATAATTTAGAGCATTTTGATAAGCAATTTCTGATAATCCCAATCCTTGTAGACCTACAACAATTCTTTCCAAATTCATCATGGTAAACATTGAGCTAAGTCCTTTATTTTTTGGTCCAATCATATGTCCAACAGATCCATCAAAATTTAAAACACATGTGGCTGATCCTCTAATCCCCATTTTGCTTTCAATTGAATTTGTCGAAACTCCATTTCTTTGACCTAAAGATCCATCTTGTTTAACTTGAATCTTAGGTACTAAAAATAAACTAATTCCTTTTGTTCCTGCCGGTGCGTCAGAAGTTCTAGCGAGAACCAGATGAATAATATTTTCGGTGAGATCTTGATCACCTGAAGTTATAAATATTTTTTGACCAGTTAATTTGTAAGTGCCATCTGACTGTTCTATGGCTTTGGTTTTTAATAAACCTAAGTCTGTTCCACAAACTGGTTCTGTTAAGCACATAGTTCCACTCCAAGTACCTTTTACCATGTTAGGAAGAAACTTTTTCTTTATGGAATCGTCACCATGATGAAGTATACAGTTATACGCTCCAATGCTAAGTTCACTATAAAGTTTAAAAGAAAGACTCGCTGAAGATAACATTTCGTCAAAAAATGAACTAATAGTTTTGGGCATTCCTTGGCCGCCATACTCTGGATCACAAGATAGAGAAACCCATCCATCTTCAATAAATTTTTTGTAAGCTTCTTTATATCCCGGAGGAGTTCTTACTACTCCATTTTCTAATTTAGCTGGTTTTTCATCGCCAGCTTTAGCCAAAGGCAATATAAGATTTTCAGTTAATTTTGCTGCTTGTTCCAAAATGTCTTTTGCAAGATCTGGATTGACTTCCTTATATTTTTCAAGTGAATTATAGTGAGAATTATCTCTCAACTTTTCAAAGAGAAACATCATATCATCTACTGGTGCTTTATAAGTTGCCATTAATTTACCAAAGGTTTTCCTGTTGATAATGTGTGTTTTATTCTAGCTTGAGTATTTTTCATTTCAATGAGTTTAACAAACGCATCAAGCTCTAAAGCATACATATCATCTTCGGATAGTTCTTTATTTACTGTTGTATTGCCTCCGCTTAACACAAAAGCCAATTTTTTTCCAACTTCCATACCATGCTCCAAAATTTTCTTTTCTTTATAAAGTTTTTCAAGTGTTTGGGTCATTTTACCTCTAACTTGGCTTCCTGATAACTTAAAAGTGGGTTTTTTAGGAGGTTTATAGCCATCTTTCTTCTGATTTATTAAATCTTGAGAAACTGAAAGCAACTTGTTTCTATTCATAATACTTTTATCTTTCTCCAATAAAAACTTATAGGGCATTGCTTCTATTGGTGAAGCTGCTGTTTTACCATAACCAATAATATCAAATACTTTTTGTGGAGCAAAATCAGAATCTTTTTTTGCTTCCTGGGTTTGCATCCATCTCCACAGCATATTAGTGGTTCCTCCTCCTGCGGGTATTAAACCTACTAGTGTTTCGACTAATCCTGTGACTATATTGGTATGTGCTACCACGTAATCGCTTTGAACTAAAACCTCAAAACCTCCGCCTAGAGCTAAGCCTGAAGGTGCGGAAACAACTACATTATCAGAATATTTTAATTGTTTACAAGTCATCTGAAAATGATGAATAAACTTTTCAATAGCTTTCCAATTTTTTTCTTTTGCAAAATCCATAACATAATTTAAATTAACCCCTGCTGAAAATTGCATTCCTTCATTAATAATAATCATGTTTTTTTCAGATGCTTTTTTTAATGCATCCATTGAATCATAATCCAAAGTATTTGCC
>CABYJR010000026.1 GCA_902519445.1 uncultured Pelagibacteraceae bacterium
AGCTCCAGAAATTCCAACTGCAATATATAAATCAGGAACAACGACTTTACCTGTTTGCCCAACTTGGTGATCATTGCTGATATATCCCGCATCAACTGCTGCTCTTGATGCACCAACAGCTGCATTTAATTTATCTGCAATAGCATTAATTAATTTAAAATTTTCACCACTTTGCATGCCTCTGCCTCCAGAAATTACAACTCTTGCAGTGCCAAGTTCTGGTCTTTCAGATTTTGTTTCTTCTTTTTTAATAAATTTAGAAATATTTGGAATATCTACTGACTCAATTTTTTCAATTGGAGCAGAGCCGCCTGAGGTTGGAGCTGGATCAAATGATGTAGGTCTTATCGTAATACATTTTTTCTTATCATTACTTTTAACAGTTGCGAATGCATTGCCAGCATAAATAGGTCTAATAAAAGTATCTGGACTATTTACTTTGATTATATCGCTAACTTGCGATGTATCTAATAAAGCAGCGACTCTTGGCATAAAGTTTTTCCCGAATGTATTTGCTGATGCCGTTATGTGAGTATATTTATCTGCTAATTTTACAATTAGTGGTGTTAAATTTTCTGCTAAATAATTTTCATAATTTTCTGAATCGGAGTGCAAAACTTTTTTCACTAATGGAATTGCAGATACTTCTTTGCAAACATTTTCACATTTATTTCCTGCGACTAATACATGTATGTCTGCATCAATTTTAGAACTGGCATTAATTGCATTTAAAGTAAATGTTTTTAATTTTGAATTATCATGCTCTGCTACTACTAAAACTGACATTATATTACTTTAGCCTCATTTTTAAGTTTACTGACGAGTTCAGCTACATTAGCCACTTTAACTCCACCTTTTCTTTTGGGAGGCTCTTCTACTTTTAACTGTTGGATTCTATTTGAAATATCAACACCCAGATCTTTAGCAATTAACTGTTCAATTGGTTTTTTTTTTGCTTTCATTATATTAGGAAGTGATGCATAACGCGGTTCATTAAGCCTCAAATCACAAGTAACAATAGCTGGAAGATTTATTTCTACTGTTTCTAAACCTTCATCCACTTCTCTGGTAACTTGGATAACTTTATCTTTTACTTCAATTTTTGACGCGAAGGTTCCTTGTGAAAAACCTAACAGTGCGGAAAGCATTTGTCCTGTTTGATTGCAATCATCGTCGATTGCTTGTTTACCCATAAAAATCATATCAGGTTTTTCTTTTTCAATAACTTTTTTTAAAATTTTTGAAACACCCAAAGGTTCAATATAATTATCTGTTTTTACATGGATTCCTCTGTCTGCGCCAACTGCTAGAGCTTTTCTAACAGTTTCTTGTGCTTTTTCATTTCCTACGGTAATAGCAACCACTTCTTTAGCTTTTCCTGTTTCTTTAAGTTTTACTGCTTCTTCGATAGCGTTATCATCTGGAGGATTAGTTGACATTTTTACGTTATCTGTATGAACGCCTGAGCCATCTTCTTTGACTCTTATTTGCACGTTGTAATCAATAACCCTTTTAACAGCGACTAAGATTTTCATTTAAGCTCTTAATAATTTGTTTTCTGGATCATAAGGACTCTCATCCAAAATTGTAACGTCATGCATTTTGCCTAAAATATCAATTTTTAATTTTTGCCCTTTTGTCGCAATTTCTGGCTTAATCATTCCCAAAGCTATTGATTTGTTTAGTCTAAAACCAAAATCTCCCCCAGTAGCTCTACCAACTACTTTTCCATTGTTATAAATTGGATTGTTCCCTAATACATCTGCATCGGTAATATTGTGCACTTCCATTGTTACTAATTTATTTTGAAAACCTTTTTCTCTCCATTTATTTAGGGCTTCCAATCCAATAAATTTTCCCTTATTTGGGTGTATAAATCTGTCTAATCCAGATTCGTATGGGGAATATTCAATAGATAATTCTGTGCCTACCAACTTATACGATTTTTCTACCCTTAAACTATTCATTGCTCTAATTCCAAAAGGTTTTAAACCAAGATCTTTTCCGTGTTCCATTAATTTATCAAATATGTGGTTTTGATATTCGATTGGATGATGAAGTTCCCACCCTAATTCCCCAACAAAGTTTACTCTTAAGGCTGTACATGGAGCATTACCAACATCTATTTTTTTAGAACTTAACCATTTAAAATTTTCATTTGAAAAATCATCGTTAGAGACTTTTTTCATCAATTCTCTAGCTTTTGGTCCGGCCACGACTAATACTCCCATTGCATTTGTTAGATTTTCGAATTGAACTGAACCATCTGTTGGCATCCATTTTTGTATCCAATCATGATCTAGTCGCTGAAATGCACCTGCAGATACTAAATAGTAACTATTTTCAGCTTCTTTCATTATTGTAAACTCAGAATGCACTCCTCCCTTGGTATTAAGAGCGTGGCATAAGTTAACTCTTCCAATTTTTTTCGGTAGCTTATTGGCAACTAAATAATCTAGAAATTTTTCTGCACCTGGTCCTTTAATTCTACACTTGCCAAACGCCGTCATATCTAAAAGACCTACATTTTCTTTTACATTTTTACATTCTTTTTCAACTGCTTTAAACCATTTAGATCTTCTGAATGACCAATCATCTTTTTGCTCCATTCCATCAACTGCAAAAAAATTAGGTCTTTCCCATCCAAATTTCTGACCAAATACTGCACCTAATTTTTTCATTCTGTCATAACAAGGTGCTTGTCTTAAAGGTCTTCCCGCTTCTCTTTCTTCGTCAGGATAATGAATGATAAAAACGTTTCTATAAGCTTCTTCATTTTTTTCTTTTAAATATGATTTAGAACAATAGTCTCCATATCTTCTAGGTTCGACGCCAAGCATATCAACTGTTGGTTCGCCATCAATAATCCATTCTGCAAGCTGCCATCCCGCTCCGCCTGCAGCTGTAATTCCAAAACTATGTCCTTCATTAATCCAAAAATTTTTTAAACCCCAAGCTGGTCCAACTATTGGATTTCCATCTGGTGTGTAACAAATTGCACCATTATAAACTTTTTTAACTCCAACTTCTCCAAAAGCTGGAACACGATGAATAGCTCCTTCTATATGAGGCGCTAGTCTTTCTAAATCTTCCTGAAATAACTCATACTCTGAATCTTTTGAGGGCCCGTTTACATAACAACAAGGTGCACCATCTTCATAAGGTCCTAGAATAAGACCACCCGCTTCTTCTCTCATGTACCATCTGCTATCACTATCTCTAAGCACTCCCATTTCTGGTTTTCCTTCTTTCTTTCTCTTCACAATTTCTGGATGAGGCTCTGTTACAATATATTGATGTTCAACAGGTATAACAGGAATTTCTAATCCAACCATTTTACCAGTTTGTCGTGCAAAATTTCCTGAACATGACACTACATGTTCACATTCAATTGTACCTTTATCAGTTTCTACTACCCACCCATTTTTTGTTTGCTTTATTCCAATAACTGTAGTGTTTCTGTAAATTTCTGCTCCTTTATTTCTTGCACCTGTGGCAAGAGCTTGTGTTAAGTCAGCTGGCTGTATATATCCATCCTCTGGATGTTGAATAGCTCCAATTAAATCAGAAGTATTACACAATGGCCAAATTTCTTTTACCTGGTCAGGAGTTAAAAATTTATAATCTACACCAATGGTTTGGGCTACCCCCGCATACTGATGATACTCGTCCATTCTATCTTTTGTACTTGCTAATCTAATATTTGATACAACGCTAAATCCAACATTTTTTCCTGTTTCTTTTTCTAAAGTTTTATAAAGATTAACTGCATATTTGTGGAGCTGACCTACTGAATAACTCATGTTAAAAAGTGGTAATAGACCAGCTGCATGCCAGGTTGATCCAGAAGTAAGTTCTTTTCTTTCAACTAAAACTACGTCTGACCAGCCTTTTTTAGCAAGGTGGTAGAGCATGCTCGTACCAACTGCACCGCCCCCAATAACAACAACTTTAGTTTTTGATTTCATAAATAAATAAGGTAAATTTCTAAATATAAGAATATGATACGTCAAGTTAGATTTAAATGATAAAAAAAATTATACTTTTGTTGGCTATTGTGGGTCCTTTTGGTCTCTACTTTTTCTACTCTTGGCTTAAAAAACTGGAAAACAAAAAAATACCAGTGGCAAAATTGTCTATAGCTAGCGTAATTCTACTATTGATAGCTTTAGGTTTTTTAAGATTTCAAGGAGGTTTTGATCCAGATACCAAATATTCTCCTGCAAAGTATGAGGATGGAGAATTAAAACCAGCTGAAAATGAGTAATGAAAATACTAATTAAAACAATATTTTTACTTTTTATCTTTACAAATATTTCTAGTGCAGATTTGATCAAACCAAATACAAATCTTGGTCCTTTTGAAGTTCTCATGATACAATTAAATTCATTAAAAAATAATAATAAACCCTACAAAGACGCTGGTATCGAACAAACTTGGGAATTTGCGCATCCAAATAACAAAGAAATTACAGGACCTTTAGATAAATTTAAAGAAATGATCTATAGCGAAAACTATAAAATATTAATAAGTCATGAAAATAGTGAAATCACAATACTAAAAGAAGACAAGGACATATCAATATTCAAAGTCACCGTATTAACAAAAAACAAGGAAAAATATTATTACATATGGCAAATAGAAAAAGTTTTGCTTGAAGGTAGTTTTAAAAATTGCTGGATGACTACTAATGTATCAAGTCCAAAGTATATGGGAGAGGTCATTTGACCGAAGAATTAGATAATGTTTGTGAAGAATGTAAAAAAGAAGAAGAGAGCGTTTCACAAAATTTGATTAAACATGGATATAAAATTTGTGATTCTTGCTATACAGCAAAAACAATTTTTCCAGTTTAAGCTGGACCAAAAATTCTTAGGAACATAATCAAAACTATAGCTTGTACTAAAAAACCTATAACAACGACTCCAATAGCTCTCCAAGTGCTTTGATAATCTAAAGCTTGCCTTACGGCAACAACCATAGCAACTAACATCCATATCCCAGCTCCAATAAAAGTTATACTCATTAATTCTGGGGTAAAACCAAAAACCCTGATTAATCCTGGGGCGCTGGAAAAACCTATTGTTCTTAATAATTCACCATGATCAGATTTAGTTGTAGGTTCTGGAAAAAGTTTTGCGCCAATTAAATAAATTAAATAAGCCCATATATACCAACTAACCAATGAAAGTAGTGGAGCCATCAAAAAATTAGAAGCCCCAAGTGATAGAGCTCCCACTCCAGCTGCTAAACTTGAAAGGACAACTACAATAGCAGCTTGTATTGTTGCTGATTTATCTGCTTCTACTTCTTCATAAAGGGTAACATCTAACTTAGATGCTCTGATCATTCTATTTATAAATTGTGAATTCATTTTTACTCTATATCATATTATTGCCATTAAAATATATGAAATAAAGACATGACTGCAGCTTTTATAAATTCTTTTGTATTATTTTTTATAACTATAGACACTATAGGAAATCTGCCATTTTTTTTAAGTCTTACTGAAGATGCTAAATTTAAAAAAAAAATTCAAATAGCAATAAAAAGCACAATAATAGCTTTTTTTATTCTTATAGCTTTTGCCTATATTGGAAGATATTTGCTGGAAGCGTTAGGTGTTACCTTAGATTCTTTAAAGATTGCTGGGGGAGTTATTCTGATGTTTATAGCGATTGATATTCTTTTTGAAAAAAGAAAAATAAGAAGAGAAAAAAAAGTAGAGGAAGCTCTAGATGAAAAAAGTTATGATGAAATTACAATTTTTCCAATCGCTATCCCATTTATTGCTGGACCAGCTACATTAGCCACTATAATTCTTTTAATAGGAAACTATGCAAGTTTACCTGAATTTCACATAATTGTTATTATAGCTTTAATTGCAGCTCTACTTGTCAGTCTATTATTAATGATAGGCGGAAGTTATATTGTAAAATTTTTACCTAAACAATTTTTACATATTACAGCTAGAGTTATGGCTTTTATACTTGCTGCCCTTGCAACACAATTTATCGTCGATGGTATTAAAGCTAGCTTTAATATTTAACTATTTATTTAAAGTAGCCAAAACTTCAGCCTCACGTGTATTTGCATTAAATGACTGAGTAAATGGTATTGGAACAACCACAGCATCGACTGGCTTGCTGGAATATTTCTTTGGTAGATGTACTTTGTATTTTTTACCAAAATTTCCAATTGGAAATCCTTTGGCACTTTTATGTCCCTCATACGGAACATATCCCATTGCAATATTTTTTTTCTTTTCTGGGTGGTACCAAGGTGATGTAATATAACCTATTGGTTTTCCTCCTTTTGCATCTGAAATTAGCCAAAAGTCTGGAGCATACTCTTCTATAGGTTTGCCACCTAGTTCCATGCCTACGAGTTGAAGTTTATAAGGTTTTTTTCCTTGTTGAATTTCTTCTTTCATTTTTTCTAAAGCTTCTTTTCCCACATAGTCTGTTGTTTTATTCCATTCGCCTTTACCAGACAAAGATACTTGGTAACCTAAGTTACACTGAAAAGGATTGTGTTCATTATCCATATCTTGGCCCCAAGACAATATTCCTGCTTGAATTCTTCTATGGTGTGCGGGTGCAATGACCATTAGCTTGTGTTTTTTTCCAGCTTTTAAAACAGCATTCCACATATCCTCAGCGTATAAAGTGGCATCACGAAGATAAATTTCATATCCAGCTTCACCAGAAAATCCTGATTGAGAAATTACACAACTTCTACCTCCTACTTTAGCTTCTGCTAAACCATAAAAAGGCATGTTATCTAAATCAACTTGATCTCCGATTAAATCATTTAATAGTGCTTTCGATTTAGGTCCTTGTATTTGTACTGGACACGCATCAATTTCGTCTATTTCTACATTGAATTTTTTATCTGCATTAACACCTTGCAGGTACATTCCGATATCAGAATCAGACAAACTGAACCAAAACTCATCATCAGCAACTCTCAATAAAACTGGATCGTTTAGTACACCACCTTTATTATTACAAAGAATAACGTAACGACCTCTCATTGTTGAAATTTTAGTTGCATCACGTGTTATCACATAATCTGTAAATCTTTCGGCATCTGGTCCTTTTACACGAATTTGTCTTTCCACAGCTACATTCCACATCGTTACATGATTTTTTATTGCTGCATATTCAACCATGGCTCCACCTTTTTCAGGTCTTACATAACCTCTTGGATGATAAACTCGATTATAAACTGTAGCTCGCCAGCATCCTGCTTTCATGGATAAATGCCAGTAAGGTGATTTTCTTACTCTCGTTGAAATTAATAATTCTACTTTTGTTGGTCCGCTTTGTCTTAAATTATAAGGCACGTGTCGATCTGACTGATCAACAGTTGTTGTGTGTCTAACTTTATCGTAATTAACTTTTTCAGGTTTAAATGAAACTGACTTAATTTTTTTAACTTTATTTTTTTTAGCTTTTTTCTTTTTTTTAGACATAATTATTCTCCGTTAACCATTTGTTAGTTTCTTTTAGACCACCAAAAGTATAAATATGAAAATTCTCTGTTGAACCTTTAAGTTTTTCAATTATATCATCTGGGTCTCTTGGCTTTAATAAATCCATAGCTTTTGTCATATTTGATTTAATAAAGTTT
>CABYJR010000027.1 GCA_902519445.1 uncultured Pelagibacteraceae bacterium
GACTTTTAAATCATATACAAAATCTACTAGAGGAACTGTATTAGTAGATAGAAAAAATTTATGGAAAGGTAAACCGATTAAATCATTAACTGTAGGCAGTCATTCCACAGGAGGAAGGAACAATCTTGGCAGAATTACTTCTAGACATAAAGGTGCTGGACATAAACAAAGATATAGACAAATTGATTTTTATAGAAAAAAGGATGATATGAAAGCAAAGGTCGAAAGAATTGAATATGATCCAAATAGATCAGCTTATGTTGCTTTAATTAAATACGAAGACGGAGTGATGAGTTATATTATTGCGCCAAACAAAATTAAAAAAGGAGATGAAATTGTTTCAGGTAGAAATAAAAAGATAGAGGTAGGAAATTGTATGCAGTTATCAGACATTCCTACAGGTACAGATATACATAATATTGAATTGCAACCAAATTCAGGAGCGAAATTAGTTAGATCAGCAGGTGCATCAGCACAAATCTCAGGAACTGATGACAATTATTGTATAATAAAATTAAATTCTGGTGAGATAAGAAAAATTATAAATACAGCGAGAGCTACAATTGGATCTGTTTCAAACAACGATCATCAAAATATAAAAATAGGTAAAGCAGGTAGAAATAGATGGAAAGGTATTAGGCCGCAATCAAGAGGAGTTGTAATGAATCCAGTAGATCACCCACATGGTGGTGGTGAAGGAAAAACTTCAGGAGGAAGAGATCCTGTATCTCCATGGGGCCAATCTGCAAAAGGTTTAAAAACTAGAACTAATAAAAGAACAAATAAATTTATTATAGCAAGAAGGAAAAAAAGGGTTTAAATTATGTCACGTTCAGTTTGGAAAGGTCCATTTGTTGATCCAAGTTTAATTAAAAAAGTTGAACAACAAAAAACTAAAGGAACATCAGTTCCTATAAAAACATGGTCAAGAAAATCTACAATAATACCTGAGTTTATTGGAACAAGCTTTTTAATTCATAATGGTAAAAAATTTATTCCTATTAAAATCTCAGAAGAAATGGTTGGGCATAAGTTAGGAGAGTTTTCACCTACGAGACAATTTAGTGGACATACTCCTGCAGATAAGAAAGCAGCGCAAACAGCTGAAGCTGAAGGTGGAGCACCACCAAAAGCAGCACCTGGTGCTACGCCCGGAACAGCTAAACCGGCAGCTCCGGCAAAACCAAAAGAAGGATCTAAGTAATGCAAAAAAATGAAAATTTAGTTAAAGCAATAAATAGAAACGTTAGGTGTAGCGCAAGAAAGATTAACCTTTTATTGAAAAATATAAGAGGTAAAAAAGCTGATATTGTTATAAGAGATTTATCTTTTGCAAGACAAAGAGTAGCTCATGATATCAAAAAAACTGTTCAGTCAGCTATAGCTAATGCTGAAAACAACAATCAATATGATATAGATAATTTATACATTAAAGAAGCTTATGTAGGAAAGTCTCTTGTTTTAAAAAGATTTAGAGCAAGAGCTAAAGGTAGAGCAAGTGGTATTAAAAAGCCATTTTCAAATCTGACTATAATTTTATCTGAAGGAACTACAAAAAAGGAGGAATCTTATGGGACAAAAAGTTAACCCTATAGGGTTTAGACTAGGAATAAACAGAGGCTGGGACTCTGTTTGGTTTTCTAAAAAACGTGAATATGGAAAATTACTTATTGAAGATTACAAAATTAGAGAATATGTAAAGAAAAATGTAGTGAACTCTGGTGTTTCTCAAGTCTTTATAGAAAGAACATCTAAAAAATGTATCGTTTCAATTTATACATCTAGACCGGGATTTGTAATAGGTAAAAAAGGTTCTGATATCGAAAAGATAAAAAATAATTTGTCAAAAATTTCTAATACTGAAATTAGTTTAAATATTAAAGAAGTTAAAAAACCTGAATTAAATGCATTCCTCGTGGCAGATAATATTGCGCAACAATTAGTAAAAAGAATAGCTTTTAGAAAAGCAATGAAAAGAGCCATACAATCAACATTGAGATTGGGCGCTAAAGGAATCAGAGTATGCGTAGCGGGAAGGCTGGCTGGTAACGAAATTGCAAGAACAGAATGGATTAGAGAAGGAAGTGTACCATTGCACAATTTTAGAGCTGAAGTAGATTATGCTGAAGCAGAAGCTCTTACTGCTTATGGAATAATAGGTGTAAAAGTTTGGATTTACAAAGGTGAAGTTTTTACTGATAAATCAGAAAAAAATAAAAAGGATATAAAAAATGCTGCAACCAACAAGAAGTAAATATAGAAAAGCACATAAAGGAAGAATCCATGGCAATGCTACAAGAGCAGCAAAATTAAATTATGGACAATATGGTTTAAAAGCTATCCAGCCAGATAGAGTTATTGGAAAACAAATTGAAGCTGCAAGAGTAGCTTTAACTAGATATATGAAAAGAACAGGTAAGGTGTGGACTAGAGTCTTTCCTAATATTCCCGTTTCGAAAAAACCTACAGAAGTAAGAATGGGAAAAGGGAAAGGTGCACCAGAGTACTGGGCTTGCAGAGTTAAACCAGGAAGAATTATATTTGAGGTAGATGGTATTGACGAACCTACTGCAAGAGTAGCTTTATATAAAGCTTCTACTAAATTGCCTATAAAAACAAAATTTATTAAAAGGTTTTAAAAATGAAAAGTAAGGAAATAAATAAATTAAGCAAAGATGAAATAAAAAACAAAATAAACAGTCTAAAAAAAGATTTGTTTAATTTTAGATTTAGAAAAGTAAATGGACAAATGGATGATACAGCAAAAGTTTCCACAATTAAAAAAGATGTGGCGAAATTATTAACTAAGCTAAATAAAAATAACTAAAATGACTAAAAAAATATTAAAAGGTAAGGTAATTAGAGACAAAAACAACAAAACTATTGTAGTTTTAGTGAAAAGAAGATTTTCTCATCCTTTTTTTGAAAAAGTAATTACTTCATCTAAAAAATATCATGCTCATGATGAAAATAATAAATTTAAAATAGGAGATATTGTCAAAATAATAGAGTCCAGACCATTTTCTAAAAAGAAGAAATGGGAGGTAATTAACAAATGATACAAGTTCAAACAGAATTAAATGTCGCTGATAATACAGGCGCAAGAAGAGTTGAGTGTATAAAGGTATTAGGTGGCTCCAAAAGAAGGTATGCGTCTATTGGAGATAGAATAGTTATTAGTGTAAAAGATGCTCTTCCCAATGGAAAAGTCAAAAAAGGTTCAGTTCAAAAAGCGGTAGTCGTAAGAACAAAATATTCGATTCATAGAAATGATGGAACTTCCGTTAAATTTGATAACAATGCAGTTGTTATTATCGATGATAAAGGTGAACCGGTTGGCACAAGAATTTTTGGACCAGTTACTAGAGAATTAAGAGCAAAAGGACAAACAAAAATAATTTCACTTGCACCGGAGGTATTATAAGCATGATTAAAAAAGGTAACCAAGTCCAGGTTCTAAGCGGAAAAGATAAAGGAAAAAAAGGTGAAGTAATTGAAATATTAAGAACCGAAAACAGAGCTAAGGTTAAAGGTATAAATATTATTAAAAAACATGAAAAATCTACCAAGGAAAAAAAAGGGGGAATTATTTCTAAAGAAAATTTTATACATATTTCAAATTTAAAAAACTTAGAAATAGATAAAAAAGCTGAAAAAAGAGGTAATAAATAATGGGACCTAGATTAAAAGAATATTATGAAAATAAAATTATAAATGAACTTCAAAAAGAATTTTCATTAAAAAATAAACTTATGGTTCCAAAAATTGAAAAAGTAATTTTAAATATGGGACTAGGACAGAATGCTAGTGATAAAAAAATACTACAAAATTGTATAGAAGATATGTCTTTAATTAGCGGCCAAATGCCAATTGTTACTAAATTTAAAAAATCTATATCTAATTTTAAAACAAGAAAAGGAATGGCTGCAGGAGTTAAAGTCACACTTAGAAAAAACAAAATGTATGAATTTGTAGATAGACTTGTCAATATCGCTCTTCCTAGAATTAAGGATTTTGAAGGTTTGAATCCTAACGGATTCGATAATAATGGTAATTTCACTTTTGGTATTAAAGAACACATAATATTTCCTGAAATAAATTTTGATAAAGTAGATCGAATTAGAGGTATGGACATTACATTATGTACTTCTGGAAGTAGCAAAAAAGTTTCATACGCATTATTAAAAGCATTGAATTTTCCATTTTATAAAACTAAAGGCAAGAAAGGATTAAATTAATATGGCTAAAACTAGTTCCATCCAAAGAAATTTGAAAAGAATAAAACTTTCAAAGAAATTTTTAAAAAAGAGAGATTTACTTAAAAAAATTATAAAAAATAAAAAATTACCTTTAACAGAAAGATTTGAGGCTCAACTAAAGTTAGCAAAAATTCCAAGAAATTCTGCTAGAACAAGAATAAGAAACAGATGTGAGATAACAGGTCGTCCACGTGGTGTTTATAGAAAATTAAGAATTTCTAGAATTGCACTTAGAGAACTTGCCTCAAGTGGTAAAATACCTGGCATGACAAAATCGAGTTGGTAAAAAAGGAGAAATTATGAGCTTTACAGACCCTATTTCAGATATGATAACAAGAATTAGAAATGCACAACTTAGGACATTAAACACAGTATCAATTCCTAATTCTAAATTCAGAGCAAAAATATTGGACGTGTTAAAAGAGGAAGGTTATATTTCTGATTATAAACCTTCTTCAAAAGAAAAAAATAATAAATTTTTATTAGTTGATTTAAAATATAATAATGGAATTCCTGTTATAAGAGAGATTTCCAGAGTCTCTAAACCTGGCAGAAGGGTCTATTCAAAGGCAGAAAGCATACCTAAGATTCAAAATGGATTAGGTATAGCAATTGTATCTACGTCAAAAGGAATAATGACCGATAATGATGCAAGAATTAAAAAAATTGGTGGAGAAATAATTTGTAAGGTGTTTTAATATTTATGTCTAAACTTGGAAAAAAACCTATATCTATACCTAAAGACACAAAGGTAAAAGTTGAAAATGGAAAGCTAGTTATGACAGGACCAAAAGGTTCAAAAGAACTAACTATAAATGATAAAATTTTTACAGCTACAATAAATGATGATAAAATTTTAAATTTAAAGAAAAATAAAAAAGATAGCAGTTTGAATATTTTATGGGGGACAACTAGAAGTATCATTAATAGTGCATTAATTGGTGTTTCAGCTGGACATGAAAAAATTCTTGAATTAAGTGGAGTAGGTTTCAGAGCTAATTTAAAAGGAAATATTTTAAATTTGCAAATAGGATTTAGCCATGACGTTTCATATAAAATTCCTGAAAATATTAAAGTTTTAGTAGAAAAAAATACTATAATTAAAATTTCAGGAGTAGACAAAGAGTTAGTTGGAAAAGTAACTTCAGAAATAAAAATGTTAAAGCCAGTTGAACCATATAAAGCCAAAGGCATCAAGGAACGAGGGCAATATGTTTTAAGAAAAGAAGGAAAAAAGAAATAATATGGCAAGTAAAGAGCATAATAAAAGAAGCAAGAGAATAAGAAAAAAACTTAATCAAATTAATACAGATAGGTTTAGATTAAGCATATTTCGTTCTGCAAAAAACATATCTGCTCAAATTATAGATAGCAAAAATAACAAAACTCTTATTTCCGCAACATCAGTATCTAAAAAAAATAAAGGGAAAAAAAAATCAGAAAAAAATACTGATGTTGCTCAAATTTTAATAAAAAAGGCTTTAGAAAAAAAAATTACAAATGTTTATTTTGATAGAGGTGGATATAGATTTCATGGAAGAATCAAATCTCTTGCAGAGGCAATCCGTAAAGGAGGATTAAGATTTTAATTATTATGGATAAAGCGGAATTTAAAGATAAATTAGTATCAGTTAACAGAATAACGAAAGTTGTAAAAGGTGGAAGAAGATTTGCATTTTCCGCATTGGTTGTAGTTGGTAATTTTGAAGGATCAATAGGAGTAGGTCACGGTAAGGCTAAGCAGGTGCCTGATGCTATTAAAAAAGCAACTCAATCTGCAAAAAACAACTTATTTAAGATTCCATTAAAAGAAGGAAGAACACTACATCATGATATTTTATCAAAAGATGGCGCAGGAAAAGTTTTGTTAAGGGCAGCTCCCTCAGGAACAGGAATTATTGCAGGAGGACCAATTAGAGCTGCATGCGAAGTATTGGGTATAAAAGATATAGTAGGTAAATCAATGGGCTCTTCGAATCCAATAAATGTTTTGAGAGCTTGTATTAAAGGTTTAAAGAGTCAAAAATCTCCAAAAGATATAGCTTTCAATAGAGGAAAAAATATAGCCGAAATAACAAAAAAGAAACAATAAAATAATTATGCAACTAAATACATTAAAATTAAGAATACCAAAGGCAAAAAAGAAAAGACTTGGAAGAGGTATTGGCTCATCAAAAGGTAAAACATCTGGGAGAGGGCACAAAGGACAAAAATCCAGATCTGGTGTAGCTATAAAAAGTTTTGAGGGTGGTCAAATGCCTTTATATAGAAGATTACCTAAAAGGGGTTTTAATTCAATTAATAAAAAAAATTTAATTGCAATTATAAGTTTATCTAGAATTCAGGAGATAATTAAAAAAAACACATCTTTCAGCAAAGATAAAATTAATTTGTCTAATTTACAAAAACTTAAGCTAATTAACAAAAAATATAAGAAATTAAAATTACTAGGATCTAACGATTTTAAGGAAAAATTAAATATTGAAGTAAACGCAATATCTAAATCAGCCAAGGAAAAAATAGAAAAAGCTGGCGGTACAGTTACATTAATTAAATAATATTATATTTCTAATGATAAACGAAAATAAGAATAGTGGTTTTTTTTCAAAAGATAATGATTTAAGAAATAGAATTTTATTTACAGTTTTTATTTTATCAATTTATCGTTTAGGAACCTATGTTCCAATACCTGGCATTGATCCAGAATCATTAAAAACAATGATGGACTCAGCCCAAAAAGG
>CABYJR010000028.1 GCA_902519445.1 uncultured Pelagibacteraceae bacterium
AACAAGAAATTTTTATTTTGATGTTCCGTATTCTACTGGTAGTTTTATAAATAATATTCTAGCCTGCATTGGCGTTCTGTATGTTTTAAATTTAAATTTAATAAAAATAAATAAAAAATTTAAAAATTTTATTCTTCCTAGTGGAAGGGGGGATTCTAAAATTGTTAAAAAATTTAAAAAAAGATTTAAATTTATAGATGAAAGTTATAATGCAAACCCACTATCCATGGTTTCGGCAATTAAAAATATGAATAATTATAAAACGAAAACTAAATCAAAGAAGATTGCTTTTTTAGGTGATATGCTTGAGCTAGGAAAAAAATCAAAAAAATTTCATAAAGAATTATCTGGAGTAATTAATGAAAGTAATATTGATAAAGTTTTTGTTTATGGAAAGTATATTAGAGAGACTTTTAAAAATTTATCTAAGTATAAAAAAGGTAAAGTATTTAATAACCTTAACGAGGCATACTATTATTTTAGAAAGTTTATTAACAATAACGATTTGCTTATGATAAAAGGATCCAATGCAACAGGATTGAATCAATTTTCAAAGAATATTAAAAGGATATAAATCAGTGTTATACAATTTTTTAATTTCATTAGTAGACCAGTTTTCTGCACTTAACGTGTTTCGTTACTTAACCTTTAGGACTGGACTTTCGGTTATGTCTTCAATGATAATAGTTTTTTTAATTGGAGGACCATTTATAAGATTTATTCAAAATCATAAAATTACCGGTCCAATTAGAGAAGATGGTCCAATAGATCATATAGTTAAAAAAGTTGGAACGCCTACAATGGGTGGTTTTTTAATTTTAATAGGAATTCTCTTTGGAACTTTGTTATGGGCAGATTTAAAAAATGGATATATTTGGGTTTTGTTATTTGTTGCAACAAGTTTTGGATTGCTTGGATTTATAGATGATTATTTAAAAATAAAACAAAAAAATTCAAGAGGAATATCTTCCCTGACAAAATTAACTTTTCAAATTATTCTTTCCTTGATTGCTATATTTTTATTATTAAAGTTTGGAAACAACGAACACCTTAAAAATCTTTATTTTCCTTTTTTTAAAAATTTAACGCTTCATTTAGGATTATTTTTTATTCCATTTGCTCTTTTTATAATAGTAGGCTCTTCTAATGCGGTTAACCTTACCGATGGTTTAGATGGCTTAGCCACAGTACCTGTAATGTTGGTGGCTTTGTCCTTCACTCTTATTTGTTACGTTACAGGAAATACAGTTTTTTCTGAATACTTGCACATACCTTATATTGTCAACGTAGGAGAATCAGCAATTTTTTGTGGAGCTATAGTAGGATCTTGTTTGGGATTTTTATGGTTTAACGCACCTCCAGCAAAAATTTTTATGGGAGACACCGGATCACTTTCTTTGGGAGGGTCTTTGGGTGCAGTGAGTATAATTTCAAAACATGAAATTGTTTTGGGAATCATAGGGGGTTTGTTTGTTTTAGAAACAGCTTCGGTTATTATTCAAGTGGTTTCATTTAAACTTACCGGAAAAAGAGTATTTATGATGGCTCCTTTACACCATCATTTTGAAAAAAAAGGGTGGGCAGAATCAACAGTCGTTATTAGATTTTGGATAATATCAATAATTTTGGCATTGATAGGCTTGGCTACACTGAAGTTACGTTAATTAATGAATTTTTCAAAAAAATTAAAAGAAAGTTTTTTTCAACAAAATTCTTTTGCAATTTACGGATTAGGCATAACAGGTAGATCAGTTATTAATTTCCTTAGAAAAAAAAGAGCAGATAATTTTCTTATTTGGGATGACAACAAAACAGTAAGAGATTTTCATCGAATAAATAAAAAATATAAAGAAAAACACTTTGAAAAAATTCTAGATGTAATTGATTGGATAATACTTAGTCCAGGAATAAATATTAAAAAATCTAGATTAAAAAAAAAACTTATAAAAAATAAACATAAAATTATTACCGATCTCGATCTTTTTTATATTTTAAATCCAAAAATTCAATCAATTGTTGTAACAGGAAGTAATGGAAAATCTACTACATGTAAAATTATTGAAACTGTACTAAAAAAAAATAATATAAAAGTTAAATTAGGAGGCAATATAGGAAAACCAATATTAGATTTAGTAGTTAAAAAAGATTCAATAATAATAATTGAAGCATCATCTTTCCAATTGGAATATTCCCAATTTATTAGCCCAAGCTATGCGATGATACTAAATATAACTAATGATCATTTAGACTGGCATATAACAATGAAAAATTATATGGATTCTAAATTTAAAATTTTTAAAAATCAACAGAAGAATGATTTTGCTTTTCTTAACAACAAAAAATTAACAAATTACTATAGAAAAAATAATTTTAAAGGAAAATTGATATTTGTATCAGTTAAAAATTATCAGATTGTTAGAAAAAAAATTAGAAATATTTACTTAAAATCTACAATTAATGATGAAAATATGAGTTTTGTTTATCAATTAGCAAAAAAATTTAATATTAACGATAGATCGTTTGTTAGATCTGTAAATTTTTTTAAAGGTTTAGAGCATAGACACGAAATATTTTTGAAAAAAAAAGATATAACATTTATCAACGATTCAAAAGCCACTAGTTTTGAGGCAACAAAGCAAGCTCTTATGAGCAACAAAAATATATATTGGATTCTAGGTGGTTTACCAAAAAAAAAAGATTACTTTCATTTAAAAAATTTTAAAAAAATAATCATAAAAGCTTACGTAATTGGAAAAAATTCATCTTTTTTTATAAAACAAATTAGAAAAAATATTCCTTACACAATATCTAGAAATATGAAGAATGCGATAAATAATATTTATAAGGATATTAAAGTGGATGGAAATTCAAAAAAGACAATTTTACTAAGTCCTGCAGCGGCTTCCTTTGATCAGTATAAAAATTTTGAAAATAGAGGTAATTACTTCAAGAAGTTAATAATGGGAAAATTTAAGCGAAGTTAAATGTTTAATTTTAGCAGAGATAATACAAGCGCGATCGCAAAATGGTGGAGAAATGTAGATAAAGAAATTTTAATTTCGTTTGTTTCTCTTTTTTTATTAGGATTATTTTTTTCTTTTTCATCAACTTCTTCAGTTGTAGGAGAAAAAATGAATAAACAAACATATTTTTTTTTCATAAAACATTTATTCTTTGTTTGTATTTCTTTGTCTCTACTTGTAGCAATTTCAATTCAAGATAAAAAAACTTTAATAAAATTTTTACCTTATATTTTTTTTATTTCTCTCTTATTTCTTTTCCTAGTTCCATTATTTGGTGTTGAGGTAAAGGGATCTAAAAGATGGATGGAGCTTCCTTTCCTTCCTAGATTTCAGCCAATTGAACTGTTAAAACCACTGTTCATAATTTTTATTGCAAAAATTATAATTATTAATGAAAAGACCCATATTTACAAAAGGTACTTATATTCTTTTATATTTCTATTTGTAATTACACTTTTTTTAATTAATCAGCCTGATCTTGGACAAACTCTGTTGTTAGCTTCGACATGGATTACTATGATTTTTGTCTCAGGATTCAATATGATAATTTTAGCAATATTAATTTTCGCATTTTTAATTATTTTTGCTTTATTAATATTTTTTTTTCCAGAAAAATTTGGTTATGTTTTTTCAAGAATTAAAACATTTATAGATCCAAAGTCGGGTGATGATTTTCAGTCACAGAAAGCTCTAGACGCCATCAAACAAGGTGGATTGACCGGCCAGGGAATGGGGGAAGGAATATTAAAAGAAAAAGTACCCGAAGCACATACTGATTACATAATCGCGGTTATCTCTGAAGAGTTTGGAGCTGTTTTTGTTTTATTTATTATTACTGCGTTTCTATTTATTGGATACAAAGTATTAAATAAAATTTTTTTAGAAAAAGATGAATTTATAAAATTAGCTTTATCAGGGTTAATTGCGCTTTTAATTATTCAAACATTTATTCACATAGGTGTTAATATTCGCCTTCTTCCGACTACTGGCATGACTCTTCCATTTTTGAGTTATGGAGGATCTTCTTTAATTGGAAGTGCATTTGTTGCGGGTATTATTTTAAATTTTACAAGAAAAGATTCTGGAAGGTATTTTAACAATGAATAAGAAAATAATTTTTTGCGCAGGTGGAACAGGTGGTCATATTTTTCCAGCAATTAATTTAATGAAACATTTTTTACAAAAAGGGTACAATGTAGTATTGGTGACTGATAAAAGAGGAAATAATTTTTTAAATAAAAATTTAAAATTTAAATCATACGAATTAAGAACAGGAACTTTAGCAAGCAAAAACTTATTAGGTAAAATTTTATCAGTAATTAGAATTTTTATATCAGTATTAAAATCAGTTTCTATTTTAAAAAAAGAAAGGGCAGATCTAATAATTGGATTTGGAGGCTATGTTTCATTTCCAACTTCTTTAGCTTCAAAATTTTTTAATATACCATTAGTAATATATGAGCCCAATATAGTAGTAGGAAAGGCTAATAAGTATTTATTACCAATAGCTAAAAAAGTTTTTTTGGGAAAAGATATAAAAGAAAATTTTCCAGAAAAGCACAAAACCAAACTTGATGTAGTAGGAACAATTATAGAAAAAAATATATTAAATTATTTAAATTCAGAAAAAAAAGTAAAAAAAGAAAATTTTTCTATTTTGGTTTTAGGAGGAAGCCAAGGAGCAGAAATTTTTGGAAAAACTGTTCCAACAGTTATAAATATGATCAAAGAGCAAGGTTATAAAATTCAAATTAACCAGCAATGTATGAAAAATCAAAAAGATTCAATAGTTAACTATTATAAGAAAAAAAGTATTAAAAATTATGTTTTTGAATTTGAAAAAAATATTTTAGATTTAATTTTTTCTTCAGATTTAGCTATAACAAGATGTGGCGCCACAACAACTGCAGAGTTAGCACATACAGCCACACCTTTTATAGCAGTTCCAATTCCAGATTCTATTAACAATCATCAATACTTGAATGCTAAATATTACGAAGACAGGGGTTATTGTTGGATATTAGATCAAAATAATTTTAATGATGAAAATTTATTCAATTTAATTATAGAAATAATGAAAGATAAAAAAAAATTAGAAAGCAAACATGAAAATATGAGAAAAGATTATACCGACAACGTATATAATGCTATAGAAGCAAAAATTAAAGAAATTATCTAAAGGTATGAAAATTAATATTGCTAGCAATGAAGTGATCCATTTTATCGGAATAGGTGGAATAGGCATGAGTGGGCTTGCTCAAATAATGAAAAATATGGGATTTGCTATTCAAGGTAGCGATTTAAACAAGAATAAAAATACAGAAAGATTAGTTAAATCAGGAATAAAAGTTTTTTTAAAACATGATAAAAAAAACTTAAAAAATGTTACCAAGATTGTTATCTCTTCAGCGATTAAAAATAATAACAAAGAACTAAAAGTTGCTAGGGATAAAAAATTACCCATTTTTAAAAGAGGAGATATGTTAGCTAATATAGTAGCTTTGAAGAAAAACATAATAATTACAGGCTCTCACGGAAAAACCACAACGACGTCTCTAGTTGCTAATATTTTGTTAGAAGCAGGTTTAGACCCAACAATAATTAATGGAGGTATAATCAATTCATTTAAAAATAATGCGCAATTAGGCAAAAGCGAATGGGCAGTAATTGAATCAGACGAATCAGACGGGAGTTTTTTGAAGTTACCAGTGACATATTCAATTGTAACAAACGTAGATAAAGAACATTTAGAATATTACGGAAACTTCGAAAAATTAAAAAATAGTTTCATTAAATTTATTGATAAGACACCATCATTTGGAAAATCATTTA
>CABYJR010000029.1 GCA_902519445.1 uncultured Pelagibacteraceae bacterium
AGAGGAAAATTACCATTTACTTTAAAACATAAACATGCTGACCATAAAGCTTTAAAGCCAGCTAATCAAATGCCCGCAATAGATTATCCCAAACCAGATGGTAAAATAACTTTTGATAAAACGAGTTCAGTTTATTTAACAGGAACTAATCATACTGAAAATCAACCGGTTCATCTCAAATTAAAAGATCCAAATTTACCAATTAACTACACATTAAAAGAATATAATGAGCCAGCACAAAAATATTGTCCAGTAGGTGTTTACGAAATACAAGAAAATAAATTTGTAATTAATTCACAGAATTGTATTCATTGTAAGACTTGCGATATTAAAGAACCTTCACAAAATATTACCTGGGTTGTTCCTGAAGGAGGAGGAGGACCGAAGTACGGAAATATGTAAAAATAAAAATTAAGAAAGATCGACGGCGTATTTTTTTAGTTTTTCCAATGGTATGATTTCTAAAGTCTTATAATTTGTTTTTTTTAAAAAAACCTTACATGCGGTTCCAGCTTTTATTGCTTCAGCATAAGTGCCTGCGCAAATGCACCAAGAGTCACCTTCTTTTAATCCAGGAAAATCGAATTCAGGATGAGGTGTAATTAAATCGTTACCCGCAGTTTTTGCCCACTCTAAAAATTTTGTAGTAACTTTCGCACAAACTGTATGTACACCATGATCTATTTTGTCTGTATTACAACAGCCGTCTCTAAACCATCCTGTTAAAGGATTTTCAGAGCAGGTTTCAAGTTTTTCTCCCAGTACATTTTTTTGAAAATTTTCTTCTTTCATTATAATTTTGTTGGATTTGGCTCGTCTTTATATATTTTTTTTGGATCGAAAATTTTTTTCTCTGCTTCAAATCTCATTTCTAATTCTTCGGCATTTTTAATTTTTCCCAAAGGAATTGATCTATAAAAACAAGAACGATAACCTACGTGGCAACTAGCGCCATTACCTATATCGACAGATAACCATAGAGAATCCTGATCGTCATCTATTTTTATTTCTTTTACTTTTTGTATAAATCCACTAATTTGACCTTTGTGCCATATTTTTTCTCTTGAACGACTCCAATAATGAGCTTCTTTAGTTTCAATAGTTTTTTTTAAAGCCTCTTCATTCATATAGCCGTGCATCAAGATGTCACCGTTTTTAAAATCTGTAGTAATTACAGGAATGAGGCCATTTTTATCAAATTTTGGAGCTAAATACTTGCCTTCTTCAACTTCTTTTATATTATCTCTTTTTTTAAACATAAATTATATTATATGTATTTAAATTAATAACATGAAATTAGTTAAAGACACAGATAATCTACAGAAGAAAAAACCTAAAATTTCTGATGAAAAAGCAGAAGAGGCTATAAGAACTATTATTCAATGGGTTGGAGAAGATTCTAATAGGGAAGGCTTACTATCTACACCAAAAAGAGTAGTTAAAGCATTTAAGGAATATTTTAAAGGATATACAGAAGATCCAAAACAATTTTTATCCAAAACATTTACCGAAGTCGAAGGGTATGATGACATGGTAATTGAAAAAAATATTAGTGTTCAAAGTCACTGCGAACATCACATGGCACCAATAATTGGAGTCGCGCATGTTGCGTACATTCCTTCGGAAAAAGTTGTAGGATTGAGTAAACTTGCAAGAGTAGTAGAGGTATTTTCAAAGAGATTACAAACACAAGAACGCCTTACAATGCAAATTGCAAAAACCATAATGGAAGTATTAAAACCTCGTGGTGTAGCCGTTACCATAGACGCGGCCCATCATTGTATGACTAATAGAGGGATTAAAAAGGAAAACACAACAACAGTAACAAATTACTTCCTTGGAGCATTTAAAGACGATTTAAGTTTTCAAAATCGATACTTGAGATATATTAATAAAGAATAGCATTTATTAATAATAGTCTATAATTTTAAAAATGAACGATAAGTTTAAAGCGATAGTATTAAACCAATCTGGTGAAAAATTTACTAGGGAAGTTAAAACTTTAGATAAGAGTTTTTTTAAAACAGGAGAGGTGTTAATTAAAGTTGATTATTCAGGATTGAATTACAAGGATGCATTAATATTAAACAATGGTGCAAAACTAGTTAAAGAATATCCGCATATTCCTGGGGTCGACTTTTCTGGAAAAGTTATAGAAAGTGGTAATTCCAATTTTAAATCAGGGGATAATGTTGTTGTTACCGGCTGCAGAGTTGGAGAAATTTATCCTGGCGGATTTTCTCAGATAGCAAAAGTTAAAAGTGAATTCTTAATTAAAATTCCTAAAGAAATTTCTAATAAAAATGCAATGACTCTAGGGACTGCCGGATTCACATCTTTACTTTGTGCTTTTGCAATAAAAGCCAGAGAAGAATTATTACTAGGAGAAAAAGTAAAAGATGTATTAGTTACAGGAGCAAGTGGAGGGGTAGGAAGTATTGCAGTGATGATTCTTTCAAAGCTAGGTTATAATGTATCAGCCGTCACAGGAAAAAAAGATCAATCTGATTATTTAAAAACGCTTGGTGCCAAACACGTTCTTGACAGAAAAGATTTTGAAGGCGAACCAAGAGTTTTAGGAAAAGGTTTATGGGATGGTGTCGTTGATACTGTAGGAGGTTCAATTTTAGCTAATGCAATTTCACAAACTAAACATAGTGGAATTGTTGCTGCTTGCGGAAATGCAGCAAATATCAAGCTTAATACAACTGTTATGCCTTTTATAATTAGAGGAGTAAAATTATGGGGAATAGATTCAGTAACAATAAGTAAACAAAGAAGAGAATTTGTTTGGTCCCAAGTTTCAAGCCTTGTCGATTTTAAACTGTTAGAAAAAAATGTAAAAGTAGTAAATCTGGAAGAGTTATTAAACATTTTCCCTGAAATGTTAAACAGTAAAACTTCTGGAAGAATTTTGGTAGATTTAAATAAATAAAATGGATTGGGACAAATTAAAGATATTTCATGCCGTTGCAGAAGCTGGGAATTTTACAAAAGCAACTTATATTCTTAATTTAAGCCAATCAGCTATTAGTCGACAAATACAATCTCTTGAGCAAGAATTAAAAACACAATTATTTGAAAGACACGCTCGAGGCTTATCCTTAACAGAAAATGGTGAATATTTATTTAAAACAGCCCATGAAGTTATTTCTAAACTGAAAGATGTTGAATCAACTTTAATTGAAAAAAAAAACAAACCAAGTGGAAAATTGACAGTAACTACTGTAGTCAGTTTTGGAACAACTTGGTTAACTCCTAGAATTCAAGAATTTATGAAATTAAACCCTGAAATTGAAGTAGAATTGATATTTGATGACAAAGAGTTAGATCTAAGTACACGTCAAGCTGACATTGGAATTTGGATGAGAAGACCTAAACAGTTAAATTATATTCAAAAAAAATTGATTGATATTAACTATCATATTTATGGATCTGCTAGATATTTAGAACAACATGGTCATCCAAAAAATTTATCTGAATTAAATAAACATAAATTTATTTCATACGGGAGAGGCACTCCATCACCAGTTTTTAATCCTGACTGGGCTTTAAAGCTTGGAGGTAAAGATAGTAAAAAAATAAAACCTATTATGAAAGTAAATAGTGTTTATGGTTTATTACTTGCTGTCCAAAGCGGAGTAGGTTTAGCTGCGCTTCCTGATTATATTACTGCATCAGTGCCAAATATTATTAGAGTTTTACCTAAGATCGAAGGCCCAAAAACAGAGGCTCATTTTGTTTACCCTCAATCGCTTAAGGACGTTGCCAGAGTAGTTGCTTTCAGAAATTTCTTGTACAGTAAGATTAAAAAGTGGGAGTTTTAGTATTTATTTATAGGTTTGAGCTTTAATTTTAAGAGTGGCTCCCTCTTCTATTGATAAAGACTTCTGATTTAAAACTCCATCTACATCAGCTGTTTTTTTGATATTAATTTGATCAGAGCTTATGTTGCCTTTGATTTTTCCACCCAGTGAAGCGCTCTTAGATTTTATGTTTCCTTTGATATTTGAATTAGCATGAGTTTCAACTTTTTCAGATTTTATATCACCATTAATTTTTGCATCTATTATGATTTTGTCCTTTTCGACTATATCTCCCTCAATAGAGACATCTGACAGCAATGTTGAAATCTTTTCACTCATAATCTTTTTGTAATTACAACTTAGCATATACATATAAAATTAAGGTACCTACACAATTTTTAGTTGAAAAATATGCGACATAATGATATTGATAATCATTATCATTGCAAATGATTATTAAAATCATTAAAAATACTGGTTTAAATTAATAATAACAAAGGAAACTAAATGAAGAAAATACTTATATTAATAACAACACTTATTACAATTTTAAGTGGAGTGTCCTTCGCAAATGAAGTGAATATATTTAGCGCAAGACATTACGATTCTGATGTTCAACTTTATAACAAATTCACAGCTCAGACTGGAATTAAAGTAAATGTTGTATCAGGTAAAGATAAAGCTCTTCAAAAAAGAATAATCGAAGAAGGAAAAGATTGTATTGCTGATTTATACATTACTGCTGATGCTGGAAGATTAGGCGCTTTTCAATCTAAAGGAATGTTTCAAAAAGCAAGTTCTTCAGCTTTAAAACAAGCAATACCTTCTAATTTCAGATCTTCTTATTGGTTTGGAATAGCTAAGAGAGCACGTGTGATATATTACGATCCGTCACGCACAAACCCTCCAGCTAATTTAAGTTATGAAGATTTAGCTGATCCTAAATATAAGGGAAAAGTAGTGATCAGAAAATCTAGCAATGTTTACAATCAGTCTTTGGTAGCATCTTTAATTGCCAACAATGGTAAAAAGAAAACTGCTGAGTGGGCAAAAGGAATGGTAGACAACATGGCTAGAAAGCCAAAAGGCAATGATAGGGCACAAATCTTAGCAGTAGCTGCTGGCGAAGCAGATTATGCTGTTGCAAATACATATTATATTGCTTTGATGCTATCTGGCAAAAAGGGACCAGAGCAACAAGCTGCAGCTAAAAAAGTTAAACCTTTCTTTCCTAATCAGGAGGGAAGAGGAACTCATATGAACATTAGTGGAGGAGGAGTGCTAAAACATGCACCCAACAAGTCTAATGCCATTAAGTTACTAGAGTTTTTGCTAACTAAAGAAGCGCAACAACATATTGTTAACAATACGTTCGAATATCCGATGATTGATGGTGTCGAACCAAACAAATTGATAGCTCAGTTTGGTCTTGGATTTAAACAAGATTTAAAAACTAAGGTATCAAAATACGGAAAAAACCAAGCTGATGCATTGAGAATAATGACAGAAGCTGGTTGGGAATAAAAATACCCCATAAACATGAAGCGTGCAAACAAAAAGGAAATAAATTTAGATCAATCCTCCCAGGAATATAATTTAAATAAATCTCCTATTGGATGCACGCCATGTTTGAAAGAAGTAAAAAAAATTGAAAAACAAA
>CABYJR010000030.1 GCA_902519445.1 uncultured Pelagibacteraceae bacterium
TGTGGATGATGCATATTTTGAATTTATAAATTCTGATAATTTTTCTTCAGGGCTAGATCTTTTTAAGAATTCTGCCAACGTATTAGTTACTAGAACTTTTTCTAAAGTTTATGGTCTGGCTGGCTTAAGATTAGGCTGGGGATATTCTTCTAATGAAATAATTAACAACATGTACGAGATAAAACCTCCTTTCAATGTGAATAGAGCAGCTCTTGCTGCAGGCATAGAGGCTATTAAAGATAGTGAATGGACAAAAAAAGCAATTAATTATAATACATTATGGGCAAAAAAAATATTCTCTGTTTTAAAAGAATATAATATTAAAACAAATGAACCTGCGGCAAATTTTTTTTTGATGAATTTTGATGAAACAAAGATTAATTCAGATGAAGCTTTTGAAAAGTTAGCAGCAAATAAACTAATTGTAAGAAAAATGACACAGTATAAAATATCTAATTCTTTAAGATTAACTATTGGGAATAAAGAAGCTAATGAAAATTTTATTAAATCTGTGAGGAGTATCTTAAAGTAATGTTTAAAAAAGTAAGCATAATAGGATGTGGATTAATTGGTTCTTCTATAGCGAGAGGAATAAAAAAAAATAGGCTTGCAGTTAAAGTAGTTTCTTCCAATAGATCAAACAAAACTAATAAAAAAGTAATCAGATTAAAAATAGTAGATGAAGCTAGCTCTGATACAAAAAAAATAGTTAAAGGGTCAGATCTGATTATAATAGCTAGCCCATTAAGCAGTTATAAGAATATAATTTTAAAAATAAAAAGCTCTTTAAAAAAAGGAGCTATATTAACTGACGTAGGATCGGTAAAAAAAAAAGCAATTTACTTAATTGAAAAAAATATTCCTAAAAATGTATCTTGGATTTCATCACATCCTATAGCCGGCACAGAAGAAAGCGGACCTGAATCAGGGTTTTCTCAACTTTTTAAAAATAAATGGTGCATTTTAACTCCTAGCAAACAGTCAAATAATAAAGATGTTAAATTGTTAGAAAAGTTTTGGAAAAAACTAGGAAGCAGAGTTGATGTAATGGATGCAAAAAAACATGACTATATTTTATCGATTACAAGTCATATGCCACACTTGATAGCCTACAATATTGTAAATACTACTCTTAAAATAAAAAAGAAAAAAGATCGTAATATTGTAAAGTACAGCGCAGGAGGACTAAGAGATTTTACAAGAATTGCAGCATCTAATCCTATTATGTGGAGAGATATTTTTGTTGAAAATAAAGAAAATACCTCAAAAATGATTGATAAATTTATAAAAAATCTAATGGATTTAAAAAAGGCAATTAAAAATAAAAATGAAAAAAAATTAGAGAAAATTTTTAGAAAAACTAAAAAAATTAGAAAAGAAATTATAGAAGCCGGTCAAGATATTAGTAAACCTGATTTTGGAAGGAAATAAAAGGTGAGAAACAGAGAGAAGAGCAAATACAAAAAGCTAAAAAAGATCAAAATGAGAAACCAGTAAAAAAAATGCAGGCAAAAGCAAAAAGAGTTGGTGATAATATTAAAAAAAAAGAAGTTAAAAAGAAACCTTTAACAACAAAAAAAAAGTGATAGTATTAATTTAGGATATTAAATTATGGCAACAAAAAAAGCAGGTGGATCATCCCGAAACGGACGAGATAGTGCAGGAAGACGTCTAGGAGTCAAAAGGTATGCTGGACAAATAGTTTTGCCTGGAAATATTATTGTAAGACAAAGAGGAACAAAAATTCATCCGGGTGATCATGTTGGTATGGGAAAAGATCATTCTATATTTTCTTTAGTAAAAGGGAAAGTTCATTTTAAAACATCCAAACTAAACAGAAAATTTGTTTCTGTTATCCCCAGTTAATTCACTAAAACTTCAAAATTAATTTATTGTTTTAGTTATGAAATTTTTAGATCAAATAAAAATATATGTAAAAGGAGGAGATGGTGGTTCTGGATCTGCCAGCTTTAGAAGAGAAAAATTTGTTGAATTTGGTGGGCCGGATGGTGGAGATGGAGGCGAAGGTGGTTCAGTTTCTCTGTTAGCGGATCCTAACTTAAACACACTCGTTGATTTTAGATTTCAGCAACACTTTAAAGCACAAAGGGGTGAAAATGGAATGGGAAATAAAAAATCTGGAAAATCTGGAAAGGATTTAATTTTAAAAGTCCCTATAGGAACTCAAGTCTTTGAGGAAGATAATAATACTCTAATAGAAGATTTAAAAAAACCAGGACAAAAAATCATCGTAGCAAATGGAGGAAAAAAAGGTTTAGGCAATGTAAGATTTAAATCCTCTATAAATCGAGCCCCAAGAAAGAAAACTGATGGGGGCGAAGGCGAAAAATTTTGGATTTGGTTACAGTTAAAAGTTATAGCTGATATTGGTATAGTGGGAATGCCAAATGCGGGAAAATCCAGTTTGCTGTCAGTTTTAACTAAAGCGAAACCTAAAATAGCAAATTATCCATTCACTACAATCAACCCTAATCTTGGAGTGGCAAGCTATAATCACAAGGAAATAACAATAGCAGATATTCCTGGACTTATTGAAGGAGCTCACGAAGGCATAGGTCTAGGTGATAAATTTTTAAGGCACATCGAAAGATGTAAAAGTTTAGTACATTTAATTGATATAACAGAAAAAGATATATTGGAAAATTATTTAAAAATAAGGAAAGAATTATCAAAATATAGCAATAATCTTCTTAAAAAAAGGGAAATTATTATATTTAATAAAATTGACGTAGTTAAAACTGATGAAATTAATGAAAAATTAAATTATTTCAAAAAAAAAGTAAATAAAAAAATTTATCAAATATCCGTAGTTCAAAATAAAGGTTTATCAAATCTAAAAAAAATATTGGTTAATCATGTATATAGAAAAATTTAAAAAAATTGTAATAAAAGTAGGGTCATCAATTTTGATAGATGAAACGGGAAAACCTAAAAAAAAATGGCTTCAAGAGTTAAGCAAAGATATTAAGGATCTGATAAAAAAGAAAAAACAAATCGTTATTGTTTCTTCGGGAGCCATTGCTATGGGTTGCCAACATCTTAAAATCAAAAAAAGCGGATTAAAAGTTGATAAAAGTCAAGCTGTCGCCTCTATTGGACAAATTGAACTGATGAATTTTTACAAAAAAACTTTTGATAAAAGTAAAATAAAAATTTCACAAATATTACTTACGCTGGATGATACAGAACAAAGAAGAAGATCCATAAATGCAAGAAGAACTATTGATAATTTGCTAACAATGGGAATCATTCCTATTGTTAACGAAAACGATACTACAGCTACTACTGAAATAAAATATGGAGATAACGACAGACTCGCAGCTAGAGTTTCGCAAATAATTGGCGCCGATTGCTTAATATTATTATCCGATGTCGATGGTCTTTATACTGATAACCCAAAAAAAAATAAAGAAACAAAGTTTATTAATACTGTTAAGGAAATAGATGAAAATATAAAAAAATATGCTACCAGAGCAGAAAATTTATACGGATCGGGAGGTATGAAAACTAAAATTGATGCTGCAAAGATTTGCCAGTTATCAGGATGTTATATGGTTATTGCAAACGGCAATAATAAAAATCCAATAAAAAAAATAATTAAAAATAAAAAATGTACTTGGTTTTTGCCACGAGTTTCAAAACTTGATGCTAGAAAACAATGGATAATTGGATCTATAGCACCAAAGGGTGAAGTAATTATTGATGAAGGAGCGGCCAAGGCAATAAATAACGGTAAAAGTTTATTACCTGCTGGCGTAAAAAAAGTAAATGGTTTGTTTAAAAAAGGGGATCATATTTTAGTAAAAGACCAAAATAATAATGAATGTGCTAGAGGTTTGGCTTCGTTTTCTTCAAATGAAATTGAGAAAATAAAAGGTTCACATAGCAGCAAAATTAAAAATATATTAGGATATTCCAGTAGAGAAGAAATCATCCATAAGGATGATTTGGTGAAAGTATAAAATGCCAAAAAATTTATATATGGAAAAAATAGGTAAAAAAGCCAAACTTGCTTCTTTTAACTTATCTACCCTAACTATTGATAAAAAAAATTCTGTTTTAAAGCTATTTAATCAATATTTAAAATCTAACAAAAAATTAATTTTAAGTGCAAATAAAAAAGATATATCTCATGCAAAGTCTAAAAAAATTAGAGACAGCATGATAGATAGGCTTAGATTAAGTAATAATAAAATCACGCAAATTACAAATTCTATAGACAATATAATAAAATTTAAAAATCCATTAGAAAAAACTTTATCAACATGGAAAAGACCCAATGGCTTGGTTATAAAAAAGAAATCAATACCAATCGGTATTATTGGTATAATTTATGAAAGTAGACCAAATGTAACGTCGGATGTTTCTGCTTTATGTTTTAAGAGTGGAAATGTAGTAATTTTACGCGGAGGATCAGAGGCTTTTCATTCCAATAAAATTTTAGCTAAACTTTTTAGAAAAGCACTTAAAAGAAAAAAATGTGATGAAAATTGTGTTCAATTTGTTGAACGTAAAGATAGAGATCATGTTGATTATCTTTTGTCTAGTATGAAAAATTATATAGATTTGATCATACCAAGAGGTGGTAAAAGTCTTGTTAAAAAAGTTTTAAAAAAATCTTCAGTTTCGATTATTGGTCACTATGAAGGCCTATGTCATGTTTTTATAGATCGTGATGCAGACTTAAACACGGCTATAAAAGTTACAAAAAATTCAAAAATGAGAAACGTTAGTATTTGTGGAGCAGCAGAAACTTTGTTGATAGATAAAAATTGTTTAAAAACTCATTGTGCACCCATACTAAACGAGCTTAGTAGAGCCGGATGTAAAATCGTAGGTGATAAAATAATAAAAAAATTTATTTCTATAAAAATAAAAATAGCAACAGAGAAAGATTGGAAAACAGAATATCTTACTCCTACAATTTCAGTAAAAAGTGTAAATGGAGTAGAGGAAGCTATCAGGCACATAAACAAATATGGATCGTCACATACAGACTCCATAGTGACTAGAAATAAAAAAACTGCTAAGAAGTTCTTATCAAATATTAATAGCTGTATAGCTGTTCACAATGCTTCGACGCAATTTGCTGATGGTGGAGAATTTGGTTTTGGTGCAGAAGTAGGCATATCAACAAGCAAGCTTCATCCACGTGGACCAATCGGTCTTGATCAGCTTACTACTTATAAATATATTTTGGAAGGAAAAGGACAAATAAGGAAATAGTATTTTGAAAAAAAATAAAAAAAAATATAATAAAATTGGTATCTTGGGGGGGACTTTCGACCCCCCTCATAGAGGACACTTTTATATTTCTAAAATTGCACTAAGAAAATTAAAATTAAATAAAATATTATGGGTTATAACCAAAAAAAATCCATTAAAGAATAAGCCTTATT
>CABYJR010000031.1 GCA_902519445.1 uncultured Pelagibacteraceae bacterium
TAAAAAGGAATATTTATTGGACAGTTCTGCGAATTTGATTGAAATAGAAAATAAGAAGGATTTTATAGGGTTGCCAATTATTATAGGCAATGATGCTGAAAATCACATTATAAAGTTTTTAGATCAATTAAAAAAAAATAAATTTCCAATAAATAATATTATAAATTTTTCGTATTTTAAAATAGGTAGATGGAATCTAGAATTATTAGATAATAGAACTATAAAGTTTCCCAATAATGTTGACAACGAGATAATAAAAAAAACTATTGAATTATTAAGCAGAAAAGATTTTGAAAATTATAAAATCATTGATTTAAGGATAGATGGTAAGATAATAGTAGAATAATGAATTTGGAAGATTCAATCGGCTTAATCGAACTGGGTAACACAAACTTAAAATGTCTTATTTTTAAAATTAATAAAGATAATAATTCAGAAATATTATCAGTTACTACAACACCTTCAGATGGTATTTACAACGATGTGGTGGTAAATTTAAAAAAAGCTTCAGATTCAATCAGGTTAGCTATAAGCACTGCAGAAAAAAAAGCCAAAGTATCTTTAAAAAAAATTAATGTAATTTTTGAACAACCGGATTTTTTATGCACAAGATTTTCAAAGCATAAAAAAATTGACGATTCAAAAATTCACAGAAGTGATATTGAATTTCTTTTAAATGAAGGAAAAAAACAACTAATGCTCAACGACAAAAATCAATCTATAATCCATATATTTAATCATAATTATATTGTTGATGGTAAAATATTTATTGAAGAACCAATAAATGTTTTTGCAGATACTTTAACTCATGAAATGACTTTTATTACTGCTCCAAAAAATAACTTAAGAAATGTGAATCAAATATTCCTTAATTGCGATATAGAAATAGAGAGATTAATTTCACAGACTTTTGCACTAGGAGTTGAATTATTTGATGAACGAGAATTACAGTCAGGCGTTGTTTTAATAAATTTAGGATTAAAAAAAATAAGTTTAGGTTTATTTAAAAATTTAGCTTTAGTTCATTCTATAACCTTCCCTATTGGAGTAGATCATATAACAAGTGATATTTCAAAAGTTTGTTCCCTAAATTTAGAAGAGTCTTTGGCTATAAGAAATAACATCGATTTTTCATTTGAAAATAATAAAAATATTTTTGATGAAAATAACATTTTAAAAAAAAGTTTTTTTATTAATTCAAAATTTAGAAAAATAAGCAAGGATTTAATTTATAAGGTTATAAGAGCAAGAACAGATGAAATTTTAGAAATGATAAAAAAACAATTAAAAGTTACTAGTTTTAATTTTAGTTCAGGAATGAATTTTTTTTTAATTGGTGAAGGGTCAAATTTTATAAATTTACAGGAATATTGCCAAAACTTTTTTGAATTAAATACCGTTGTAGGAAGAAAGGATAATTTAGAAAAAGGCTTTTCAGCATGTCAGGGTGGAATTAGGATAATAAAGGAAGGCTGGGAAACAGAAGCAATTCCAGAAATAAAAATTAAAAATATAGAAAAAGTAGGTTTTTTGCGTAAAATTTTTGGAGATCTTTAACTAAGTTAAACTGTATTTTTTTGTAACATAATTTGTGTTTTAAGAATTTTAAGTCTTTTGTATACAATTTAACTATGTTTAGAGGGCCACAGAAAACAATACAAAGTTCAATACACATTCAAGGAAAAGGTTTGCATACTGGCATGAAGGGTAATCTTTATTTAAAGCCAGCAGAACCTAACACAGGAATTTTATTTAAAAGAACAGATGTTTCTATTGAAAAAAGTATAATTGAAGCAAATTATAAAAATGTGAATTCTCCAATACTTTGCACTAAAATAATGAACTCACACGGGATATCAGTATCCACAATAGAACACTTAATGGCAGCCTTCTATGGCGAAGGAATCGATAACATTTTGGTCGAAATAGATTGTCCCGAAATTCCAATAATGGACGGTTCTGCATTTGATTTTGTAGAAGCTATTAGATCTGTTGGAACAGAGGATCAAAAATATTCAAGAAAATTTATTAACACTATAAAAAAAGTTGAAATAAAAGAAGGTTCAAAATCTATTTCTATAGAACCTCTTGCCAATGATTTAATAATTGATTTTGAGATAGTATATAAAAATCCATTAATTAGAACAAGAAGACATGAATTTAAAATGAGCACTGGAAACTTTACTTCATTATATAATTCAAGAACTTTCTGTTTATATGAAGATATAGATAAAATTATAAGCCAGGGATTAGCAAAAGGAGGTTCTTTAGAAAATGCTATTGTTGTTAAGGAAAACAAAATATTAAATGATAATGGATTAAGACATAGGCATGAATTTGTAGATCATAAAATATTGGACTGTTTAGGAGATCTTATGCTTGCCGGTCACAGAATTTTTGGACATATCAAAACTTCGCAGGGAGGACATCAACTTACTAATGTTTTATTAAGGAAATTTCTGTCTGACAAAACAAACTGGAAAATAGAAAATTTTGAAGAAAAAGAAACTAAAGATAGCCCATACCTAAGACCTTTTGTTGTTAATGCGTAAATAAACAACAATTAAGAAAAATTGTAATAATCAAATATTTTGATAAAATCATAATTTATCTAATATGTTAAAAAACTTCTTAATTTTATTTTTATCCGTTTGCTTGCTTTTTTCTTGTGGAAAAAAAACTGTAGAAAAAGTAATTGAGCCAAATATCGACGAAATAGGAAAAAGTCTTTACGAAGAAGGAGTAGAAGCTCTTAACGAAGGTAATGCATTTTATGCTGCAAAAAAATTTAGAGAAGCAGAACTTGCTTTGACGCAGTATGCTTGGTCTAGCAAGGCAAGTCTCATGGTTAGCTATGCAGAGTATTCTAGAAGCGCTTATTCAAATGCAATTTTTGAACTAGAAAGACATATTGAAAATTATCCTGCTGATAATAATCTTGATTATGCACATTATTTGATAGCAATGTGCCATTACGAACAAATATTAGATGAAAAAAAAGATCTAGGTCCTTTATTAAAAGCTAAGAAAAAATTTGAATTTATAATGGAAAATTTTCCTGACACAGATTATGCGACCGATTCAAGATTTAAAATAGATTTGATCGTAGATCAGTTAGCTGCGAAAGAGATGTCAGTAGCTAGATTTTATATGAAAACAGAAAAATGGATTCCAGCACTTAATAGATTAAAAGTAGTTGTAAATGAATATGACACAACTGTTTTTGTAGAAGAGGCTCTACATAGACTAGTTGAAGTTTATTATAGATTAGGACTAGAAGACGAAGCTAAACAGGCAGCTTCAATATTAGGTTATAATTATAAGGCAGGAGATTGGTATAAAAGAAGCTACAAAGTATTTAATAAAAAATATAAATCAAAAAAAATTAAAAAAGAAAAAAAAGAAGGCTTGATAAGAAGAAAGATAAAAAGTTTATTTGAATAAAATAATTTATGGAAAGAAAAGAAATTGAGAAAGTATACTTTAAAAAAATAAATGAATTAAAAAAATTTGATAAAGCATACTTTGATGATGATAATCCCATTATTTCAGATAGAGATTACGATTATATTAAACAAGAGATTTTAAATCTTGAAAAAAAATATAATTATTTAAAAAACAAAAATTCTCCTAGTCAAAAAATTGGATACGAACCTTCTAGTAAATTTAAAAAAGTTCAACATGATATACCGATGTTATCTCTTGCAAATGCTTTTTCGAAAGAAAACATAGAAGATTTTTTAAAAAAAATAAAAAATTTTTTAAATATACAAAATTCTGAAAAGATAATTTTTTCTGCAGAACCAAAAATTGATGGCATTTCTGCCTCTTTGAAATATATAGATGGAGTTTTTACACTCGGTTTATCTCGTGGTGATGGTAAAATTGGTGAAGATATAACTAATAATCTTAAAACAATAAAAGATATCCCAAAAAAAATTAATAAATCTAATTTTCCAAAAATTTTGGATGTAAGGGGAGAAATTTATATTTCTAAGTCTGACTTTAAAAAAATTTCTAAAAAATTTGCCAATCCAAGAAATGCAGCAGGAGGATCTTTAAGACAAAAGGATCCTAATGAAACTAAAAAAATACCATTAAAATTTGTTGCGTACGGTTTTGGAACTGTTGAGCCAAAAGATTTTAAAACACAATCAGAATATTTAAAACTATTAAAATCATGGGGTTTTAATACTAACCCTCTGAATAAAATTGTAAGCACAATCGAGGGTATAGAAAAAAATCACAGGGAAATGGAGGCAAAAAGATCAGCCATTAACTATGATTTGGATGGTTTAGTTTACAAGGTAGATAATTTGAAATTACAAAATAGACTTGGTTATGTTTCTAATTCCCCAAGATGGGCAATTGCACATAAATTTTCTGCAGAAAAAGGGTTTTCAGTAATTAGAAATATTGAAATTCAAGTAGGTAGAACTGGAGCATTAACTCCAGTAGCTAAAATAGAACCAATTAATGTAGGTGGAGTTATCGTTTCAAATGCTACACTTCACAACGAAGATGAAATAAATAGAAAAGATATCCGTATAGGAGATACAGTATGTATTCAGAGAGCTGGAGATGTTATTCCGCAAGTCTTATATGTTGATAAAGAAAAAAGAGATAAAAATGCAAAAAAATTTAATTTTCCAGATAAATGCCCATCATGTGGCTCTAAAACAGTAAAAGAATTTAATTATACCACAAAAAAAAAGGATGCTGTAACTAGATGTCCAGATCTAAAGTTTAATTGCAAAGAAATTTTGTTAGAAAAGTTAAAACATTTCGTATCCAAAGATGCTTTAAATATTGACGGTTTTGGAAAAAAAATAATTCAAAATTTTTGGGATTTAAAAATGATAAAGTATCCGGCTGACATATATAATTTAAATTTTAAAAAAATTTCTGGTTTAGACGGCTGGGGAAATTTATCTGCTTCTAATTTAGAAAAATCTATTATGAAATCACAAAAAATATCACTAGATAAATTAATTTTTTCAATAGGTATAAGACATATCGGCCAGGAAAATGCCAAAACTTTGGCAAAATATTTTATAAATATAAAAAAATTTGAAAAGCTATTTGATGTTAGTAAAAGAAAAAAAATCTTAAATCAACTTTTAGAGTTAGATGGCATTGGAGAAACCCAAATTAATTCCTTAGAGACTTTTTTTTCAAATTCTAATAACTTAAATACTGTTTCTAATTTAATTAAAGAATTGAATATTGTAGATTTTAAAACAAGCAAATCTGGAATTTTTTATGGAAAAACAATAATGTTTACTGGAGGTTTAAGCAAAATGAGCCGGGCAGAAGCCAAAGCACTAGTAGAAAAAGAAGGAGGAAAAATTTTGGGTGCTGCTAGT
>CABYJR010000032.1 GCA_902519445.1 uncultured Pelagibacteraceae bacterium
AAATTCTATTCCTTATGGGGATCGTTCAAATTCTGTTATTGAACCTTTATTAACAGAACAATGGTTTGCAGATGCAAAATTTTTAGCTAAAAAAGCAATTCAGGTAGTAAAAAAAAAAAAGACAAATTTTTTTCCTGATAACTGGTCAAGGACTTATTTTCAATGGATGAACAATATACAACCCTGGTGTATATCAAGACAACTTTGGTGGGGCCATAGAATCCCAGCCTGGTATTCAGAAGATAAAAGAATATTTGTTGCAGAAAATGAATTTGAAGCAAAAAAAATAGCAAAAAAATATTATAAAAAAAATGTAGTTTTAAAAAGAGACGAAGATGTTTTGGACACCTGGTTTTCTTCAGCGCTATGGCCATTTGCGACATTAGGCTGGCCAAAAAAAACTTATGAATTGAAAAGATTTTATCCTACGTCAGTTTTAGTTACTGGTTTTGATATTATTTTTTTCTGGGTTGCTAGAATGATGATGATGGGAAATTATTTAATTAATAAAGAACCTTTTTCCAAAGTTTATGTTCATGCTTTAGTAAGAGATGAAAAAGGACAAAAGATGTCCAAGTCGAAAGGAAATGTAATTGATCCATTAGATATAATAAATAAATATGGAGCAGACTCATTAAGATTTACTTTAATTTCAATGGCAGCTCCTGGTCGAGATGTAAAACTTTCTGAAGATAGGGTTAAAGGATATAGAAATTTTATTAACAAAATATGGAATGCTAATAAATTTTCTAAGATAAATAATTGCAAGTTATCTAAAACATTTAATATTACTAAAACCCATCTTGATGTTAATAAATGGATTTACTTCGAGTTAGTAAACACTAATATCAAAGCAAAAAAATATATAGAAAATTTTAGGTTTGATGAAGCGGCAAGAGTAATTTATCAGTTTGTTTGGCATTCGTATTGTGATTGGTATATAGAGTTTTTAAAGCCTATTTTTGATTCTAATGATAAGAAAAATTTAGAAGAGTCACGTAATATGTTGAGCTTTATTCAATCTAATATTTTAGTTTTATTACATCCATTTATACCTTTTTTTACCGAAAAGGTGTGGCAAGACTTTAAATTTAACAGCTATTTTAAAAAACCATTAATGTTTAAAAATTGGGATATTAAACCAAAACATTCATTCAGCAAAAGCTATAATAAGATTGACTGGCTTATAAATCTTGTTTCTATCATACGATCAACAAAAGTAGAATTAAATGTTTCGCCAGGATCTTTTATTGATATATCGACTTCTGAATTAAATTCAAAAAATGTATCTATAATAAATGATAATTTAGAAGTTTTTAAAAGATTGGGAAGAGTGACAAATGTTAACAATTTAAAATCAGATAAAAATGGAGTAAAAATAATTGTTGGTGGAGAATCTATAACTTTATATTTTGATCAAAATTTAGATTTGAATGAGCAAAGACAAAAATTAGCTAATAAAGTTAAAGATTTAGATAATAAAATAATATCTACAAAAACCAAGCTAAAAAACAAATCTTTTTTAAAAAATGCTCCAAAACAGATAATAAGCAGGGATAAAAAAGCTTTAATAGATTATGAGCAAGAACTTAAAAAGTTGAATAGTATTCTAAATAGTATTAAAAATTAATTATGAAATTCAATAAGTCAAAACTACCTAGTAGGCATGTATCCGTAGGAGTAAAAAGTGCACCACATCGCTCAATGTATTATGCCATGGGTTTAAAAAGCGAAGATATAGAAAAACCTTTTATTGGGGTTGCTACAACTTGGAATGAATCTGCTCCATGTAATATTACTTTATCGAGACAAGCTCAATCTGCAAAAAAAGGTGTGAAACTAGCAGGAGGAATGCCAAGAGAATTTACTACAATAACTGTTACCGATGGTATTGCAATGGGTCATGCTGGAATGAAGTCTTCATTGATAAGCAGAGAAGTTATAGCTGACTCCGTTGAACTTACTATGAGGGGCCATTGTTATGATGCACTAGTTGGTTTAGCTGGGTGCGATAAATCTTTACCTGGATTAATGATGGTAATGTTGAGATTAAACGTGCCTTCAGTTTTTATTTATGGAGGATCTATATTGCCAGGTAATTACAAAGGTAAAGATGTAACAATCGTAGATGTTTTTGAAGGAGTAGGAAAACATTCTACAGGAAAAATGAGCAAAGAAGATTTGCAAGAGTTGGAGAGTGTAGCTTGTCCATCAGCAGGATCTTGTGGAGGGCAATTTACAGCTAACACAATGGCATGTGTATCAGAAGCTATTGGTTTAGCATTACCAGGCTCAGCAGGTACACCAGCTGTTTATGAAGAAAGAGATAAATTTGCAACTTCCAGTGGAGAAGCAGTAATGAAACTTTTAGAAAAAAATATTCGACCAAGAGACATTGTTACTAGAAAATCATTGGAGAATGCCGCGGTAGTAGTAGCAGCATCAGGTGGTTCTACTAATGCAGCTTTACATTTACCAGCAATTGCCAATGAAGCAGGAATTAATTTTACTTTAGAAGATGTAACAAAAATTTCCAAAAAAACTCCCTATATTGCCGATTTAAAACCTGGAGGTAAATATGTGGCAAAAGATCTTTATGAAATAGGAGGAGTTCCAATTTTAATCAAAGCATTACTAGATGGTGGACTTTTACACGAAGATTGTATGACCGTAACAGGAAAAACTATAGAAGAAAATCATAAGAACATAATTTTTCCATCTAATCAAAAAATTATTTATAAAACTTCCAAGCCAATAAGTCCAAATGGTGGTTTTGTTGGTCTAAAAGGAAATCTTGCTCCAGAAGGAGCGATTGTTAAGGTAGCTGGAATGAAAAGAAAAAAATTTATTGGTAAGGCGAAATGTTTTGATGGTGAACCTTCAGCACTTAGTGCTGTGCTTGATAGAAAAATTAAATCAGGTGATATAATTGTAATACGATATGAAGGTCCAAAAGGAAGTCCTGGTATGCCAGAAATGTTATCTACGACCGGAGCTATTTACGGCCAAGGTCTAGGTGAAGAAGTGGCATTAATTACTGATGGTCGTTTTTCAGGAGGTACACATGGTTTTTCAATTGGACATGTTGGTCCTGAAGCAGCTGTAGGTGGCCCAATTGCATTAATTAAAAATGGAGACGTTGTTGAAATAGATACAGAAAAAGGTTCACTAAAAGTTAATCTATCTCGTAAAGAACTTGCTAGAAGGAAAAAAAAATGGAAGCCAAAAAAAATTGAGTATACATCAGGAACTTTGTGGAAATACTCTCAATCTGTTGGACCAGCATCTAAAGGAGCGGTTACCCATCCTGGAGCTTCTAAAGAAAAAAAATGCTACGCAGACATTTAAGAAAAAAATGAAAATAAAACCAGTTATACTATGCGGTGGAGCGGGTACTAGACTATGGCCTAAATCAAAAAAAAATTTAGCAAAACAATTTATTGATTTTGGTGGCTGGAATCTTCTTGAACATACACTAGAAAGAATAAAAAATCCTATATTTGATACTCCTATAATTAGTACAAATTTATCTTATTTAAATTTAGTAAAAAAATACCTCAAAAAAAAAAATTTTTATAAATATAAAATTATTTTAGAACCTTCAAAAAAAAATACTGCTGCAGCAATATTATCAAGCAGTCTTCTCGAAGAGGTTTCTTTTGATCAACCTATAATTTTTTTACCAGCTGATCATTTAATAGGTAAAACTAATGACTTTAATAAAGCCTTAACTTTCAATTTAAAATATCTGAATGATGATAATATCTTTATTTTTGGTATTAAGCCTCAATTTCCATCATCTCAATATGGTTATTTTATACCAAAAAAAAATTCAAAGGGTATTTACGTTATAGGCAAATTTATTGAAAAACCTAATTTAAAAAAGGCAAAGGATATTATAAAAAGAAAAGGTTATTGGAATTCAGGAATAATTTTTGCAAAAAAAATATCAATAATAAATAACTTTACTAAATATCAAAATAAAACATTAGATTTATGTATGCAGTCAGTGTTTAATTCTACTGTATCTAAAAATTTATATTTTTTATCTAAAAAACCATTTAAAAAAATTATGGGTAAATCTTTTGATTATGCAATTTTAGAAAAATCAAAAAATATAAATGCTATAAAACTAAATATTCCTTGGTCTGACCTAGGAAGCTGGAAAGAAATAACAAATATTTTTAAAAGAAATAAATCTAAATATTTTAATAAAAAAAATGTATTTCATCGACCTTGGGGCAGATATACAAATCTATTTAATGGAAAAGGTTTTTTAATAAAAGAACTTGTTATAAATCCTAAATCATCTATAAGTTTGCAAAAACATAATCATCGATCTGAACACTGGTCAATTTCATCTGGACATGCAAAAATTTCAATTAATAAAAAATCATATATTAAAAAAAATGGCGATACAGCATTTATTCCAAAAGGCTCCCTGCACAGAATTGAAAATCCTTACAAGAAACCTGTTGTAATTATGGAAGCACAAACAGGATCAATACTGAAAGAGACTGATATCATAAGATATAAAGATATATACGGTAGAGTTAAATAAATTCTATTTCAATTGGTGTATGATCTGAAGGTTTTATTTTTGATCGTGGCTTCTTATCAATTTTAATTTTTTTTATCATGCTAATGATGCTATTTGATATTAGGAAGTGGTCAATTCTCATTCCATTATTCTTTTGAAAAGAACCTGCCATATAATCCCAAAAGGTATATTCATTTTTATTTTTATTGAAATATCTATAAGTATCATGAAATCCTAAATCTAATAGTTGCTGAAATTTTTTTCTGATTTCCAATCTGAACAAAGCATCATTTTCATACTTTTTGTAATTATAGACATCAATTTTTTCAGGTATAACATTAAAGTCCCCTGCAATTATAATATTTTTATTTTCTGTTAAAGTTTTTCTAACTTTTTTGATAAAAGAGTCGTACCAATTTTTTTTATAGAAATATTTATCTGTGTCTACAGGGTTTCCGTTTGGAACATAAATATTTATTAATTTAATAGGTTTTTTTTTAATATTTATTTCACCAACAATAATTCTGGATTGGTTATTTTGATCTTTTAAATATAAAGTGTCAATATTTTTGATTTTCAGTTTTGATAACAAAGCGACACCGTTATAGCTTTTTTGGCCAAACACATAAGATTCGTATCCAAATTTTTTAAAATCATTGAATGGAAAATTTTTATTTTCAG
>CABYJR010000033.1 GCA_902519445.1 uncultured Pelagibacteraceae bacterium
TTTGGAATCGCTTTTAATGGATTATTTCCTTTAGGTGGCATTGGATAAATCTGAGCTTCGCCTAATATTCTAGAAACTCTTAACGTAGGTTTAGCCCCTTTGCTAATCCAATGTTTTATTCTTTCCACTTCTAGCTTAACTCTTTCTTTTTTTGTTTTTGGCAATAGTGGATTAAAAAAACCTAACTTTTCAATAAATCTTCCATCTCTTGGAAATCTGCTATCAGCTACTACTATTTTATAAACTGGTCTTTTTTTTGCTCCACCCAATGATAATCTAATTTTAAGCATACCTTTTTATTTCCTTTCTATTATTTTGAAATTTTTGTAGCACCTGTTTCTTGGTGTACTATTTTTCCATCTTTAAATTTGTAATAGGACATCACCGCTTCTTTGTTGCCATCCTTAAAACTGGCAATAGCGTGCATAAATCCAACTTCGTTGTTTTCAAAAAGAATTCTCTCTTTATCAAGTTTTACATCTTTCATTCCAACCCATTTAACTACATCATCTTTGGACAATGTTTTTCCAGATGCATGCATTAGAAATTTAAAATCATCATGTATAATTTCTTTTGTGGCATTTTCATCACCTGCATTTACTGCTTTAACTAATTTTTGTATTATAGACATATTTTTTATTTTCCTTTTTATTTTAGTTGATTAAGAATTTCTGGAGGAATTCCTTGTTTGGGATCGCCTTTAGACATTTTCTTCATCATATTGGTCATCATTTTAAATTGTTTTAACAATTTATTTACAGTGGCTGTATCTGCTCCAGAGCCACCGGAAATTCTTTTTTTTCTTGAACTATTAATAATTTTTGGATTTTGTCTTTCTTCTTTTGTCATTGATAAAATAATTGCTTCATTAACTTTAATAATACTTTCATCAATGTTTGCATTATCCATTTGTTTTTTTATTTTTGAAACACCTGGTAGCATAGATAATACTCCTTCCATTCCACCCATTTTTTTCATTTGTCTAAGTTGACTTAAATAATCTTCCATAGAAAAAGATCCCGACTTTAAGTTTTCTTCAGTTTTTTTAATTTTTTCTTCGTCAAGGTCTTGTGTAGCCTTTTCAACTAGAGAAACTACGTCTCCCATGCCTAAAATTCTATTAGCAATTCTGTCTGGGTGAAAAACATCCAATTGTTCAATTTTTTCCCCCACTCCCATAAATTTGATTGGGGTATTTGTGGAAAATTTCATACTTAGTGCGGCACCACCTCTGCCATCACCATCAACTCTACTTAAAATAATTCCTGTAAGATCCACTGCTTTTTTAAATTCTTGAGCAACATTAACTGCAACTTGCCCAGTAAGAGAATCTGCGACTAAAATTGTTTCTATTGGATTTGCTAAAGATTTTATTTCTTTAATTTCATTCATCATAGAAAGATCAATTTGGGTTCGACCGGCAGTATCAAAAATTATAATGTCGGTCCCACTCAAAGAAGCAGCGTTAAGAGCTCTTTTAGTTATATCAAGTGGCAATTGATCTTTAACTATAGGTAAAGTTTGTATTAAATTTTTTTCTCCTAATATACTTAACTGTTCTTGTGCAGCCGGTCTATATACGTCCAAACTAACCATTAAAGATTTTTTTTTATTATTTTTTTCCAAGTATTTGGCAAGTTTGGCTGCTGTTGTAGTTTTTCCTGACCCTTGTAAGCCAACCAACATTAAACAAACTGGAGGAACAGCGTTTAAATTTAATTCTGATTTTGTGTCGCCTAAAATTTTAACAATTTCGTCAAAGACGACTTTAACTATCATTTGACCAGGTGTTGTCGATCTAATAATTTCCTGACCTATTGCTTTTGGTTTTATTTTTTTTATAAGTTCTTTTGCGACAGGCAGAGCAACATCCGCTTCTAATAAAGCTTGACGTATCTTTCTTAAACCATCGTCTACTTGAGCCTCATTTAATGACGGGGCTTTCTTTAAAGAACTAAAAATTTCTTCAAATTTGTTAGTTAAATTTTCAAACATATTTTCCTTTATACCAATAATAATCGCACTAGTGGGCGAACCCTCGCTGACTAGTGTCGATCCCTTTGTTTCCAAAGGCACCGCAAAAACTTTCTTTTGCGGGAATAGGCTGCAAACTACATATTGAGGTTCAAAAAGTCAACAAATAAAGATAAAACTAAAAATATGAATAATTTAGAAGCCTACAAAATGGATGGTTTGGGTAATGACTTTATAATATTTGATAATAGAAAAAAATCTATTTTTCTTACTAAAAATCAAATTATAAAAATCTCAGACAGAAATAATATTGGATGTGACCAGGTAATTTTTATCGATCAAGATAAAAATCATGATGCTTTTTTAAAATTTTATAACTCAGATGGTGGAGAAATTTCGGCATGTGGTAATGGTAGTAGATGTGCTGCTTATTTTTTAATGAAAGAAAATAATCAAAAAAAAATATCTTTAAAAACAAATGCAGGAATCTTGCTAGGTAAATTAAATGATAAAAATTTAGTAAGTATAAACATAGGGCAGCCTAATTTTGAATGGAATAAAATACCTTTAATAAAAAAAATGAATAATAAAAATCTAGAGATTAAAATAAATAGTATTGATGGAAAAGAAATAAAAGGTGGTTTCTCATTGAGTGTTGGAAATCCTCATGTAGTTTTCTTTGTTGAAGATTTGAATAAATTTGATTTAGAAAAAATTGGACCTAAAATAGAAAGTCATAGTTATTTTCCAGAAAAATGCAATGTTAGCTTAGCTAGTGTAAAAAATAAAAAACATGTAAAGGTTAAAGTTTGGGAACGAGGCGCAGGTTTAACTAAAGCTTGTGGAACAGCCGCATGTGCAATAGCAGTATCAGGTTCTATTTTACAATTTAATGAAAGATGCGTGGATATAGAATTTTCAGAAGGATTATTAAATATTGATTGGAAAAAAGATAATAATATTTATATGACAGGAAAAGTTTCGGGAATAGAAAAAATTGAAGTTAGTATTTAATTATGAGTATTTTTGATAAATTAAAATTAGGATTAAGTAAAAGTTCAAAAAATCTATCTTCAGGTTTAAATGATTTTATTTTTAAGAAAAGAATAGAAGAAAATGAACTTAACGAATTAGAAGATTTTTTAATTCAATCAGACGTGGGTGTAGAGATTGCTTCTGAGCTTAAAAAAAAATTTTCATCCACTAAAATAGATCCTAAAAAGGATAACAAAAATAAAGTTTTTCAAATATTTTCAGATCACATTTTAGAAATACTAAAGCCTCTAGAAAAAAATTTAGAAAGTTTAAGTAAAAACAAACCATGTGTTATTTTAGTTGCAGGAGTAAATGGTGTTGGAAAAACAACAACAATAGGCAAATTGGGAAAAATTTTAGGAAAAGATAATAAAAAAGTACTTTTTGGTGCTGCTGATACTTTTAGAGCGGCTGCTGTAGGTCAGTTAGAATCTTGGGCTAAAAAAATTAATGCTCAAATTATTAAATCTGATGAAGGAACTGATCCTGCTTCAGTAGCCTACAAATCTTTAGATTTTGCTAAAAAAAATAATGTTGATTATCTTATTATTGATACGGCTGGTAGATTGCAAAATAAAAAAAATCTAATGGATGAATTTAAAAAAATTATAAATGTTTTAAAAAAAATTGATAAAGAGGCCCCTCATGAAATCTTTTTGATATTAGATGCTACAACAGGTCAAAGTGCTATTAACCAAGTTGAAGAATTTAAAAAAATATCTCCAATCACTGGAATTATAATGACTAAATTAGACGGAACAGCAAAAGGAGGTATTTTATTAGCTTTGGGTAAAAAATTTAAACTACCAATAATAGCTCTGGGTATGGGTGAAAAAGAGGATGATCTACAAATTTTCAATGCAGAACATTTTTCAAAAGCAATAATGGCAAGTCAATCTAATTTATAAGATTTACTGATATAAGAGGCTTGTAATAAGAACATTTATATGTTGAATTTATATCTTTATATCCACAATCTTTTAATAGAGAAGAAACAAAAAGTTTGTACTTGTTGTTTCGTGGGAGTTTTTCAAGTTTTTTATTTTTTAAATTAAATTTAAAGTTTGATCTAATAGATTTTACACCACTAATCATAATTAAAGTTTGATTATCGTTTAATAAATAATATGCATAATCTTCAGGGAAAACTGGTAAATCAGAAATAAAACTTAAACTTTTCGCTTTTTTTGGAAACCAGTCATATGTGATTAATGGACTTATTTTTCCATTTTTATTATTTAAAATATATAAATCTTGTGGATAGTCCACAATATAATTGAATTCTTCTCCTCTTGCTAAAATGGCTTTTTTTCTAGACTTAAAAAAAAGAGTAAATTTTTTATCATGTGATAACATTTTTCCAATATTAAAAACCTCCTCTACATCTTGTTTAAAAGGATCTGACTCATTGCTTTTCCCCTCAATGTTAAAGACAAAAATAAAAAATGACAGATAAAATATAAATTTTTTCATAGAAAAAACTTAATTTTTATTTGTGAAAGTTATTTGTTTGAATTATGACTTAATTTAAGCTGCTAATAAATTTTTTTAAATGATTTAAAAGCTTTTCATTATACTCCATCATATGATCGTCATATTCTGAAAAGTAAGAATATTTAGGTTCGTTAGCAAGCTCATACATTTTTTTTCCCATATAAAATGGTACTATATTATCAACCTTTCCGTGCATAATTAAAATTGGACTTTTTATATTTTTAATTTTTTTATTACTTTCATATTTGTCCTTTAATAAAAATCTTACTGGTAAATAAGGATACTTTGTTTTTCCTGCATCAACCATAGATGTAAAGGGGGATTCTAAAATTACGTTAAGAGTTTCTAGAATATTAGGCGAAGCTCAGATTTATCCAATGCCACCTAAAGGAAATAATCCATTAAAAGCGATTCCAAA
>CABYJR010000034.1 GCA_902519445.1 uncultured Pelagibacteraceae bacterium
TTTTGATGTTTGTGTAACTGCAAACAAAACATTTTTTACATTAAGTGTAATACATTTTTCTGGAAGAAACTTTGCAAGATTTGTTGTAGTAATGCAAGCAGCTGCTTTTGTTTTTAAAGAGAAATCTTTATATTTTATTGAATTTAAGAAAGTAATATCATTTTGTGTTGCATTAACTAATGACTCAAACCCATGGATCTGAATATTATTTTTATTGTCATATTCGTTATTGCTCGAAATAACTTTTATAATCTCGTTTAAAGGATGAGGTCCCTTTTTTTCATAAAAATGATTTTTGGTCATTTTACTTTAAATCTAAAGAAGGAAGTACTTTGTTCAATTTATCAATAATAACTTCAGTAATATCATTTTCAGGTTGTCCGCCTAACGTATGAGCTTTGTTAATAACAACAGAAATATTATTTTCCTTAATATACGTTTCTAAAATAGGAGTTATGCTTTTTATAAGCGTCGCTCTAGACTCTGTTCTTTGTGTAGTAATTTTATCCATAGCAGCTCTTCTCTGCGATTGATAATCGATTACCTTTTTTCTTAGTGAGTCGCTTTTTTTTATATAATCTTCTTTACTTAAAACAGATTTTTTAGACAATAAATCTGCTTCTTCTTTTTTTAAAGATGTCTCTATATCTTTAAATTTTTTTATATTCTGATTATAAGAATTTTTTAAAAAATCCTGAGCACCCTTGCCAGCTTTACTTTCATTTAGAACATACTTCAAATCGAGAATCGCAATTTTTTCCTGAGCCAAGAGATTAGAAGAAAAAGTTAAAAAAATTGTAATTAAAAAATATTTTATAAATCTATTCATTTGAGTTCTCAGTAATGCATATCTGAAAAAAAGTAATTACAAAATATTTTACAAAATATTTCATTAAAAAGACGTACCCAATCTGAAATTAAATGTCTCTGTTTCGTCCGTATCAGCCTTTGAAAGATCTTGAGCCATAGTAAAGCTTAGAGGGCCTATTGTTGTAAAAATATTTGCACTTAGCCCTACAGAAGATCTTATTGTGTTGGTATCATCTATACTTGTATAATCAACCCCCCAAACGTTACCACTATCTAAAAATAGACTAAAATCTGTTCTATAACTTTCTGGTAGAAGATTTGGTAGTTGCGCCTCAAAATTTAATGTAGTTGTGTAATTTCCCCCTATATAATCATCTCCATCTTTAGGTCCTGTTTTATAAGTATTAAATCCTCTTAATCTTGATTTGGGTAAATATAATCTTTCGGTTAATCTAACATCATCGTCTATTCCATTTATTGCTCTAGAATGAAATTTCAACGATCCTATTAAATCTTCACTAAAGTCATGATAAGCGGAAATATCTAAACCATTTAAAATTGATGAAGAATCTTGAATGATAGGTATAGATTGCTGGAAAGATACTTTTTTTCCTCTAGTCGGTCTAAATTTTTGATTCCTGTCGTCCTTAATAAGACTATATCCTAAATCAGCATTGAAAAAATTTCCTTCCATGTTTTGAACAGCTGTTGAAGCAGTTCCATCAACTTCAATATCCTCAAAAGCAAGCGCTATGTTTGGAGATACATAAAAATTTTCATATTGCTCAAATGATGTTCCTATTTTAAACCCAGTTTTTGAGCTTTTGAAACCTGAGCTATTTGATCTGTCTGTGGAAGAAACGTCTAAAGATGCGAAAGCTGAATTACCTGTATAATTATAGTTTGGATTATCCACTATAATACTACCACTAATTTTTTCTTCTGACATGTTTAATGTAGTATCAAGTTTAACACCTCTTCCTAACCAATTATTTTCTTTTACAGAAAACATAAAACTTGTTCCGTCGGTACCAATTCCAGCACCAGCAACAATTTCACCTGTGGCTCTTTCTTCTACAGTTATATCCAAAACTTTAAGATCACTAGATGAACCTTCGGATACTTCATAATCTACTTTACCAAATATATTTCTTGCCTTAATTTCATTAATAGATTTATTAACTAGCAAAGTGCTGAAAGGATCACCTTCATCAACAATAAGTGCACTTCTTATAACAGAATCATTTGTTACTGAATTGCCTACAATATTAATCCTTTCTATAATAACTTTCTCTCCTTCAAAAATATTAATTTTAACTTCAACCCCGGTATCGTCTAATGTCTCCTCAATATTATGATTTATAAATTGTAATTCTTTTTGTTCACTTAATTTATCAATTTGATCCAAAACTCTTTTTAATTTCTTTTGAGAATAATACTCGCCAGCTAATTTATTAAATTCATTTTCTAATGAAAGAAAAGCTTCTTTTTCTAAAGTATCAGAAACATTTGCAAAAATTTTCTTAAATTTATATCTTGTTCCAGCATTAATATTGTAGGTTAAATTAAAACCTTCTCCTTTAGAATATTCAACGTTAGTAGATTTAATATCAACCTCATAGTATCCTTTGTTTCTATAATAATTTTTTAATAAACGTTTATCTAATTCTATTCTATCTTGGCTGAGGTAAACATTTCTAGAAATAAACTTCCAAAATTGAGCCTCTTGCGAAGTAATAACATCTCTTAGTTTTTTTTCTCTTATTTTTTTATCACCTATAAAAAATATTTTAGAAATTTTAGCTTTATCGCCTTTTTCAATAAGATATTTTAAATTTACTTTATTTTTTTCTAATCTTGCAATCTCGGCATCTATTTTTACAAAATAAAATCCTAAACTTCTATAAAATTCCTTTATTAAATTAATATCTTTCTTAACATTATTTTCAACGAATGGCCCGTTCTCTCTAAGAGATAAAAGGTCTGTAATTTTTTCCATATATTTTTTTGCTTTTTCGCCGTCAAATATTATGGATTTAATAATAGGATTTTCTTTTACAATAATTTTTAAAGTATTATTTTCAATAGTTGCGGATATATTTGAAAAAAAAGTGGTGCTATATAATTTTTTTATAAGAATATTTATATCAGGAATACTATAATCTTTTCCGATGGATATATCTCCAAACACTATTATTGTTTCTTGAGAGATTCTATCGTTTCCTTTAACTTCTACTTTATTAATAACTTCGGCAAACGAATTTACGTTAGTTAGTAAAAAGAAAAGTAAAATAAAGCTAAATATTTTTTTAAATCTCGTCATATATTTATCTTACACACATATTAAAGGTTTTCAATCTAGCCCAATTATCAATAATTTTAATATCATTTATTGATCCTGCATTCCTTCTAGCATATTTCTTGAATTCTTTATCTTTAAAAATCATATTTATTGTATCAACTATATCTAAATAACTAATTTTTCCTTTTAAAAATAGGTCGACTAACACCTCGTTTGCCGCATTAACTATTATTGAACATGAAGGTCCCAAATTTAGACATTTATCTATTAATTTAACTGATGGAAATTTTTTTTTGTCAACTTCAAAAAAATTCATTTTGTCTAAAGTTTTAGATTTAATTTTTTTTGAATTTATAAATTTATTATTATTTTTATATATAAGATTAGAAATTGGTATCTTCATATCACTGTTGTATAAGATCATTTTGGTTAAACCATTTTTAAAACGTATAATTGAATGAACATAAGATTGTGGATGTATTATTATACGGTATTTTTTTTTATCAAATTTAAATAATCTATACGCTTCAATAACTTCAAAAACTTTGTTCATTAAATTTGCAGAATCTACTGATATTTTTTTTCCCATTTTCCAGTTTGGATGTTTAATTGCTTGGCTTGGTTTAATTAAATTTAATTTTTTAAAAGGTGTATATAAAAAAGGTCCACCGGATGCAGTAATAATAATTTCTTCTACTTCATCTTCGCTTGTATTTTGCATTAATTCCATTATTGAAAAATGTTCTGAATCTACAGGTAGAATTTTTGTATTATATTTTTTTTTTAATTTCTCTAAAATATGCCATCCACAAATAATTGATTCCTTGTTTGCTAAAGCAACAGTTTTGCTAACTTTAATTGCATCTACCGTTGGTTGTAAGCCGGCAATACCAACTACTGCTGACATGGTAAAATCTATTTTTTTGGAAAAAATCCTCTTGATAGGAACATCTCCCGAAAAAACTTTAATTTTTGTTTTATTAACTAATTTTTTCGTTTTAATAAAAAGATTTTCATTTTTAATTAAAATATTTTTTGCTTTAAATTTTTTTGCTTGTTTAACTAATTTTTTATAATTATTTTTAGCGGTAAGCAAGATTACATCAAAATTTTTTAAATCTTTGCTAATAATTTTAAGAGTTGAATCTCCAATTGAGCCAGTTGAACCTAGAATAGCAATTTTTTTTTTCATATTAATAATTCAATAAATAGGCAAGAAGAGCAAAAGAAGGTATAGCAAAAATAATTCCATCTATTCTATCAAGCAACCCTCCATGGCCCGGTAGAATTTTTCCTGTATCTTTTAAATTCGATAATCTTTTGAAATAGGAAATAAATAAATCTCCAATTTGACAAAACATAGACAAAAATAAACTTATTAAAATATTAAATAGTAAATTTTCAGTAAATGATAATGAATAAATATTTGAATTTAAAAATATTAATTTAAAAATAAAATAGGGAATTAAGGAAAAAATAAATGACCCGACGGAACCAGAAATAGTTTTATTAGGACTAATTTTTGTTAACTTTCTTCCCTTAAAAGTTTTACCAAAAACATAACCGCCAATATCTGAAAATGCACACACTAAAATTAAATATAAAAAATAAATTTTATCAAAAGCTATAAAATAAAAAGATACGGCTGCA
>CABYJR010000035.1 GCA_902519445.1 uncultured Pelagibacteraceae bacterium
TATTACAAAAGAAAAATTTATTTTTAGAGGAGAAGAATTAAGAAAACGTCAGTTTCTGGCTGGAATGAATATTGAGGATATGGAATTGATTTTACATCCAATGGTAGAGGATATAAAAGAAGCAGTCGGTTCTATGGGTGACGACACCCCAGCAGCAGTATTGTCAGATAAATACAGACCCTTTGCACATTTTTTTAGACAAAACTTTAGTCAGGTGACAAACCCACCAATAGATTCTTTAAGAGAAAACGAAGTTATGAGTTTAAAAACTCGTTTTGGAAATACTGGCAATATTCTTGATTTTGAGAATTTAACCGAAGAAAATATTTATGTCCTTGATAGTCCGGTTTTATCAAATTCACAATTTGAAAAATTTTTAGTTTTTTTTAAAAAAAATATTAGAATTCTTGATTGCACATTTAATATAAAAGAAGGTTTAAAAAAAAGATTAGATGACTTACGTTCTGAAGCAGAAATTTCTGTACGAGAAGGTGGAAAACATTTAATACTAAGCGATAAAGCTATTAATGAAAAAAAATCACCAATACCAATGGCTTTAGCCATTGGTGCAATTAATTCAAGACTTGTGAATATGGGTATAAGAGGTTTTGCATCAATTAACGTACAAACTTCTGAAGTTTTAGATACACATTCATTTGCTGTTTTATTGGGCGTTGGAGCTACTACTATAAATCCTTACATTGCTTTTGATTCTATTTATCAAAGATTTGAAAAAAAATTATTTGGAAAATTTAGCTTTAAAGATTGCGTTGAGAGATATGTAAAATCAGTTGATAATGGTTTACTTAAGATAATGTCTAAGATGGGCATTTCAGTTTTAAGCGCTTACAGAGGAGGATGTAATTTTGAAGCTGTTGGTTTAAGCAGATCAGTGGTAGCCGAATATTTTCCAGGGATGATATCTAGAATATCAGGCATAGGAATATCTGGTATTGAAAAAAAAATAAAAAAACTTCATGAAAAAGCCTTTGAAAAAAATATTTCGATTCTTCCTATTGGCGGCATTTATAAATATAGAAAAAATGGTGAAACTCATCAATATCAAGGAAATTTAATCCACACATTGCAAACTGCGGTAAGTTCTAATTCTTATAAAATTTATAAAAAATATGCTGAAGGTATTTATAATTTACCCATAATAAATTTAAGAGATCTTTTGGAATTTAAAAAATTAAAAAAACCTATAAACATTGAAGAAATAGAAAGTATTGAAAATATAAGAAAAAGATTTGGAAGTGGAAGTATGTCACATGGAGCTTTATCTGCTGAAGCTCACGAAACTTTAGCTATTGGAATGAATAGAATAGGAGCAGCTTCTTGCAGTGGAGAAGGTGGAGAAGATCGAGAAAGATTTAAAATAAAAGAAAATGGTGATAGTTCTAATTCAAAAATTAAGCAAATAGCCTCGGCACGGTTTGGGGTAACAATTGAGTATTTAAACAATTGTCAAGAGATCGAAATTAAAATAGCACAAGGAGCTAAACCTGGAGAAGGTGGTCAACTTCCAGGTTTTAAAGTTTCAAAAGAAATAGCAAAACTTAGACATTCAACCCCAGGAGTAACTTTAATATCACCCCCACCTCATCATGATATTTATTCTATAGAAGATTTAGCGCAGCTTATTTATGATCTTAAACAATCAAATCCAAAGGCAAGAGTGGGAGTAAAATTAGTAGCCTCAAGCGGTGTTGGAACAATCGCGGCTGGGGTAGCTAAAGCAAAAGCAGATGTTATTTTGATTTCAGGACATTCAGGAGGAACGGGAGCCAGTCCACAAACTAGCGTTAAATATGTTGGCGTTCCTTGGGAAATGGGTCTCACAGAAGCAAATCAAATCTTAACTTTAAATGGTTTAAGACATCACGTGACATTGAGAACTGACGGAGGAATTAAAACAGGAAGAGATGTTGTTATTGCCGCAATGATGGGGGCTGAAGAATTTGGAATAGGAACAACATCCCTAGTGGCAATGGGCTGCATAATGGTTCGTCAGTGCCATTCAAACACTTGTCCTGTTGGAGTTTGTACTCAAGATGAAAATTTGAGAAAAAAATTTACAGGTACACCTGAAAAGGTTGTTAATCTTTTTACCTTTATTGCACAAGAGGTTAGAGAAATTTTATCTGAACTAGGCTTTAAAAGTATAAACGAAATTGTAGGCAGAACAGATCTTTTAAAGCAAGTAAGCAGAGGAACATCTGATTTAGATGATTTGGATTTAAGCCCTCTTTTGGTACAAGCAGATCCAGGTGAAAATAATAGATACTGCGCTCCTAATTTAATAAATAAAGTTCCAGATACTTTAGATGAAAAAATTTATAAAAGTGTGGAAAGCTTTATAGGAAAAAAAGATAGCACGGTTCCAATTTTTGAAATTAAAAACATTCATAGGGCTGTAGGCACAAGATTATCACACTACATTTATAGTAAATTTAAAAAATATGAAGATGAAAAAAATATTTTGGAAATTAATTTATCTGGATCGGCCGGTCAATCTCTGGGAGCTTTCGGAATTAAAGGTTTGAAAATAAATTTGACAGGAGATGCCAATGATTATGTGGGCAAAGGACTTTCAGGAGCAATAATAACAATCAAACCTCCTGCTGAAAGTGGTTTAATTACTAATGAAAATACTATCATAGGCAATACAGTACTTTACGGGGCTACCTCAGGAAAATTGTATGCAGCGGGGCAGTCCGGAGAAAGATTTGCTGTGAGAAATTCTGGAGCAGAAGCAGTTATAGAAGGTTGTGATTCAAATGGATGCGAGTATATGACAGGAGGGACAGTTGTAATTCTAGGGAAAGTTGGTGATAATTTTGCAGCAGGAATGACAGGTGGTATGGCGTTTGTTTATGATAAAAAAAAAGAATTTGAAAATTTTGTTAACCCTAACTCGGTGATTTGGCAAATACCAGAAACTAGTTATTGGAAAAATTATTTAAAAAATTTAATTAAAGAACATTTTAAGGAAACGCAGTCAAAAATAGCTAAAGATATTATAGATAGTTTTGATAGTGAATTGAAAAATTTTAAACAAATTTGTCCAAAAGAAATGCTAGATAAGTTATCAAATCCATTAACATTAAAAAATAAATTGTCGAAAGCTATTTAACCTAAGATAATCTTTTAGTCATATTTTTTAATTCACGACATATTTTTTTTAAATCACTTTTTCTTGATAAACTGTGTTGGCCATTTTGGATTACAATTAGTTTTTTATTTGATTTTTTACACAATTTAAGAATTTTTCTTGAATAACTAACAGGGACTACATTATCTTTTTTACCATGAAACAGAATAATAGGAATTTTTAAATTAATTTTATTATTTAAAACTTTGTTTTTTTTTCCATCAAAAATAAGCTGTTTAGTAATAGGATAGATAAATTCTCCATGTTCTAGATTGTATATTTTTTTATTGAGTATAATTTTTTTAATTTTCTTATTAAATTTTCTCCACATCAAATGTTCAAGAAATTCTGGGGCGGAACCGATACCAATAAAACCTTTTAGTCTTTTTTTAAAAACTGGAAATAAATTTAGAGATATCCAGCTGCCCATACTGGAACCAATAAAAATTAATTTATTTTTTTTTTTCAATTTTGAATTAATTAATTCTTTTGCTTCTTTTGTCCATTTAGATATATTTCCCTTAGTAAACTCCCCCGTTGACTTTCCATGGCCAGAGTATTCAAATTTAAGAAAGCTTAAATTATTTTTATTACAAAATTTTTGTATTTCTTTAGGTTTTGCCCCAATCATATCGGACATAAATCCATGAAAAAAAACTACTGTAATTGCAGTATTTTTTTCACTAAATAAATATTTAATTTTCCTTTTACTGCGTGTTATAAAATATTTAGATCTTTTGTAATTCATTTAACGTATTATATTATTTCAAAAAAATGAAAAAAAAAATCAAAGTTTTACAAGTTATACCAAAATTAGGTTATGGCGGAGCGGAAACAGGCTGTTATGATCTGGCACATTTTTTGCCTGAACAGGGCTGGAAGTCCTTCCTAGTTACAAGTGGAGGAGATTTACTTCAATATATAAATAAAAAAAAAGTAAGTGTAATAAAACTACCAGTAAATTCAAAAAATCCAATTGTAATATTATTTAATACAATAATACTTTTTTTTATAATACTTTTTTATAATATTGATATCGTTCATGCTAGAAGCCGAGCTCCAGCTTGGTCTTGCTATTTAGCAACAAAGCTTTCCTTTAGAAAGTTTGTTACCACATTTCATGGGACATATAATTTTAATAATAAGATTAAAAAGTTTTATAATTCAATTATGACAAAATCTGACTTAGTTATAGCAGGTTCAAATTTTATTTTTTCACATATCAGCGAAAATTATGGTGATCATTTTTTAAAAAATAAAAGAAAACTCTTAGTAATTTTTAGAGGCATTAATACAAGTTATTTTAATTCACAAAAAATTTTGCCAATAAAAATAGAAAAATTTTCTAAAGAAAATAATATTGACAGAAATAAATTTATTATATTATTGCCTGGAAGACTAACACCCTGGAAAGGTCAAAAGATATTTATAGAAAGCATCAAATTACTTTCAGAAAAAAATCAAATTTCCAAACATCAAAGGACCTATTAAAGAGGATATCTGCTACGCAACTACCAATCGT
>CABYJR010000036.1 GCA_902519445.1 uncultured Pelagibacteraceae bacterium
TCATAATGGGCGCTTAATTCTCATTTTGCCCCAGAATGGGTATTTAACATAAATATAGAAATTTAAAAATTTTTTATTTTTTCTGGCAAAATTCCCTTGGGTCTGTATCTCATAATTAACAGTAGCCCAACACCCATCATCAAAAATCTAAAATAAGGAATGCTATTAATCAAATGAACTTTAAAAGCATTTGTTTCTGCTAAGCCACTTGTGAATAGGTTTATTAAAAATAATGCTAATGGCGCAGCTTCAATCCATAAAAACCAAACTGCAAAACCTCCTAGAACTGCTCCAAAATTATTTCCACTTCCTCCTACAATAACCATAACCCAAATTAAAAAAGTATATCTCATTGGCCTATAACTTCCTGGAGTAAACAAACCATCGTAGGTTACCATCATGGCTCCCGCTATTCCGACAATAGCAGAACCAAGAACAAAAATTAAAAGATGCTGCTTAACAACATTTTTTCCCATGGCATTAGCTGCTACCTCATTATCTCTAATAGCTCTCATCATTCTGCCCCAAGGAGAATAAAGAGCTTTTTGAGTAATTATTAATAAAATTATTACCACTATTAAAAAAAGTCCTGCAAAACATAATTTAACAAATACGGTAGATCCTTCAATTACCAGCTGCTTTAACATTTGTTCTTTTTCTAAAGCGTCAGTAATTAAATTTAAAGTACCTTGGTTAAACTTTGCTACTAAATTAATAAACCATTCTTTGCTTTGAAGATCGATTTCATAGGGAACGGGTCTTTTTAAACCAATAACATTTTTAACTCCACGAGATAACCAATCTTCATGTTTTATTACCGCAATTACAATTTCTGATATTAATAATGTGGCAATCGCCAAATAATCTGCTCTAAGACCTAAAGCAATTTTTCCTATAACGTAAGCTAAACCACCAGCAAAAAATGCCCCGACTATCCAAGAAAATAGTATTGGAAGACCCATGCCTCCTAAAAACCCTGTGGTCGCTGGATTGACAGCCTCGATTGATTCAATTGCTGGTGCAGATATTAGTCTTAAAAGAATTAAACCGACTATTATTACAGCAGCAATTCCATAGTTTCTTTTATTTGATTTTTTATATTTTTTAATAATAAACCTAATACTAAAAACCATTAAAGCTATGAGCAGTGCACATAAAATCATGTTTAGTCCACCGACCTGCCAAGCTTCTCTTACCGGAGGGACAGAAACTAAAACTACAGCCAAGCCACCAAGAGCTGTGTATCCCATTATTCCAAAATTTATTAATCCAGCATATCCCCATTGAATATTTGCTCCCATTGTCATAACAGCAGAAATTAAACAAAGACATAAAATTGAAAGAGCTATACTCCATGATTGTAAAAAACCCACCAAGATTATTAGACCCAACATTATTGAGTAAGCTAGAATTACATCTTTATTATTTTTCATATAACTTTTCCTTTAAAAATCCCCGATGGTCTAAATAATAAAACTACAACTAAAATTGAAAACGAAACAGCAAACTTATAATCAGTTGAGAGTAATTGTAACAAACTATCTGGTTCGATACTTTCTGGTAACAAATAAATAAAGAACTTTCTGTAAGCATAGGTTACGAGTATTTCCGAGAATGCAATAACATAGCCACCTAAAAAAGCACCAAAAGGATTTCCAATGCCTCCGACAATGGCAGCCGCAAATATTGGAAGCATGTTGTTAAAGTACGTAAATGGTTTAAAACTTTTATCTAAGCCATATAGAGTTCCACCAATCGTTGCTAGGATCGCAGCTATTACCCAAGTAATCATAACAACTCTTTTTGGATCTATGCCTGATAATAAAGCTAAATCTTCATTGTCTGAATATGCCCGCATACTTTTTCCGGTCTTCGTTTTATTTAAAAACCAAAATAAAATAGAAACCACAATAATTGTAACGAATAAAGTAATTACTTGAGTTGATTTTATGGTTAATCCTTCATTTAAACCTGTCATTTCTTTAAATTCATTTGCCTTTAAAATAAATTTTTCTCCATCAAAAAATCTTCTATCAAAAGGTCCAATAACAATTCTGACAATTGCTTGAGTAACAAACATGGTTCCTATGCTTACCATCGCAAGCATTACAGGTGGACTTTTCTTAAATCGATAATAGCTAAAAACTAACTTATCCTTAACAAGAACGTAAAATATTGTAACAATTATTCCAAAAGGAATTGCTATTAATGCTGTAGGAAACACTCCAAGACTAATACCTAATGACTGAAAATACCATGTAAATAAAATTGTAAACATGGTGCCGAATGACATTAGATCTCCTGCAGTAAAATAAGCAAATCTTAAAATTCCATAAATCAATGAAACAAAAATTGCTCCCAAGGCCAATTGTGAACCATAAGATAAAGCAGGTACAAATATATAATTTAAAAGTAAAACTATTGCGTTTATAAAATCCATATTATCCACCTAAAAACGATCTTCTTACTTCAGGGTCATTTAACAGTTCTTTTCCAGTACCAGAAAACTTGTTTTCTCCAGTAACCAATACATAGCCTCTATCAGCAATGCTCAATGCTTGTTTAGCATTCTGCTCAACCATTATGATTGCAACGTTTGTTTTTTTAACTTTTAATATGTGATCAAATAATTCATCCATTACTATCGGTGATACACCTGCTGTAGGTTCATCAAGCATCAGCACTGAAGGTTTGGTCATTAGAGCTCTCCCTAAAGCAACCTGTTGCCTTTGGCCGCCCGACAACTCTCCAACTATCTGAAATTTTTTTTCTTTTAAAACTGGAAATAATTCATAAATTTCATTGATAATTTCATCAACGCGCTCTTCTCTTAAATAAGCTCCCATCTCTAAATTTTCTTGAACACTCAATCCGGTAAAAACATTTCTAGTTTGTGGAACAAACGATATTCCTTCCTTAACTCTATCTTGAGGTGTTAATTTTGATATATCTTTTCCATCAATGTAAACCTTCCCAGATTTTAGATTCAAAAGACCTAACATAGCTTTCATTGCGGTTGATTTTCCTGCACCATTAGGACCTAGAATTGCAACAATCTCTCCCCTGTTTACATTAATTGTGCAGGAAGTAATAATGTCTGCACCTCCGTAACCGCCGGTCATTTTTTCTCCAGAAAAAAAAGTCATTATCCTGCTCCATTTTTAGATTTAGAGCCTCTTCCAAGATAGCTCTCAATTACTTGTTCATTATTTTTTACTTCGTTTGAAGTTCCTTTAAATAAAACAGAACCCTCGGACATTACAATTACTGGATTACATAGTCTGCTAATAAAATCCATATCATGTTCGATCATACAAAAAGTATAACCTTTCTCCTTATTAAGCCTTTGAATTGCACTTCCAATATCTTTTAATAACGTCCTATTTACCCCTGCCCCAACTTCATCTAACAAAACTAATTTAGCTTCAACCATCATAGTTCTGCCCAGCTCTAATAATTTTTTTTGTCCTCCAGATAAATTGCCTGCGAGCTCATTTGATAATTGAGTAAGATTTAAAAAATCTATTACTTCGAGCGCCTTTTGTTTTATTTTTTTTTCTTCTTGATTAACTTGTTTTGTATTAAATAAAGCATTGGTAAGATGTTCTCCAGATTGATTTCCGGGAACCATCATCAAATTTTCCAAAACTGTGAGATTTGTAAATTCATGTGCAATTTGAAAAGTTCTAAGCAAACCTTTAGAAAATAATTCATATGAAGGTATTCCGGTTATGTCCTCGCCACAAAATAAAACATTCCCACTTGAAGGTTTTAAATTTCCTGCGATTAAATTAAACAAGGTAGTTTTTCCTGAACCATTAGGGCCAATAACTCCAGTGATAGAACCTTTTTGAATTTTTAGCGAACAGTTTGATACAGCTGCTAACCCTCCAAAATACTTGGAAAGATTATCTACCTGCAAAATATTTAAATCTTGCTTCATAAAATTATGCCTTGTTTAATCTTGTCAAAATACTATTAAGAGATTTTTCCAAAGATTTATAAAAACCAGATCTTCTAAGCTCCTTAACTCCTTGCTCATTAAGTCCTCCAGGAGTTTGGGACTCTGAAACTAAATATTTCAAATGTTTTTTAGAATTAACTACTGAATCTTCTGATAGGGCAACAAATAATGAAGTAATATATTTTTGAGCTTCGTTTCTTTTAATTCCTTTTTTAACTAGCCAATCTGATAAAACTTTTAATATTTCATAAAAAGGCGCCATCATTCCCGAAGTAGCCCAGAAATTTTTGGATGATTTTTCACTTCGGATCTCGACTGTTGTACCAATCTTGTTAAAAAAATTTTTAACCTCATTATCAGGTGGACAAATTGGAACTGGACCTCTTCCTAACGAAATAGGTGGCAGAGGTAT
>CABYJR010000037.1 GCA_902519445.1 uncultured Pelagibacteraceae bacterium
ATTGGTGGGCAAAGAGAGAATCGAACTCTCACAGTATTGCTACTACAGGATTTTGAGTCCTGCGCGTCTACCAGTTCCGCCATTCGCCCATTCTCTTATGTCCATTTAACTACGAAACCTTTCTAACTAAATAAATAAATATTAATGAAGTTAAGAACATTATTAAACTATACGTAGCGGCAGGTATAACATACATCCCTCCTCCAAAAATAGAAGTTGCCACGAATATTGCTAGTGTCCCATTTTGCAATCCACATTCAATAGTAATACATTTTTTTTGTTTCGTTCCCGATGCTAGTAGTTGTGCAACGTAATATGCAACGATCATCATAACTACATTAAGCGTTAAGGTTATCAATCCAGCTTGCGCGAAATAAGAAATAATATTATTTTTTTCTGCCAAAATAGCTCCCAATAAAACAATAACAAACAGAACTGCTGAAATTTTCTTGGCAATTGGTTCAAATTTCATTGAAGCATTTGACGCAAACTTTCTAAAAATCATTCCAATAATTACTGGAACCGTCACAATTAAAAACATACTGATAGCCATATTGATTAGTGAAATATTTAGATCTAAACTTGAATCTTCAATTAATGTTAATGATGTTAAAATAATAAAAGGTACTGTTATAACACTTAGTAAACTTATAATTGCTGTAAGTGAAATTGAAAGAGCAACATCACCTCTTGCAAATGAAGTCAATATATTGGAAGTAACTCCTCCTGGAGCGGCAGCAATGATCATAACTCCAATTGCTAATTCAGGGGATACAGAAAATAATTTAACAAGAACAAATGCGATAATTGGTAATAGAATAATTTGAGAAAAAGTGCCGACAAAAAAAATCACGAGGTTGTTTTATAACTCTTAAAAAATCAGCCCCTGTTAAGCCTAAGCCTAATGCAAACATTATAAAAGCTAGTGCCAAAGGTAAAATTACATCTGTAACAATATTCATAAAAAAATAGTATAAGATAAAGGATTAATTTTAAATAAAAAAATGATTAAAAAATTATACGATAAATGTGTTGCTTGGGCTGGATACAAATATGCCAAACCAATTTTAGCAATTGAAGCTTTTATAGAAAGTTCCTTTTTTCCTATACCGCCTGATGTAATGATAATTCCAATGGTAATATCAAAAAAAGAACAATTTATTCGAATAGCTTTAATAGCAACTATTTTTTCAGTGTTGGGTGCATTGTTTGGATATTATATTGGTTATTCTTTTCAAGAAATAGCAACAAAAATTTTTGAATTTTACGGTTATGAATATTCAAATAATTTTAAAGAAAGGTTTTCAACTGGCGGAGGATTTTTTGCCTGGTTAGGTATATTAATCACTGCGGGATTTACTCCTTTGCCGTTTAAACTTTTGACTATTTCTAGTGGCATTATTCACTTTAACTTAATATCTTTTATTTTAATATGTACTATAACAAGAGGGTTAAGATTTTTTATAGTTGCTTATTTAGCTTATAAATTTGGAGAAAAAATAGGTCCCTTTTTGGAAAGACAGGGAACAAAATGGAGTATTATTATTTCTTTAATAATAATTATAATAGTTGGTAGTGTTTACTTTTTATTACTAAAATAAATGAAAGAGCAAATAAACAAAAAAATTTTATTTATTATATTAATATTTATTTCTTTTGTTCTAGTTTCTGCTTTTGTAATTGAATATGGATTTAATCACCAGCCCTGTAAATTATGCCTTTATGAGAGAATACCCTATTTCCTTTCAATTTTATTAATAGCTAAAATCTTTTTAATAAGAGGTTACGAAAAGGTTACTTTATTAATATTATCTTTAATTTTTATTATTAGTTCGATTTTGGCTTTTTATCATTTCGGTATTGAACAAGGGTTTTTTAAAGAGTCTTTAGCTTGCGCAGTTGAAAATTTATCAGAAAACTTAACTAAGGAAGATCTGCTAAAAGAATTAAATCAAAATAGTATCAGTTGTAAGGATGTTAGTTTTAGTATATTTGGCATTTCTCTTGCTGCAATTAATACCATTTTTTCTATTGCATTAAGTGTTATATTTATAAAATTATTTATATCTTATGAAAAAAACTGATCAAAAAATTCTAGAAGAAATAATAAGAGTTGATCACGCGGGTGAGCGAGGTGCAATTAAAATTTATGAAGGCCAATTATTAGCTTTAAATACAATAAAAGAAGATAAAAATCTAAAAAGAATAATTGAAGAAATGAAAGAACATGAAAAAGAGCATCTAGAATATTTTGAAAAAGAAATCCACAAAAGAAATATGAAGCCCACTTACATGCTTCCGTTGTGGGACTTAATGGGAATTTCCCTAGGATTTGGAACAGCTTTACTTGGGAAAAAAGCTGCCATGCTTTGTACTGCTTCCGTTGAAGAAGTAATTGAAAACCATTATGAAAATCAACTAAGTAAAATAGGTGATGATGAAAAAGATTTAAAAACAAAGATAGAAAAATTTAAAGGAGATGAAGTTAATCATAAAAATACTGCCTATGAATCGGGAGCGACTAAAAGTGGACTTTATTCTATTATGGATAAAATAATCAGAACAGGTTCAAAAATTGCAATAACTATTTCTGAAAAAATTTAATTTTTAAGGTAACAATTCAACATCCCAATAAAGATAATCCATCCAGCTTTCATGCAAAAAGTTAGGGGGAAAGTTTCTTCCATTATGATGAAGGTCATCAACTGTTGGTCTAAAAGGTTTCTTAAACAATCTCATTCCTGAATCTGCATATAATCTTCCACCTTTTTTAACATTACAAGTTGAACATGCTGTAACAACATTTTCCCAATCTGTTTTACCTCCTTTTGATTTTGCTAAAAGGTGATCAAAGGTCAAATCTTTTTTATCGCCACAATATTGGCAAGTAAATTTGTCTCTTAAAAAAACATTAAATCTAGTAAAGCTGGGATGTTCAGATGGTTTTATAAAATTTTTAAGAGCAATAACGCTTGGCAAACTCATTTCGAAAGAAGGACTTCTTATTTTCCTCTCATAGTTTGAAACAATACTAACTCTTTCTAAAAAAACAGATTTCACTGCATCCTGCCAACACCAAAGTGAAAGAGGATAGTAGCTCAAAGGCCTAAAGTCAGCATTTAAAACCAATGCTGGACATTTTTCCAAAGGAACTTTTTCACTAGAAGCTATTATCATATAAATAAGTTAGCGGATTAAGACAAAATTTTCAAGAAATAGTTTTGCTAAAAATTTGTTTCATTTATAAAAGATTTTTTCTCAAAAACTCTAATCCAAGAGATGAGCCTTCAATTGGTATTCTGTGCTCACATTTTTTAAAAAGCTTTGTCTTAATTTTAATATCACATTTTGCAAAATATTCCTTTGCCTCCAGTAAGTGGGTTGGGGGGACAATTGTATCGTTATCGCCGTGCATTAAAAAAAATTTCGGTTTAGAATTAATATTCTCTAATAAATGTTTTTGATTAATAACCTTACCAGAGTATCCTATCACACAATTTATTTCTTTTTTATTTTTTAAACCAACCTGAATACTAATCATGCAACCTTGGCTAAAACCTATTAAGCCCAAATTTTTTGGTTCTAATTGAAAATTATCTAAAACCTGATCTAAAAATAAAGTTAATTTTTTTTCTGCCACTAATGATTTTTCAAGAATCACTTCTTCTTTTTCTATTTCAAGATCAAACCATTGAAACCCTCCTGGATTTACAGAACATATTTCTGGTCCATTGGGACATAAAAAAATTGCGTCTGGCAAAAATCTTTGCCAATTAATGGCAAGAAGACTTATATCTTTACCGTCTCCACCATAACCGTGGCACAATATAATAGCTTGCTTGGGTTTTCCTTTTGAAAGCGGTTCTATTATTGTTGTGTCTAAAATATAACTATTCATATTGTTTTAACCATTATTACTATATTATTAAGTGGAACATCTTCATTTGTTTG
>CABYJR010000038.1 GCA_902519445.1 uncultured Pelagibacteraceae bacterium
GATATCGTGAGGAGCGGGACTGCCATCCAAAAGATACTCCCCTTTTTTAATTTTTTCACCCTGGTTAAAATTAATATGTTTTCCTTTTGGAATTAAATATGATGAAGATGAGCCATCGCTTTGTACAATTGATACTTTTTGTTTACCTCTAAGTTCCTTTCCAAATTCTATAGATCCATTGTTTTCAGCAATAATTGCACTATCTTTTGGTCTACGCGCTTCAAATAACTCCGCTACCCTTGGTAGTCCACCAGTAATATCTTTAGTTTTTGATGTTTCTTTTGGCAATCTAGCTAATACATCTCCAGCTGTAACTTTTTGTCCATCATTAACCGAAAGAATTGAATCTGGAACCAAATAATATCTAGCTTCATTATCATCAGCTTTTTTAACTACATTTCCTTTTTCGTCTCTTAAAGTTATTCTAGGTTTTAATTCAGTGTTTTTTGATTGAGATCTCCAGTCTAAAACAGATTTGGATGATATACCGGTAGCATCATCAAGCGTTTCAGCAATAGACACTCCGTCTACTAAATCCATATAACTTACTGTACCACTTCTTTCAGCAATAACTGGCAAAGTGTATGGATCCCATTCACATATTTTTTTACCTTTTTTAACTTGTTCATCGTTATCTATAAATAATTTTGCTCCATATGGAACTTTATATATTGCTAATTGACGTCCGCTCTCATCCTCAATAGATACCTGAGTATTTCTTCCCATGATTATTTTATTTTTAGAAGAATCTTCAATAATATTTCTATTTACTATTTTAATCTTGCCTGAAGAATGGGCAATGACCTGGGATTCTTCTTTAATTTGAGCTGTACCACCTACGTGAAATGTTCTCATAGTTAATTGTGTACCAGGTTCACCAATTGATTGTGCAGCAATCATTCCAATAGCTTCACCTTCAACAACTAGTTTGCCTCTTGATAAATCGCGTCCATAACATAGTGCACATACGCCAAACTTAGAAATACATGTAATTACCGAATGAACTTTAATAGATTTTACTCCTGCGGCATCTATTTGCTCACAAATTTTTTCTGTAATCATTTCTTTTTTCTTAAGAATTATCTCTCCTGTAATAGGGTTTTTAATATCTTCTGCTGCTGTTCTACCAAGAACTCTTTCGGATAAACTAACAATAATATTACCTCCATCAATAATTTCTGAAATTGTAAGAGAATCTTTTGTTTTACATCCGCAATCGCGTTTTGTAATAGAAATGTCTTGAGCAGCATCACATAATCTTCTAGTCAAATATCCCGAATTTGCTGTCTTTAGCGCGGTATCTGCTAAGCCCTTTCTTGCACCATGTGTTGAATTAAAATATTCCATCGCGGTTAAACCTTCTTTAAAATTTGCAGTAATAGGTGTTTCTATAATTTCCCCAGATGGTTTAGCTATTAAACCTCTCATTCCTGCTAATTGTTTCATTTGAGCAGCGGATCCTCTTGCTCCAGAATTAGCCATCATAAATACCGAATTTGTTTCGATTCTATCGTTTGGCATAGTTTTAGTGGCAGAGGAGATTTCTTTCATCATCTCGTTTGCTACAAGATCAGTACACTTAGACCAAACGTCAATAACTTTATTATATTTTTCTCCTCTAGTAATAAGACCTTCAGAATATTGACCTTCGTAGTTTTCTATTTGTTTTTTTGCATCATTAACAAGTTTTTCTTTGGTTTTTGGAATAATCAAATCGTCTTTACCAAAAGATATCGCAGCCTTAAATGCGTGTTTAAATCCTAAACTTTTTAATTTGTCACAAAAGATAACCGTTTCTTTTTGGCCGCAGTAACGATAAATGGTATCAATTAACTCAGATATCTGTTTTTTTGATAAAATTCTATCTATTAATTTAAAATTAATTTTATAATGCTTTGGTAAGATGCTAGACAAAATAAATCTTCCTGCAGTGCTTTTGTGTTTTTCTTGAATTTTGTTACCTTTTTCATCAACAGTTTGAAATCTACAAATTACAGTTGTGTGCAAACTTATACTGCCTGACTCTATTGCTTGTTCTACTTCAGTTACATTTGTAAAATATCCTTTTGGTTTATTTTCTTTTTGATTTACTTCATTTGATTGTGATAAATAATAAATACCAAGAACCATATCTTGACTGGGAACTATGATAGGTTTTCCATTTGAAGGGCTTAATATATTATTAGTAGACATCATAAGTACTCTCGCCTCTATTTGTGATTCTATACTTAAAGGTATATGCACTGCCATTTGATCTCCGTCGAAATCAGCATTAAAAGCTGAGCAAACCAAAGGATGCAATTCTATTGCGCTACCTTCTATTAATTTCGCTTCAAAAGCCTGCACTCCAAGTCTATGTAATGTTGGTGCCCTATTTAATATAACGGGGTGCTCTCTAATTATTGTTTCTAAAGCATCCCAAACTTCTGGTTTTTCTTTCTCTACCATTTTTTTTGCTTGTTTAATTGTAGTCGCCAAGCCAAGTTTATCTAATCTTGCATATAAGAAAGGTTTAAAAAGCTCTACAGCCATTTTTTTTGGTAAACCGCATTGATGTAATTTTAGTTCAGGTCCAGCCACAATTACAGATCTTCCAGAATAATCAACCCTTTTTCCTAATAAATTTTGTCTAAACCTACCCTGTTTTCCTTTTAACATTTCTGCTAAAGATTTTAATGGACGTTTACCAGTTCCTGTAATTACTCTACCTCTTCTTCCATTATCAAACAAAGCATCGACCGATTCCTGTAGCATTCGTTTTTCATTTCTTACGATAATATCTGGAGCTTTTAAATCTATTAATCTTTTTAATCTATTATTTCTATTAATTACTCTTCTATATAAGTCATTTAAATCTGAGGTCGCAAATCTACCTCCATCAAGCGGAACTAAAGGTCTGAGCTCAGGTGGAATAACTGGGATAGATGTTAATATCATCCATTCAGGTTTATTTCCAGAATCTATAAAAGATTCAATTAATTTTAATCTTTTTACAGCTCTTTCTTCTGAAACTTTTGATTTGATATCCTTTAGTAATATTCTTAATTTTTCTTTTTCAGCTTTTAAATCTAATTTAAGCAAAATTTCTCTGATCGCTTCAGCGCCTATACCAGCTTCAAATGCATCAACTCCATATTCTTCTTGAGCTTTTATATATTCCTCTTCTGAAAGAAGTTGATTTTTCTTTAATTTTGTTAGGCCAGGCTCTATAACTAAAAAACTTTCAAAATATAAAACTTTTTCTACATCTTTCAGCTTCATGTCAATTGCTGCTGATATTCTGCTCGGTAGTGATTTTAAAAACCAAATATGTGCAACTGGTGTAGCAAGCTCTATATGACCCATTCTATCTCTTCTTACATTAGATCTCGTAACTTCTACTCCGCATTTTTCACAAATTATTCCCCTAAATTTCATTCTCTTATATTTACCACACAAACATTCATAATCCTTTATAGGACCGAAAATCCTCGCGCAGAAAAGACCATCTTTCTCAGGTTTAAAAGTTCTGTAGTTTATAGTTTCGGGTTTTTTAATTTCGCCAAATGACCATGATTTAATTTTTTCAGGACTAGCTAGAGAAATTTTTATTTTATTAAATTGTTTTTCAACTACATCATTATTGAATAATTTACTAATTTCTTGTTTCATAGTTTCTAATTCAAATCTATATCTAAGCCCAGAGACTTAATTTCATTTACTAATACGTTGAAT
>CABYJR010000039.1 GCA_902519445.1 uncultured Pelagibacteraceae bacterium
TCTTTAAAAATTCTATTGGCCCGGCATTAGATACCTCTTTTCCTGGTAAAAACTTTAAAGTGTTAGGATTCGGAGTATGTTCAGTTTGTATCATGTTAGTTATTCATTATTATTATAACAAACACATCTTATCAAGAAAATTTCTTTAAACCCACAATATCATATATTTCTTTAAGATTTTTTTTGGCAATTAAGTCGGCCTTTTTTGATCCATTTTCTAAAATCTTATAAAGATAATCTTTATTTTTTAGTAATTTATTAATCTCATCACCAATTGGACAAATTTTTTCGATTATTGATTCGCTTAATTTACTCTTGAAAGTTGAAAAATTTTTTCCACCAAAATCTTTTAAAACATTTTCTACCTTAATGTTATTTAGACTAGCATAAATTGAAACTAAATTTGAAGCCTCATGTCTATTCTTAAGTCCTCCTACTTCTGTAGGAATTGAAGCAGCATCGGTTTTGGCTTTTTTTATTTTTTGATCAATTAGATCTTTATTGTCTTTAAGGTTTATTCGACTTTGATCAGATTCTTCTGATTTACTCATTTTTTTTTTACCATCTCGCAAACTCATTACCCTGGAAACTTCTTTTGGAATTAAAGGTTCTACTATTGGAAAATATTCTCCACAATTAAAATCATTATTAAATTTTTTCGCAATATCTCTTGTAAGTTCTAAATGCTGTTTTTGATCTTCTCCAACTGGAACATGAGTAGCTTTGTATAAAAGAATATCGGCTGCCATTAAATTTGGATAAACCATCAAACCAACACTGGCATTCTCTTTATTAGCCCCTGCTTTTTCTTTAAATTGTGTCATTCTATTTAACCACCCAATTCTAGCTACACAATTAAATATCCAAGCTAACTCGGCATGAGCGGCGACACTTGCTTGGTTAAGTATAATATTTTTTTCAGGATTTAGTCCTGCTGCAACAAAGCTTGCTACTGTTTCTAAAATATTTGATTCCAATTCTTTTGGATCTTGACGATTGGTTATTGCGTGTAAATCTACTATACAATAAACACACTCAAATTTATTTTGCAAATCTACAAAATTTTTTATTGCTCCCAAATAGTTTCCTAGGTGTAAATTTCCTGTTGGCTGAACACCTGAAAATACTCTTTTTTTATGCATATATAAATTTTTATTTTAATTTAATATCTTTAAATTTAAAAGCTCCTGAAAAATTTGAAATTAAAAAATAACTTATTAAGCTAATTATCACTATAATAAATAAGTAAATAAATTTCCAACTTTCATTGTATACAAATTTATCTGAGAAAAGGCCTAATAATAAATATAGTACTATCCCCATTACAACCACAGATAATATCATGCGAGGAAATTTATAAATGAATGTATTATCAAAGGTATATAAATTTCTCTTTCTAATAAAATAGAAATGAAAAAATACATTTATCCATGAGGAAACAGAAGTTGCGATTGGTATTATAACAAAACCGAGCTCTTTAAAAAAAGATACACTTATTAAAACATTTAAAATTACTGATATAACTGATAGATAAAAAGGTGTTTTAGTATCGTTTCTAGCAAAAAAATAATTAGAAAAAATTTTTAGTATTGAAAATGCTGGCACACCAATACCAAAAAAAGTAAGAGCAATAGCTGTATTAATTACACTTTCATTATCAAAAGAACCATAGCCAAATAATGATGTAATAATTTGTTCTGCCGCTAAAACTAAAGCGACTCCGGCAGGAATAGATAAAAATAAACAAAGTTCCAAAGCCCTATTTTGTAAATTATTAATTTGTAAAGAATTATTGTTTTTTACATGTTTAGATAGTTCTGGAAGCATAACAGTGCCTACTGCGATACCAGCGATCGCTAAGTTGATTTGATATACTCTATCCGCATAATATAGATACGAAACTGCTCCAGCTTGAAAAGATGCAATTATTGTACCAACCAAAATGTTAATCTGGGTAACTCCTGATGAAAAAATACTTGGAAGTAATTTTTGGAAAAAAAGCTTAATTTGTCCATCTATTTTTATTTTTATACTTAAAATTGGTTTAAAATTTTTTCTTACAAAAAAAAATAGAACTACTAATTGTAAAAAACCTGCTAATGAAACAGCATAAGATAATATTAAAACATCGGATATATTAATCCATTTTGAAAAAAATAATGATGCAATCAATATTATGTTTAATATAATTGGTGCTGCTGCAGCGACGGCAAATTTGTTATATGAATTTAATATCGCTCCAAAAAAGGAAGCTAAGCATATAAAAAATAAAAAAGGAAAAGTAATTCTGCTTAAGTCTACGGCGAGCTTTAATTTATCAGGATCTTTGTAAAAGCCAGGAGCTATTAGAAAAATTAATTGTGGCATAAAAATTTCTGCCAGTAATACTAAAAACAATAAAATTATAAAAAGTAGGTTAAACACATTTTTTGCAAAATTGTCTGCTTCAACTTTATTTTTTGCAAGCTGACCTGCATAACTGGGAATGAAAGCTGCATTAAATGTTCCTTCCGCAAATAATCTTCTAAACGTATTCGGTAATCTGAAAGCAACAAAAAAGGCATCAGCAAAAAGAGTCGTTCCTAAAAAAATCGCAATTAAAATGTCTCGTATATAACCGAGTATTCGACTTATTAATGTAAAAAAACCAAATGTAGAGGTAGAAGCTATTAAGTTCATCTTGACATGTAAGCCTTATTTTTGTGACAATTGTAAGATACTTGCTTTTCAAATGAAGAAAAAGTCCAAAATAGAAAGATACACAGACCAAGAAGCACTGGATTACCACAATAGTGGAAAATCAGGAAAAATAGAAATTTTATCTTCAAAGCCAATGACAAGTAAGAGAGATTTGGCTCTTGCTTATTCACCTGGCGTAGCAGCTCCTGTTAAACGAATAGCGGACAATCCAGATGCTGCTTATGACTACACAACTAAAGGAAATTTAGTTGCTGTTATCAGTAACGGTTCAGCAATACTTGGATTGGGAAATCTAGGAGCATTAGCTTCAAAACCTGTAATGGAAGGTAAAGCAATTTTATTTAAACGTTTTGCTGATATTGATTCAATAGATTTAGAAATAGATTCTTCAAATCCTGAAGAAATTATCAATTGTATATCGGCTCTTGGAAAAAGTTTCGGAGGAATTAATTTAGAAGATATAGCGGCGCCAGATTGTTTTATAATAGAAGAAAAACTAAAAGAAAAATTAGATATCCCTATATTTCATGATGATCAACACGGTACTGCAATAATAACATTAGCGGCTTTAATAAATGCTTTAGATATATCCAAAAAATCAATTAAAGATATTAAAGTTGTCGTGAGCGGTGCGGGAGCTTCGGCAATGGCATGTACAAACTTATTTGTGAATAGCGGAGTTTCAAAAGATAAAATTATAATGATTGATAGAAAAGGTGTCATATACAGAGGTAGAGATAATCTTAACCAGTGGAAATCTGCTTACGCAATTGAAACAAAGCATAGAACTCTTGAAGAAGCAATTAAAGGAGCTGATGTTTTTTTAGGTTTATCAGGAAAA
>CABYJR010000040.1 GCA_902519445.1 uncultured Pelagibacteraceae bacterium
CTTTGGAAAAAATTTTTGTTATTCTAATTAAAGAGATTGGCTGTCTATGTCCGTATTTTTTTCTGGAATTTTTTCTTCTTCTTTTTTTGAAGACTAAAATTGTTCTATTTTTTGTATTTTTTAGTATAGTAGCTTCGACTTTGGCACCTTGAATATTTGGATTTCCAATTTCTGTTGAATTATTATCGTTTAAAAATAATACGTTTTTAAACTCTACGGTTTTACCTTCAGAACTTTCAAGTCTTTCAATTTTAAGGATTTCACTTGCTGAAACCTTATATTGTTTGCCACCTGTTTGTATAACTGCGAAAGACATTGTTTTAATTTCATATTTGGAAATAGAGGCAATATAGCCTTCCAACTTCTTATGTCAAGTTATAACAAGGATCAAAAACTGTCTTTTAGATCTCTGACCTTCTTAAAAACTTTGAAATCTTCTTGATTTTTCATACTTAGTTTAATTTTAAGGTCTTTTTGATCACATCTTAAAAAAATATTTGATTTTAATTCATCCTCTAGACTAGAAGGGACTGTAGGTAAATTTTGTGATTTTAATTTTTTAATTTTTTCGAACTTTTTTTTAAGATCGTTATTATTATTATCATACTTTAGACAAAATTCTGCATTTTTATAAGTATACTCGTGGCCACAATAAATTTTTGTTTCTCTAGGAAGTTTTTTAATTTTGTTTAATGAGGCAAGCATTTGTTTATGATCACCTTCGAAAATTCTACCACATCCTAGAGAAAATAAAGTATCTCCAGTAAAAGCAATTTTTTCTCTTTCAAAAAAAAAACATATATGACCCAACGTATGCCCAGGGATATGTATTATTTTAATAGTTGAATTACCAAAATTCCACTTTTGATTGTTTTCAAGACCTATATCAATTCCAGGTATTCTGTGTTTATCGCCTTCAAATCCAATTATTTGTGCATTGTATATTTTTTTTAACTCAATATTTCCTCCTATGTGATCAAAATGATGATGGGTGTTTAATATGTAATTTAATTTAATATTTTTTTTTTTAAGAAAGGAAATTATCGGCTGTGATTCTGAAGGGTCAACCACTCCTGTGGTTTTAGAATTATTATCATAAATAATATAGGCATAATTATCTGTTAGACAAGGTATTGGAGTTATTTGCATAATTTTTATTCTATAAGAAATATACCCAGCTGCGAAAAAATATTTTTGTAACTCATATTTTTATTAGTTATTTCTGAAATTTTTTCATCAGTTACACACATAGATTTATCAATTTTTATATTTTTATTCTTACAAAAATTAACAAAGTCTTTGATTGTACACATATGTAAGTTAGGAGTGTTGTACCATTCATTCGGCAAATTTTTTGTTATAGGCATTGTTCCTTTAAATAACAAATGAAGACGAACTTTCCAGTAACCAAAATTTGGAATTGTAACAATTGTTTTTTTTCCAATCCTAAGTAATTGTTCAAGAACTTCTTCAGGATTAAAAAAAGCTTGTAGTGTTTGACTTAAAACAACATAATCAAATGATTTTTTTGGAAATTGAACTAATTCCTTTTCTGCATCACCTTCAATAACAGGAAGACCTTTTGCTATACATTTTTGCACAAGATTTTTTTGTGGTTCCAAACCCCTAACATCATTTTTTTGTTTTTCTTTTAAGTATTCCATCAGGGCACCATCCCCACATCCAACATCTAAGACACGTTTGTTATTTTCAATTATTTTAGAAATTGCTTCAAATTCTTTTTTCATTTTTTATCTCATTATAGGTTGAGCTGATAAATTCACCTACTGTTTTTAAAAATTCTGGAACATCTAATAAAAAAGAATCGTGACCTTTGTCCGAGTTGATTTCTACAAAACGAACATTTGCTCCACAGGCATTTAAAGCTATGACTATTTCTTTATTTTCAATCGTAGGATAAAGCCAATCAGAAGAGAATGAAATTATACAAAATTTTGATTTATTCTCTTTAAAAGCAAGAGACAAATTGCCTTTAAACTGTTTTTCTAAGTCAAAATAATCCATTGCCCTGGTAATATATAAATAACTATTTGCATCAAATCTATCGACAAAAGTAGCTCCTTGATAACGTAAGTAACTTTCTATTTGAAAATCTGCGTCAAAGCTGAATTTCAAACTTCCTTTATCTTGAAGTTTTCTTCCAAATTTTTCTTCTAATCCTTTTTTAGATAGATAGGTAATATGAGCTGCCATTCTAGCTACAGCTAATCCTTTATCAGGAGATGAATTTTCTTTTTTCCAATTTGGATCGGCCATAATAGCTTGTCGACCTAATTCATTCAGAGCAATATTTTGTGCTGAATGGCTAGCACTACATGCTATTGGAATAGCAGAATGTGATAGTTCTGGATACGAAGCAGCAAACTGTAAAACCTGCATTCCACCCATTGATCCGCCTATTACAGAAAGTAATTTTTTAATACCCAAATAGTCTAATAAGTATTTTTGAGCTTTAACCATATCTCTTATTGTTATTACCGGAAATGTTGTTCCAAATAATTTATTAGTTTCAGGATTTATATCTTTAGGTCCATACGAACCCATGCACCCTCCTAAAACATTGGCACAAATTACAAAATATTTATTAGTATCAATTGCCTTTCCCGGTCCTACTGCAAATGTCCACCAACCTTCTCTTTTAGTTATCGGATTAATATTTGTACAAAATTGATCTCCAGTTAAAGCATGACAGGCAAGTATCGCATTATCTTTATTTTTATTTAAAGTTCCATAAGTCTCATAAGCTACGGGAAAATTTTTAATTATTTTTCCGCAATCTAATGCAAGAGCTTGATCGACAATTATTTTTTTTATGTTTTTTATCTCAGTGTTCATATATTAACCAAAAAAAAACCCAGCTAAACTGGGCAAAAACCTCTTTTAGCTGTTTTTCTAATGCGCTCGCAATTTAAGTTAAATCAGCGCGTTTTTCTTGTACTAAAAACAGCATCTTTTGTCAATTTAGGTTGTATTTATTTTGCCACAAAGCTGCATATATAGTATTTACCGATACGATTTATATAAAAAAAATTATGAATTTACCAAAACCAATAAAATTTGAGGTTGAAAGATATGTTGGAGGATTATCCCAATTTAAAAAAATTAAAAATCCAATAAAATTATCTGCAAATGAATCTGCTATTGGTGGGAGTCCAAAAGCAATTAAAGCATTTGAAAAAGAAAAAAAAAAAATTTTTAAATATCCAGAAGATGATTCAAATTCTCT
>CABYJR010000041.1 GCA_902519445.1 uncultured Pelagibacteraceae bacterium
TTTTTTGTCTATGTGCGGTGATCTTAAAACAGTAAATACTTCTTTTTTAGTAGGCAGGGGTATTGGTCCTCTTACCTGCGCTCCAGTTCTTTTAGCAGTATTAATAATTTCAATAGTAGATAGATCTAATATTTTATTATCGTAAGCTCTTAAATGTATTCTTATATTTTGTTTATCCATAAAATTATGCTAGTTTTTTTGTTACCTCATCTTGAACATTTTGAGGGACTTTATCGTAATGATCAAAAAACATTGAATATTGGGCTCTACCTTGAGACATTGATCTAAGATTATTTATATAACCAAACATATTAGCTAAAGGTACCATGGCACTTATTACTGTAGCATTACCCCTTTTTGTAGTTTCTGATACTTGTCCTCTTCTGCTATTTAAATCTCCAATTACGTCACCCATATAATCTTCTGGAGTAATTACCTCAACTCTCATTACAGGTTCTAAAAGTTTTAGAGAAGCTCTAGTACAAGCTTCTTTGAAACAAAATCTTGATGCAATTTCAAAAGCAAGAACACTTGAATCAACATCGTGATGTAAACCGTCTACTATGGTCACTTTATAATCAATTATCGGAAATCCAGCTAGTATACCGCTATCAGCTACACTTTCTATTCCCTTTTCTACACCTGGAATAAATTCTTTTGGTATTGCTCCACCTTTTATTTTATTTTCTATTTCTCTACCTTTACCTGGTGGTAATGGCTCAACAGTTAATTCAACTTTTGCAAATTGTCCTGCTCCACCACTTTGTTTTTTATGAATATATGTATTTGAAACAGATTTTAATATTGTTTCTCTGTATGCTACCTGTGGAGCTCCAATATTAGCTTCTACTTTAAATTCTCTTTTCATTCTATCAACAATAATATCTAAATGTAATTCACCCATACCTTTTATTATTGTTTGGCCAGATTCTTCGTCTGATGTAACTCTAAAAGAAGGATCTTCTCTAGCTAGTCTTCCCAGAGCTTCTCCCATTTTTTCTTGATCTCCTTTTGTTTTAGGTTCCACTGCAATCTCGATTACTGGATCTGGAAATTCCATAGGCTCTAAGATTACAGGATCGTTTTCATCACACAGAGTGTGTCCTGTTATAGTGTATTTAAGTCCTGCCAAAGCCACAATATCACCAGTATTTGCTTCTTTTACATCTTCTCTGCTATTGGCATGCATTAACAACATTCGACCAACTCGTTCTTCTTTATCTTTTGAAGTATTGTAAATACCAGTAGCAGCTTTTAAACTTCCAGAATAAATTCTAATAAATGTCAAAGTTCCTACAAAAGGATCAGTTGCTACTTTAAATGCTAAAGCAGAAAATGGTGCTTTATCATCAAATTTTCTTTCAATTTCATCTTTTGAATTAGGTTTGGTTCCTGTTATAGATCCTATGTCTATTGGACTTGGAAGATAATCAACAACTGCATCTAGCAAAGGTTGCACGCCTTTATTTTTAAATGCTGATCCAGTTAAAACAGGTACAAAATCAAATTTTATACATCCTTTTCGAATGCACGATATCAAATCAGTTTCGGAGATTTCTTTTCCATTTAAGTATGCTTCCATTAATTTTTCATCTTGCTCAACAGCTGTTTCTAGCAATTCTTTCCTATATTTATTTTCAATATAAATTTTACTATTTGCTTGTTGACTTTCAAGTTTTCAATTAGTAGTTTAGCGCAATTTTGATGGTTAGAAGTAAGGTGATATTAACCTTAAACACTAACTAAAAAGTTAAATTCTTTTTGGAAATTATACTTCATCCATCATTTTATAAAATTTAAATATTATGCCAACTATTAATCAGTTGATTAAAAGATCTAGAATTAAACCAAAGCTGCGCAGCAAAGTGCCAGCTTTAGAAAGATCTCCACAAAAAAGAGGTGTTTGCACAAAAGTTTATACAACAACACCTAAAAAACCTAATTCTGCTTTAAGAAAAGTTGCAAGAGTTCGTTTATCAAATGGACACGAAGTTACATGTTATATTCCTGGTGAGGGGCATAATCTACAAGAACATTCTGTAGTTTTAATTAGGGGTGGAAGAGTAAAAGATTTGCCAGGTGTTCGTTACCATATATTAAGAGGTAACCTCGACACTCAAGGAGTTACAGCTAGAAAACAACAAAGATCCAAATACGGCGCAAAAAAACCTAAATAATCAATATTATGTCTAGAAAAAAAAGAGCTCCCAAAAGAATATTTTATCCTGATGCGAAGTTTGGATCATTAATATTAGCAAAATTTACAAATTTTTTAATGTATGATGGAAAAAAAACTACAGCAGAAAGAATTATATATACTGCTCTTGATAAAATTAAAGATAAAACTAAAGAAGATCCTATTAAAGTATTTAATGATGCAGTAAATAATATTCGTCCAAATTTAGAAGTTAGATCCAGAAGAGTTGGTGGAGCTACTTACCAAGTCCCTGTTGAAGTTAAGACAAAAAGATCTCAAACTTTAGCTTTACGCTGGTTGCTTGACGCAACAAGAAAAAGAAAAAACAAATCAATGTCCGATAAATTAATGAATGAATTAATGGACGCTTCTCAAAACAAAGGGTCTGCTATAAAAAAACGTGAAGATACGCACAAGATGGCAGAGTCAAACAAAGCATTCGCACATTTCAGGTGGTAACATGGCAAGAACTCATAATTTAGATAAATATAGAAATATTGGAATAATGGCTCATATAGATGCTGGAAAAACAACTACAACAGAAAGAATTTTATATTATACCGGAAAGAGTCATAAGATAGGGGAAGTTCATGATGGAGCTGCTACCATGGATTGGATGGAGCAAGAACAAGAAAGAGGAATTACTATCACATCTGCAGCAACCACATGTTTTTGGAGAGAACATAGA
>CABYJR010000042.1 GCA_902519445.1 uncultured Pelagibacteraceae bacterium
AGGCTTTTTTATTTGCATCATTTTATAAGCTGCAATCACATAATCTTTTGCATATCCCCAGTCTATTTTTGCATTAATATCTCCTAAAAACAGATTTTTTTGTTTTTTTAGAAATATTCTAACAGCCGATTGTGTAATTTTTCTTGAAACATACTCGGATGTTCTTCTCTCAGATTCATGATTAAAAAAAATAGCACCATATATCTTTAAGTTATGGACTCTTTTAAAATACTCACATATATGAAAAGCTGTAACTTTACTAAGAGCATAAACACTTAAAGGAGCAAAAGAATCCTGTTCATTTATCTTTATTTTTTTTGTATCACCAAACATATTAGATGAAAAAGGCTGAAAATATTTTGATTTAGGAGAATGAATTTTTATTAAATTTAATATGCTAAAAACAGATCTTGCTGTTACATCAAAAGAGTAAGTGGGAATTTGTGAACTCCATCTTACATGATCTTGATCAGCAAAATTATATATTTCGTCTGGCTTTATTTGTCTAATAATATTTTCAATTGAAATAAAATCTAAAATATCACCCTGTATAAGCTTAAAATTTTTTTTATTAATTAATTTTTTTATATTTTCATAATTTCGATTTGAAGATTTTCTTATCAAACCAAATACTTGAAATTTTTTTTCAGTTAAATAGTCGGCTAGTAGCGAACCATCTTGTCCTGTAACTCCCAATATCAAAATTTTTTTCTTCATTAAACTATTTTCATTTTTGGAAAAGGTACTATAAATTTACCACCCATTTTTCTCCATTTAACTTCTCTTTTTTTAAATTCTTCTACAAAAGCCCAAGGCGTAACCAGAAAAAAGTCTGGATTAAGTATTCTGGCTTTTTTTTCACTAATAATTTTTATACCTGTTCCAATAGTATATTTTTTCCACTTGTCTGGACTTCTTTCTGCTGCAAACGGTACTAACTTACTGGTTATACCATAATATTGTAATAAAGTATTTCCTTTAGTTGATGCTCCATAAAGATATATTTTTTTACCCTCTTTATTTTTTTTATTTATAAAATTTGTCATAATCTTTTTATTCATTTTTACTCTTTTAACAAAAGTTTTCATCATTTTATTAACATTTTCGTATGGTAGTTTTATGCTACCATTACTGTATTTTCTACAATATATTCTAAAGCTTCCACCATTAATGTCATTTTCTTCTATTTTAAAAATTTCAAGTCCATTTCTTTCAAAAAGATATTTAAGAGATTTTAAGGAGTAAAATTCAATATGTTCATGACATATGTTTCCAATGTCATTTTTCACCACCATTGACTTCAAACACATAAGCTGTGCTATAAAAATACCATCATCATGTAAACTTAAAGCAGCATCTCGAATAAAGCTATTAGGGTCTTCAAGATCATAAAACATTCCAATAGCGGTTATAATTTTTGGTTTTGGTAAATCAAATCTTAATGAAATCTTATGAAACTGTTCAAGATTCCAAAAATTTTCAATTCTATAATGACAATTTTTCTTTAATTCTTTTTGTAAATTTTTAGCTGGTTCGCAGCCCAATGTTAAACATTTTTTTCTATAATTTTTTAAAAGAGTTCCATCATTAGCTCCTATATCAAGAACCAAATCTTTTTTGAAAAGTTTCACAAATTTTAAACTATCTTCAAAAATTCCTTTTAATCCATCCCGCATAGTTCTAGTTATACCTGACTTATACCAATAAAATCTTCTGTACATAATTTCCTGAGGAGCTATATGAGAAAGCTGTATCAAAGAGCAATTTTTGCAATACAAAAGTGTTAAGGGTGCTCTTATCCCTTTTTTAATTTTCCTTTTAATAACGAAATTACTTACAAACAAATTGCCTAAAGAAAATATTTTTTTAAGTTTTTTGTTCTTACAAAGCAAACAATGTTTAATTTTTTTGGTTTTTGGTCTCATTATATGGTATATAATTTCATAATTATATTAAATTACTCATAAAATCAAAATTTAAATAGAAATAATGATCAAAAAAAAAGAAAACATTTTACTTTTTTTTTTATTTTTGTTTTCAGCATACTGTGCATTAACTATTGGGCAGTCCTGGGACCAAGATTCACAATTAACTAATGGTAAGGTAACTCTAGATTATTTGTTTTCTTTTGGTGAAGTAGATAAAAAAGTTTTATACCGAGAAAATTATTCAACTATTTATTGGTCATTTCAACATTTAATTACTAAAATTTTTCCCTCACAATATGAAATTCAAATTTCTCATCTAATAAATTTACTCTTTTCTTTAGGTGCAATTTTTGGAATCTCAAAATTATGCAAAATACTTTTTAATAGAAAAGTAGGTAAAATTGCTTTTTTAATAATGTTCTTTTATCCAGTTTTTTTTGGACATATGGGATTTAATGGAAAAGATACAATTCTTGCGTTTAGTCATGTTTGGATTACTTATCTAGCTATTGACTATTTAAGAGTTCAAAACAATAAAGAAAAAAGTTTAAGAAGCGTTGTATTCATTGGAATTTTGCTAGCAGCAGCTACCGGGATACAATTAGTTTTTTTAGGATCATTGCTTCCTATTATTTTATTTATCTTTTTAGAAATTTTTCTGATAAAAAAATTTATATGTAAAAATTTCAGCTATAAAAAATTTCTTTTTGATCTTTTAAAATGCTTTATAGTTTTTTACTCATTAATAATCCTTTTCTGGATAGACGCACACCC
>CABYJR010000043.1 GCA_902519445.1 uncultured Pelagibacteraceae bacterium
CTCCAAAGCTAAAGGTAATAAAGTTTCTACACCTGAGGCTCCAGTAGCAGCTTGTGCAAAAGTTAATCTCTTTGATTCTTCATCCTGAGGTTTATGGTCTGATACTATTACATCTATTGTTCCATCGTTAACCGATTCAACAAGTGCTATCCTATCATCTTCTGTACGTAATGGGGGAGACAGCTTTAGGAAGGTTTTAAAATCACCAATATCATTTTCATTTAATGATAAATTATTAATAGAGACCCCTGTAGTAAAAATTTTACCTTCATTTTTTGCTTTTTTAATAACCGAAACAGTTTTTTTTGAAGATATTTGAGATATATGATATCTACAAAAATATTCTTCTAGAAAAGAGAGGTCCCTTTCAACAATAATCTTCTCAGCTAAAAATGGAATTCCTTTTAAACCAAGACGTGTTGATATTTCTCCTTCATTAATTAATCCATCTTTTGACAAAACATTATCCTCTGCATGTTGCATGATTAGAGATTCAGATTGGCTAGCTAAATTCATTATCCTTGTCATTACTTGAGGATCTTGAACTGTTTTAACTCCATCTGTAAAGGCAATAATACCTTTTCTTTTAAGAAGTCCGAATTCTGTCATTTGTTTTCCTTCTGCATTTTTTGTTAATGTAGCAGATGGAAATACATTAATTTTAGATTTATCTCTTCCTCTTCTTTTTAAAAAATCTACCATCGAGACATTATCAATAGTAGGGGAAGTATTTGGCATCGAAACAACAGAAGTAACTCCACCTGACAAAGCTGCATTGCTAAGAGTTCTAAAATTTTCTTTATATTCATATCCAGGTTCTCCAACAAAAACTCTCATATCAACTATTCCTGGCATTAGAACTTGCTTTTTAAGATCAATTTTATCAGCAGACGAAGGCAAGTTACCATTTGCAACTTTTTTACCAGAGGCTTTAATTAAGCCTTTACTATCGATGATTAAACCTCCAATTTCGTCTATATCATTTTTTGGATCTATGATTCTTGCGTTTGTTAAGTATTTTTCTTTCATCAATTCTTTTTACAAAAAATTTTCAAACAAGCCATACGGACAGCGACACCAAGTTCGACTTGTTCTCTAATTACACTTCTGTTTATATCATCAGCTAAATTTGTATCTATTTCTACACCTCTATTCATTGGACCAGGATGCATTATTAAAGCATTTTTTTTTGCTAATTTTAATTTATCAGGAGTTAAACCAAAAAATTCATAATATTCTCTAGCAGATGGCAAAAATGATCCATGCATTCTTTCATTTTGTAATCTTAACATCATAACAATATCACAGTTATCCAAACCTTTTTTCATATCAGTAAAAGCTTTTACGCCAAGTCGTTCTATAGAATGTGGTAATAAAGTTTTAGGGGCAACTACGTTAATTTCTGCGCCGAGCATATTCATTAGATAAATATTTGATCTGGCAACTCGAGAGTGAAGAATATCTCCACAGATAGCTATTTTTAATCCTTCAACTTTATCTTTTCTATTTATTATGGTTAATGCGTCCAACAAAGCTTGAGTTGGATGTTCACGTCTTCCATCTCCAGCATTTATTACTGAACAATTAACTTTTTGGGATAATAAATTTGGAGCACCTGAGTCTTGATGTCTTATTACAATAATATCTGGATGCATCGCATTTAAAGTCATGGCTGTGTCTATAAGTGTCTCACCTTTTTTTATAGCGGAGTTGACAATATTCATTGACATAACATCAGCGCCAAGTCTTTTTCCAGCTAGTTCAAAAGAACTTTGTGTTCTTGTAGAAGGTTCAAAGAAAAGATTTATTTGAGTTTTTCCTCTCAAAATATCCAATTTTTTTGATGAACTTTTGTTTAATGTTATAAACGTTTTTGCCTGTTTGAGAATTTCAGAAACTTGAGAAAAAGAAATATCTTGAATACCTAAAAGGTGATTTTGCTTAATTTTAACAGCTTTAAGTTTTTTAATTATAGCCATTAAAATCAACTCTATAACCCTTTAATGGTATGTATGCAAGTATTTTAATTAACTTGAGAAGTAATCAATTGCACCTTGTAGAATAAAGGCAGCAGCATTTTTATCTAATTTATCAATTCTATTGGTAGCATTTGTCCCTAATTCTTTAGTAATTTTGAAGCTAGCTTCACTAGAAAGGCGCTCATCCCACATGGTGATAGGAACAGTAACATTTATTGATAATTTTTTTGCAAAATCAGTTGCAGCTTGAGATGAACTTCCTGTTGTTCCATCCATATTTATTGGGTTCCCAATGATGATTCCTTTTATATTGTTTTCTTCGATTATTTGAATTATTTCGTTTATTAATGTTTCAAATTTTGTTTTTTTTGTAATTTTAAGAGGAGTAGCAACTTTTTTGTTTTCGTCACATATAGCGAATCCTATATTCCTTTTGCCAGGATCAATTCCTAACAATCTAGAATTGTTTCCTATATTTGTTTTAAATTCATCATTACTGAGTATATTGTATGTTTTCATCTTAAATGCTATTTTCATTACTTATTTGCCAATAATCACAAATGTCAATAGATAAAGATACAGTAAAACATATATCAAAATTAGCTAGAATTTCTTTAGATGAAAAGAAAGTTGATAGTTTATCTAAA
>CABYJR010000044.1 GCA_902519445.1 uncultured Pelagibacteraceae bacterium
GGATTTGAGCCTTCATGGTTTCGTAAGATTCAAAATAAAAATTAGCATATGGACCTAAAGGGATCCTTCTATTTTTTTTGTAATTAACTATTTCTTTTCTTATGACTTTTCTCTTCTTAGAATATTCGTCTAAGGGCATTAAATCAGATTTTGTTACTTCTCTTTGTTGTTTATTCATAATTATAATCTATAAGCTTTTGCTAAAATTTCTATAGGATGTAATGCCTCATTATGTTCGATATTTGTATCTTCTGATAATTGTTTTAAATGTTTTCCTGCTAATGGACAGTCGGATGCCATATATTTATTTTTTTTATTTTTTATTTGTCTAACAGTTGGATTTCCAACTTTTAAGGCATGTTGATATGTTGTTTTCATAACGCCGAAAGTTCCTCCATGGCCAGCACATCTTTCAACAACATCAATTTTTATGTTGGGGATCAATTTGAGCATATCTCTTGCTTTAATTCCCATATTTTGAGCTCTAGCGTGACATGCATTATGAACAGTTACTCCTCCATCGATTTCTTGTATTCCTTTTGCTAGCCCCTCATTATCAGCAATATCAACTACATATTCATCAATATCACTTACGTTCTTTGATAATTTTTTTATATTTTTATCATTGGGCAATAGTAAAGGCCATTCAAACTTTAACATCAGTCCACAGCTTGCTGTCAAGGTTACAACTCTATAACCTTTATCAATCCATTTTAATAAATCAGATGAAACCTTTTTTGCTTGAGCAACAACTCTGTCTAAATCAGCCTGTTCTAGAAAAGGCATACCGCAGCAACCTGGATAAGCATGTTCAACTTCTACTCCATTCTTTTTTAAAACTTTCAAAGCTGCTACGCCAGTATTTTTCTTATTAAAATTAACAAAGCAAGTTGAATAAATTACTACTTTGCGTTTATTATATGAAGGTTCAATTTTAATAGAAGTATGATTTTTAATAAAATAATTAGCGAAAGTTTCTGAATTATATTTTGGTAAATGAACTTTTATGTCTATACCTGCAATTAGCTCCAGTATTTTTCTAAAAAATTTATTTTTAACATTTAAAAACCAATTTATAACTTTTGAAAACACAATACCTATTTTTGCATTTCTATCTATTTCAGCTAATTGAGATGGGATTTTGGCTAATTTTTTTTCTTTTTTTTGTAATGTCCTATACCTCAACATTAAATGCGGAAAATCTATATTAAATTCATGAGGAGGAACATAAGGGCATTTAGTCATAAAACACATATCACACAATGTGCACGCATCTACAACTTTCGGAAATTCTTTACTTGATAAACTTTCTACATCTTCATTTTTAGACTCATCAATCATCTCAAATAATTTTGGGAATGAATCACACAAGTTAAAGCATCTTCTACAACCATGGCATATATCAAAAACTCTTCTCATTTCATCATCCAATTTTTTTGGATCAAGAAAATCTGGGTGATTAAAATCGACAGGATGCCTTATAGGTGCCTGTGTGCTACCTTCTTTATTCATTTTGATTTTTAATTTTTTTAGTGGGGAAAATCCCCACTAAAATAATTTTTATTATATTGAATCTAATGTTTTTTGAAATTTTCCTGCGTGAGATTTTTCAGCCTTCGCTAAAGTCTCAAACCAGTCAGCAATTTCTTCAAAACCTTCTTCTCTTGCTGTCTTTGCCATTCCTGGATACATGTCTGTGTATTCATGCGTCTCACCAGCGACAGCAGAAGCTAGATTAGCTTTTGTTTCTCCAATTGGCTTACCAGTTGCTGGATCCCCGACTTCTTCTAAAAACTCTAAATGACCATGGGCATGTCCAGTCTCACCTTCTGCAGTTGATCTAAATACTGTGGCAACATCGTTATAACCTTCCACATCAGCTTTTTGTGCAAAATATAAATATCTACGATTTGCCTGGCTTTCTCCTGCAAATGCAGCCTTTAGATTTCCTTCTGTTTTACTTCCTTTTAATGCCATCTTATTTCTCCTTTATATGCAGTTTATAATGATTCTAAACTATAAGTCAAACTAAATTTTTTTGCTTTTGATTATTACTCGCAACTTTAATTGTAACTTCTATATCCCTAATCTTTTTTCCATTTGGAGCTTTTGGTAAATTGCTTATAGAAATATTTTCATTTTTTATATCAGTCAATTGTGAAGTTTCTTCATCGTAAAAATGATGATGGCTTCTTGTGTTCGTGTCAAAAAAAGTTTTATTACCTTTTAAAGAAATTTCTTTTAAATACCCTTTTTTTTCAAAAGCATGCACAGTATTATATAATGTTGCCACTGAAATTTTTTTCTTAATATTTTTTTCAGCAATTTTTTTTAATTGATCAATCGTAAAATGAAATGTTTCCTTTCTATTAAATAGAATCTTTGAAATGGCCAGCCTTTGCTTTGTTGGTCTTAGACCTGACGCCCTAAGTTTATCTGTATGAAATTTTAAATGGTCCATTATCTCAAAAAATAGTGATTTTATTGCCTTTTTAATTTATAATCATTCTAAACTAAATATATGTAATAAAGTATTTTAATCAAGTATTAATTTATCT
>CABYJR010000045.1 GCA_902519445.1 uncultured Pelagibacteraceae bacterium
TGAGTGTTGCACTGTCAGCTAAGACAATTTGGGATAAGAATAAAAAACTAAAAAAAAATAAAATTAACTTTAAATACATTTTGTGTAATCTATTTAAGATAAAATTAATTTCAATTTTAAAAATTCACATAATAATGGCTGGGGAGAAACGTACACTTCTTTTTTGAATAGAGAAGGTCATACTAGTAATTTAGCTTTAGAATATGATCTTATCAATGTAGGAGCCAATTTGATTTCTCCGTTAGAAAATTCAGATTTCATTCTTGCTTTTGAAGCTGGTATCCAAGACTTTGAGAGAGACCATAAAATTACTTACCAGAATATTTCTGCCGGATTACATCTTCAAAATAATAAATATCTTTTAAATCTAGACTCATTTATTTTGGGAGGAGTTACTTTAAAAGAAGGTAAAAGGACTATTTTAACGAATACTACTTCATCAGGTAAATTAGATATAGATAGTAATTATCAAACTTTTGAATTGCATTCAGGAGTGACAAAAAACAATTCCAAACTTATACCTAACCTTGGATTAACAGGCAGCTTTTCAATTACCCCTAGTTACGATGAAAGCCATTATTTTTCTTGGAGAAATAGGGCAGTTGGAAATCTATCTTTATTTTTTTCAGATAAATATAATTTGATAGATAGCTCAGAGAGTAATTTAAATTTAGGATGGACATTAGATTTTAGAAGTTTAGTAGGAGAAAAATCCCAAGTTTATTCTATCAATGGAACTAGTGCCACTTACAAACAAGATAACGCTCTAACAAGAGAAATTTCTTTAATAACTAATTTAGGCTATGAAAAAAAAATCTCAGATAATGGAAAATTTACTTTAGGATTAACTGCTAAAAATACTAATCAAAGTGTCAAAAGCTTAAATGGAAATTTTGGCTTTAAGCTAAATTTCTAAATAAATATTGATTTTCTTGCGTTAAAAAATTGGCTCCTACATTGATAAGATCATATTCATGAACAAGAAAACCTTTTCCTCCTATAGTTGGAAGCGGCGAAGGAGATGAAAGAATTTTCCAAGGTTGATCAGGTTGATTTTCATTTTGTGTTAAATTACCTACTGCTGGCGAATCATCAACAACAACCAAAGTGTTTTCATCTATTATTTTATTTATAGCAACTAGCTCCTTTAAATGATGAGCTGCTGATGGATATGGGTATCTCCAATCAACATCAAAAGAGTCTAGATAAAACATAGATACTCGTGTTTTATTTTTTAAGAAATTTTTAGAAAGATTATTCAGGTAACGAACACTATCATTTGTTGTTATTTCAACATTTTTACTAACTACTTCTTTGCAGATTTTGGTGGATTCAGGACTTATATCTACGGTATAAATTTTTGAATTTTCTCCTCTGGATAAAGTATACTTATCGAATAACAAGGTACTTTGCCCATCTAAAAAATTATCCTTTTTTCTTAAACATCCAGTTTCTACTATAATTATGGGGTTTGGTAGAGAATCTAAATATTTAAATATTTTTTTAAAAGAAATTTCTCTTGCTCCTAATTTTAAAGATATATTATTAAACCATTTGTAAAAATCTGAACTTTCACTCATATATAAATTTCATTATATTTTTTTTATTTGCACTCAACAACACCATTAATACCGACTTTAACTTTTGTTTCTAAGCCGTAGGCAGGAGTTTCATCAACTTCCAGTATTTCAAGTTTTTTATCCAGAGTTTCGTAAGTTTTTGGTAAACAAACTTCTTTAGCTTTAACTTCAAAATCAGATTTTAACTTGTCCATAATTTTTTTCCCTTTTTTTGAATTGGCCTCATACTGACTAATTCTGATCCATTTTTTTGAAACAATAGAAATTTTTCTAGTATCCTTTCCAGAAAAATCTTGGGTTTGAGTTTCAGTTTTACTTTGACAAGGAATACTAGAACCATCAACATTAATACAGGTACCCAAACCTTGCTGTTCCCCATTAATAAATTTCCCCACAAATGCTGTTCCATCAGGGTATGTGAAAGTTCCTTCCCCGTGACGTTTTCCGTTTAAAAAATCCCCTACGTATTTTTTTCCATCTGGATAGTAAAGATTTCCATCTCCATGCAATTTATCATTCTTAAAAGTTCCTGCATATTCCCTTCCATCTTTCCATAGTTTAGTGCCTTCCCCATTAGCTTTTCCATTTTTCCAATTTCCATAATACCTGTCTCCATTTGCGAAAAGAAAAGTTCCATACCCGTCCGGCTTAAAGTTTAAAAATTCACCAACATATTTTGACCCGCCAGGATATAATGAAATGCCTTTTATAATTTTACCATTTTTAAACATTCCTTTATATTCGTGACCGGTTTCAGATTTATAAGAGCCCTTACAATCTTTCCATTTACTAATATCATCTCCTTGGCACTCAAATACTTTTTCTTGTTCTTTTCTTAATTCTTCTTGAGCTTTTAATATTTCTTCCTGTTCTTTTTCAACTTTAGCTTTATCTATCTTTTCTTTATCCCAATCACTTTTAACATTTA
>CABYJR010000046.1 GCA_902519445.1 uncultured Pelagibacteraceae bacterium
GAATCAAAATAAACAAAATAAAAAAATCTTTAAGAAAATTTTTAGGAATACAAAGAAGATTTACAAAAGTTTTTTCAATTGGAAAAAAAGACTTTTTTGATGATTATGCGCATCATCCAACAGAAATAAAAGCAGTAATTAATGGAGCTAGGGAAGTTTATAAAAATAGAAAGATAATCTGTGTTTTTCAACCGCACAGATATTCAAGAGTTGCAGCTCTCAAAAAAGAATTTGCATCTTCATTCAAATCAATAGATTCAGTTGTGCTTTGTCCAGTATATTCAGCTGGTGAAAAGAAAAAATACAATTTTAACCAAGATAGATTTTCTAAATTAATTTCAAAAAAATCCAATACTCAAGTTATAAATATTAAAAATCAAAAAGATTTAAAAAATTTCTTTAATAAAAATTTGTTAAGTGATGAAATGGTAATTTGTATGGGAGCAGGAAGTATAACTAATTGGATAAGAGAAATTGGAAACGATTTAAAATGAATTTAGTTTCAGAAATAAAGGAAATAAAAAAAAAATTCTCTAGTAAAATTTTATTTGATGAGAAACTTTCTAAATACTCATGGTTTAACTTAGGTGGACCAGCAAAAATTATTTTTAAACCAAAAAATTTAAATGAATTATCCCTTTTTTTAAAAAAAACAAATGGTTTGGGTAAAATTAAAGTGCTAGGAGCAGGATCGAATACTTTAATTAGAGATGGTGGTTTTAATGGAATAATAATTAAACTTGATAAAACTTTTTCCCATGTGTCCTTGCTTGATAAAAATAAGATAATTGCAGGATCGTCAGCATTGGACAAAAATGTTTCAAAATTTGCATTAGAAAATTCGGTATCTGGATTTGAATTTCTTTCATGTATACCAGGTACGATAGGCGGTGGAATTAGAATGAATTCAGGCTGTTATGAAGAAGACATGTCAAAGATTTTGTTATCCGTACAAGCCATGGACTTTGAAGGAAAAGTAAAAGTAATTTATTCATCCAACATAAGTTTTTCTTACAGAGGATGTAATTTGGACGATAATTTAATTTTTATAAGTGCTACGTTTCAAGGTAAAATAGATAAAAAAAGCAGTATACAAAAAAAAATAAATAATTTAACTGAAAGAAAAAAAAAAGATCAACCATCTAAAATTAAAACATGCGGTAGCACTTTTAAAAATCATTATAATTTTAAAGCTTGGAAACTAATCAAAGATTCTGGCTGCGCAGGAATGAAAATTGGGGATGCCTATATTTCTGAAAAACATTGCAATTTTTTTGTTAATAAAGGTGAAGCCAGATCTGAAGATTTAGAAAAATTAATTCAGCAAGTTAAAAAAAAAGTTTTTGATAAAACGGGAATTGATCTTGAATTAGAACTTCAAATTATTGGGGAAAAATCTTGAAAAATTTAATAGTTATTCTTTTGGGTGGAATTTCGGGTGAAAGAAAAATAAGTTTTTTAACAGGAAAATCTTGTGCCAAAGCATTAAAAAAAAAAGGTTATAAAGTTAAAGAAATAGATGCAAAAGGACATTTTGTAGAAAAAATAAAAAAAATAAATCCAAAAGCAGTACTTAACGCTTTGCACGGCAGATATGGAGAGGATGGATTTGTACAAGCTGTTCTCGAATCAATAAAAATTCCTTATACCCACTCAGGAGTTTTGTCGTCCAGTTTAGCTATGGATAAGATAGAATCTAGAATAATTTTTAAAAAAAATAAAATTAGAGTTCCTAAGTATTTTTTATTAGAAAATAATCGTAAGGAAAATATTAATAAGAAAATTAAAATTAAAAATTTTAAATTTCCAATAGTAATCAAGCCAGTTAATGAAGGTTCAAGCTTAGGTGTTTATATTTGTAAAAATAGATTTCAATTAAGTAAAAATTTAAAAAAATTAAGAAATAATTATAATAAAGTTCTTGTTGAAGAATATATTCCAGGAAAAGAAATTCAGGCTGCGGTAATGGGAAAAAAGGCTTTAGGAGCCATAGAACTTATTCCCAAAAGAAAATTTTATGATTACAAAGCAAAGTATTCTGCAAAAGCCAAAACAAAACATGTTATGCCTGCAGAAATTTCTAAAACAAAGTATAATGAAGTGTTATTACTAGCTAAAAAAGCACATAAATCCTTGGGCTGCAAAGGCATAACAAGGTCAGATTTCAGATTTTATAAAAATAAATTTTATTTATTAGAAACAAATACACAGCCCGGAATGACTAAATTATCTTTAGTTCCGGAAATAGCAAAATATTCTGGAATTAACTTTGAAGATTTAGTTGTTTGGATTGTTAAAGATGCTAGCAATAACAGAT
>CABYJR010000047.1 GCA_902519445.1 uncultured Pelagibacteraceae bacterium
GTTGAGAAAGCACTTATGAAAACGCCAATCAATGGAGCTAGATTATCTTCATCTTATGGAATGAGAAAACATCCTATAACTGGTTTTACTAAAATGCATCAAGGAACTGACTTTGCTGCACCGTTGGGAACTCCAATCATGGCATCTGGTAGCGGAACTATAACTCGAGCCAAATGGTGTGGTGGTGGAGGAAATTGTATAAAAATAAAACATAACTCAACTTATCAAACTATTTATGCTCATATGCAAAGTTTTGCTAAAGGTATGAAGGTTGGAAAAAAAGTTAGACAAGGACAAATCATTGGATATGTTGGTTCCACTGGAATGTCAACTGGACCTCACCTCCACTATGAAGTTATCGTGAATGGAAAGAAAGTTAATTCACAAACATTAAAACTTCCTTCTGGAAAAGTACTAAAAAATGAAGAACGAAAACTATTTGAAATTCACAGAATAAAAACTGATGTACTAATTGCTGAATTAGTATCTAATAAAAAATAAATTAATCTTTATTTTTTGTCTCTTCTTTATCGTTAGTGTTATTAACTTCAGAAGGATTTTTATTTTCCTCTGGCGCTTGACTTGCAGTATTATCCTTAGCTAAGCTCCTATTTCTGTTTTTATCTTCAATCATTCTCATAAAATGGTCAGCGTGTTGTAAATAATTTTCTGATAAAGTTTTGTCACCTGCGGACATAGCTTCTTTTGCTAAAGAGGAATATTTTTCAAATGATTTTTCAGCGCTCATTGATGGTCTAAAATTATTTCTCGATTGACCATTAACAAATTGATTTGTTCTCATTCTGGGCTGAGAGTTACGAGACATATGATTTCTGCCATTAGGCCTACGTCTAAATCTTCTCATCTTGTTGCGTTGAAACATATATTTTATTGAAATATCCTCTTCTATTAAGAGTTCATAACATCTTATTCATTTATAAATTAGTTTGTCAAAATAATTATTTTTAATTTTAATAAAAATCTATTTTTGTTGTTATTATACAACGTACATTGCTATTATAATCGTATATCTTGCTATATTCTTTAAATTTGTAATGTTTCAAAATCTCAGAAACTCTTCTGTATTGACCAAACCCAATCTCTAAAGCTAGCATTCCGTTTCTTTTTAATAGAACATTAGATTTATAAATAACTTTCTTTATTAGGTCAAGACCGTCAAGCCCTCCATCCAGCGCTTCTTTTGGTTCAAAATTAATTATGTCCTTGCTTAATTTTTTAATATCTTTTGAAGAAATATAAGGTGGATTAGATACAATTAAATCGTACTTCCCTGAAAAGTAGTTGTCTATTCCAAAATTCTTAAATTTTGCTCTATTAACTAAGTTAAGATTCTTAGAATTTGTTTTTGCTATTTTTATGGCTTGAGAAGAAATATCTATTCCTATACCTCTGGAATTATATAATTCTTTCAATAAAGATAGCAATATACAGCCCGTGCCCGTTCCTACATCTAAAATATTTATTCTCTTATTTTTAAAAATATCTACAATTTTATAAATCAATAACTCTGTTTCAGGTCTTGGAACAAGTGTTGACTTGTTGGTAAAAAATTCTTCACTCCAAAATTCTTTTTTACCAATTATATAAGCTACTGGTTCATTATTAATCCTTCTATTGATTGCTATATTATATTTTTCCCTAATATCTTCAGAAATATTAATTTTATCATTTATAATCAAAAGTTCTCTTTTAAATCCCATAATATCTGCGAGAATTATTTGTGCATCCAATTCATGTGAAGTAATATTATTATTCTTCAACTTGTTAGAGGCTTCTTTAATAGTATTTTCTAAATTCATATTATTGTTTTAAGTTAGATAATTTTATTTCCTGGTCTTGTAATCTTAAATTTTGATTTAATTCTTCAAAAGCGTCCCCGCTTAAAAATTCTTCGAGTTTATGTAGTGTAACATTTATTCTATGATCAGTTATTCTACCTTGTGGAAAATTATACGTTCTGATTCTTTCGGATCTATCTCCCGACCCTATTTGATTTTTTCTATCTCTTGACCGTTCTTTATCTTTTTTTTCTCTTTCTGCTTCATAGACCCTTGATCTTAAAATTTTCATTCCTTTTGCTCGATTTTTATGTTGAGATTTTTCGTCTTGGTTAGTAACAACAATTCCAGTAGGTATATGAGTAATTCTAACGGCTGAGTCTGTTGTATTCACTGACTGACCTCCACTTCCAGTACTTCTATAAACATCTATTCTTAAATCTTTTTCTTGAATTTTTATAT
>CABYJR010000048.1 GCA_902519445.1 uncultured Pelagibacteraceae bacterium
AGACGCCAGGGGAACCAATTGTTTTTTAAAAGAGGAGTCCTTTAGTAGAATAAAGGGTGATAAAAATTTCCCCCAAAGAAGCTTGAGATTTTTAATTGAAAAATTTGATTTAAAAGAAGAAAATATTAAATTTATATGTTTCTATGAAAAGCCATTCAAAACTTGGTGGGAAATATTTTATTTTTCAATAAAAAACCCATTAAAAAATAAAGATTTTTTAATTCATCATTTAAAAAACTTTAATAAGGGCTCAATTTTTTTTTATACAGATATTAATAAATTAATTAATATTTCACGGAATAAAATTATTTATTCATCACATCACTTAAGTCATTGTTTATATGGCTCTTCCGTTGTTAAAAATATCTCTGAATATGTTTATGTAACATGTGATGGTGTTGGAGAGGGTGAAACAATGTCCATTTATACGATAGATAATGAATATAAAATAGAAAAAATTTGGACTAATTTTTACCCGCATTCAATAGGTTTATTTTATTCTACGATTACTGATTATCTTGGTTTTGAAATAAATGAAGGTGAATTTAAAGTTATGTCTTTGTCATCATTTGGAAAACCTCAGTATGAAAAGCAACTTAAAAAAGTATTTAATATTGATGATTTTCAAATTAACATGGATTATTTTGAATTTCACAAAAATCCAAGCAAATCTTTTTCCAGAAAATTATCTGAAATACTCGGTGAACCATACCTAAATATAAGTTTAGAGGAAAATTTTAAAAAATATGCCGATATTGCAAGTTCTGCTCAATTAATTTTAGAACTAGCCATGAAAAATTTATTAGAAAAAGCAATCAAATTATCTGGCAAAAAAAAAATTGTTTTAACTGGTGGTGTGGCCCTTAACTGTAAGATGATTCATAGTTTATCTGAGCAAAATATATTTGAAGAATTGATTGTTCCACCTTCTCCAGGAGACTCCGGTTCAGCGATAGGAGCAGCTAATTTTGCATACTTGAATAAAGAAAAAACAAAAACTTTAAATTTTAATACAATCTTTCTTGGTCCTAAAAAAGAAGTAATTAATAAAAAAATTATCAAAGAAAATTTATTTTCAAAAATTAATGTAACAGATAATTTTTTAGATGAAGCGGCAAATAAACTAATAGATGGAGAAATAGTTGCTTCTTATTATGGACAAACAGAAGTTGGACCAAGATCATTAGGCAATACGTCTATATTCTGTGATGCAAAAAATAAAAATGTAGTGAATAATCTAAATCTAAACTTAAAAAAAAGAAACCACTTTCAACCTTTTGCTCCTATTTTGCTTGATGAAGATTTTGAAAAATATTTTTCAATAAATAAAAACGTTATGAAAAATTTAGAATGGATGGGCACTTTATGTGATGCCAATAAAGAGCTTTATAATGAATATAGCTCAATAATACATGTTGATGGAACTTGTAGAACACAAATAATTAAAGATAAAAATTCCCTAACTTATAAAATCTTAAAAAGTCTTAAAAAAAAAGGCTCAGATATATTAGTTAATACTTCTTTTAATATATCAAAAGACCCTGTTGTGTTCGATTTATTTGATGTTTATGTAAATATGAAAAGAATGAATATTAAATTTATTTTAATGGATGATGGTTTTTATAAAACCAAAAATATATGAAAAAAATAATTAACTACTTTTTGTTGATAAGTGATTTTAAAAAAAAATATGGCTTATTTAAAACATTTTTTTTTTTAATCTTCATATTCTTAATATTACTTTTTTCTCTTTTTGTTTTTTTTCAAGTCTTTCTTCCATTTACTTACATTGCAATATAAATTATGGGAAAATCCTATTGGCTTTTAAAAACTGAACCTGAAGAATGGTCTTGGGACCAACAAGTAAAATCTGGAAAAAAAGGAGCAGAATGGAATGGCGTAAGAAATTTTCAAGCTTCGAAAAATTTAAAAAATATGAAAATAAATGATAGATGTTTTTTTTATCATACGGGGGATATAAAAAGCATTGTTGGTGTCGCAAAAGTTATTAAAGAAGCTTTTTTGGATAAATCAGATAAAAGCAGAAAATTTGTATCTATTCGTATTAGAGCTTTGTACCCTTTAAAACAACATGTCAGTTTAATTGAAATCAAAAAAAATAAGCTTTTTAGAGATTTTTCCCTTGTAAAACAAAGCAGATTATCTGTAATGAATGTGAAT
>CABYJR010000049.1 GCA_902519445.1 uncultured Pelagibacteraceae bacterium
GCTCCAGCATATTAAACTAACTAAAATAATTGCTTGCATGGTTACGATCCAACCACGGCGATGTCCAATTTTATTAGTTAACCAAGGAATACGAATTCTATCAATTATTGGAGCCCAAAGATAATTAAAAGCATATACTGCAAAAATCAAACCTGCCCAACCAATTGTGCTTCTGCTAAGACCATCTTCTTTTAACCAAAGACTTAAACTGCTTCCAATAAGAACCCAAGGAAATCCACTTATAATTCCTAACAAAAGTATCCTTGCCATACGTTTTTCGAAGTAAATTGAAAAACTTTCAGACAAAGATTGTTTTTTATATATCTCCATACATCACCAATTTGTTTAGGTTTTCCAAAAAGAAGGAAAAAACAAAACTAAAACAGCAAACAGTTCAAGCCTACCAAGAAGCATTCCTAAACTCAAACTTAATTTAGAAAAATTGGGTAAATTGGAAAAATTACCTTCTGGGCCAATAATATCACCCAATCCAGGACCAACATTTGATATTGCCGAAGCAGATCCAGATATTGAAGTAACAAAATCTAATCCATTTATAGATAGCAATGCAGCTAAAACAAAAAAAATAAAAAAATATAAGAAAACAAAAGTCATTATAGAATAAACAAAAGGGTTACTAATTTTTTCATTATTATATTTTATAGAAAATACACCATGTGGATAAACCAATTTTTTAATTTGATTTATTATAAAACGTCCAAGTATTTGAAATCTGAAAATTTTAATTCCACAAGTTGTTGATCCAGCGCAACCTCCAACAAACATAAGAAAAAGAAAAAATATTAAAGGAAATTTTCCCCATGCACTAAAATCTGCTGTGACATAGCCTGTCCCTGAAAGAATAGAAACAACATTAAAAGTAGAAATTCTTAGGTTATCTAAAAAATCATGAGATTTGTTATCAACCATTAAATAAGTGAGCATCAACAATACAGAAAAAATTAAAATATAAAATAAACCTTTGATTTGAGAATCTTGAATAAATATTTTTTTCTCACCTTTAAAAAATTTTATATAAGCAATAAATGGTAAGCTGCCTGAAATGATAAAAATAATTGAAATAATTTCAATTTTAGGATTTTGAAAATAACCTATAGAATCGCTATAAGTTGAAAATCCCCCAGTAGCAATAGTTGTCATAGAATGAGCAATGCTATCAAATACATTCATTCCTACAAACCAGTATGAAAATCCACAAGCTAAAGTTAAAACCAGATATATTATTGAGATTATCAAAGTGACCTCGCGTGTTTTTGGTAAAATTTTTTCGCTAGCACCAGCACTTTGATCCTTTTTAAATAACTGCATTCCTCCTACGTTTAACAAAGGAAGTATGGTAATAGCCATTACGATTACACCGATTCCCCCAAGCCATTGCAAGATTGCCCTCCAAATAAGAATACTTTTTGGAGTACTTTCTAAATTAGATATAATTGTTGAACCTGTAGTTGTTATGCCAGACATGCTTTCAAAAAAAGAGTCAACTATTGATAGATTAAGATCAGAAAATATAAATGGTATAGAACCAAAAATAGCAATACTTAACCAAGAAAGGGTGGTTAATAAAAATGCTTGTTGTAAATTTAATTTTCTATTTTCTTCTAGATTGGTAAGAACTAGAAGCACTCCTATAAATGTAGTTAAAGCAGCAGAAGAGAGAAAAGCACTGTTTTCCTCATAATATATAAATTCAACAATAAATGGCACAATCATGAATATTCCTAATATTATTAGGAGAATCCCAATTGCAAAGAAAACGGTCTTGTTATTATTCATTTTCGATGTCGGAGGTTATTTAAAAATATTTGAAATTCAACATAATAAGACCTTATTATATCTATATTTTACTTATGAAATTTAATAAATCTTCTATATCGTGATTGATAAATCAATAATTCAAGCAACTAGCGCCTGGCCATTTGTAGAAGCTAGAAAATTAGTTAAAGAAAGAAAAAAAATTTTCGAAAAGAAAAAAAAAATTACTTTGCAAACCGGATATGGACCAAGCGGGTTACCTCATATAGGAACTTTTGCGGAAGTAGCTAGAACCACTATGATGGTAAATGCTATAAAAACAATCACTGATATTCCTACAGA
>CABYJR010000050.1 GCA_902519445.1 uncultured Pelagibacteraceae bacterium
CTCATGCCAAATACAACATTTTCTTTTAATCCTGGAAAATCCATATGAAATTGACCTCCGTATGATTTGCTACGACCAAATAAGGGCTCTTCTTTTTCTTTGCTTCCTTTTGGTATTCTTCTTTTATAAATTTCTTTTAAATATTTTCCAACACAAGTATCATTCTGATAATCATCCATCATAGCTTTTGCTATTCTAAGATAGTCAAATCTTGTTGCCATTATGTTAGGATGTCCATTTCCAAAATGTTCTTTAAGACTAGTATAACCATAACGAATACTATGTTTGATCTTTATTTTATCATTGAAAATCTTGCTATAAAATTTGTTATAATCTTCACCGATTTTAAATTTCATATAGTTTAAAATTAACTGAGTGACAAATCCATTGTAATTGTATCTTTCCTTAGATTTTTTTGTATTTTTGTTGTTAAAGTGAAAGCGCATGGTTGTTGCAATATCTTCATCTTCATATGCGCCTAATTTACTTGTACCATCATCAAATTCATCGATATATTTTTGATCACCAGTATTCATATTTAAAAAATTAATTAATTTTTGATCATGATAGAGAGAATCTTTTATTACAGGCCAGTCATTTACTCTAGCATCAACTCCATCAATATAACCATCACATATGGCATGACCTACTAAATAAGAAGTTACTGACTTACCCATTGACATTGAATAAAATTTTGTTTCATTATTCAAAAACTCTCCCAGTCTTTCTTTAGGAGAAAGTTCGTCAATCAATACTTCACCATCTTGATAATATAAATAACTAAGGATACCTTTAGTTTTCATTTGTTTTTTTTAAAAATTTATCTTCAATTAAGTTAAATTTAAAATCGTATGAATTATTTGTAGGTTTAAACTCTTTTAAATGTGAACTTCTATCTCTATAGGAGTATTTCCATAAATAATAAATTAGAGAGTCTCTGTTCGGGTTTGAATGATAGGCAATATTAGTACCTGATAATGCTTTATTTTTTATCTTGATATCTAGATTGTTGGATCCTTGAAATTTATCACAATTTTGTAAATACCAAGCTTGACTATATTTTGGTTCTTCTTTGCATACTGGGTTTTGTTCCAAGTTTATATATTGATGATATCCATTTTCAGAAAGCCACTGATTAAACTTATTTAGTTTAGAACTCTCAGCAAATAGATTGCTTGAAGCTAACAACAAACCCAGAACCACGATCCCTAAAAGTTTTTTCATTTAAAATTTTCCTATTTTTTTAGCATCTTTATAAAAAATTTTAGACAATTCCTCATTTGCTTTATTTTTTAATTCTATGTCTTTTTTGTCCATTAATTCAACTGTTCTTTTTGTATGCTTATGATATTTAAATTTATCTTTTCCTCTTGCTTGTTGCACAAAGACCTTTCCAAGTACTTGGTCAACGTTCGTTCCTATATAGCTTTGTATAACAAATCCAATTCTTCTTTGATTACTTTTATTCGGTCCTGAACCATGAACAATCATTGGATGGTGAAGGGATAATTGACCAGCCTTAAGTATATTGGGTGTAGTTTTTTTCAATTGGAACATTTTGAACAGTTTGACCACGCGTTAATAAATTATTTTGATCATATGTATCTTTATGATCTTTGATTTTTTTTCTTTATGAGATCCTGACCACATTCTCATGCAGCCATTTTCTTCATTGGCATCTGTAATAGCTAGCCAAGCTGTCACCCAATTATAAGGTTCAAAACCAATATATTTTGCATCCTGATGCCAACTCACAAAACCTTTTTTATCTGGATCTTTTATAAATAGCGTGGTCCCGCCAACCAAAATATCTTCTCCGATGATACTCTCTACAGCATCTAAAATTTTAGAATTGTGACAAACTTTATCAAAGATGGGTGATATGTAATGAACATTGTTTCTACCTAATCCAATTAATTCATTTGGCCATTTTTTTTCGATGTGTTCAATTTCTTTTTTAATTTCCGCTGCCTCTTCTGATGTCAAAACATCTATGGGAGCAACAAATCCATTATTATTATAATCTTTCAGTTGTTTTGAATTTAATGAACTCATTTTTCATTTACATGGGCACTTTTTAAATT
>CABYJR010000051.1 GCA_902519445.1 uncultured Pelagibacteraceae bacterium
GTCTTATTTTTGATACTAATTGAGATTTATCATGAAGTGTTAAAAAATTTTTTAATGAATTATTCAGATCAATAGCATTTTTGCCAGTTAATCCATAAGAATCATATTCTACACCTAAGTTAGATTTTCCTAAATTAAGTTCACTTAAGATTTTTTTTAACTCATCTGAAGGTTTAGATTTTTCATTATCAATCCAAATTCTAATATCTTTTATAATAGAAGTGTTTTGAGCCTGTCTTAAATCAGGGGCACGCGTAAGTAAAACTATATCCCCTTTGGTAGTTAAAATCAGCGATTGAAAAAAAACGTAACCAAAGGTGTCATAACCAGTTAACCAATACATAGACTCTTGTTTAAACATCAAAAGAGCATCAAGATTTTGCTTTTTTAATTCAGCAACTACTTTTGATTTTCTTGATGAAAATTCTTCCTTTGTAAAATGTAAAGCCACTTATTGTTTATTCTATGAATTGTTTTAGATTAGGTTCAGAATAGTTCGGTCCCTTCATCACTTTGCCTTTTTCATTATAAATAGGTTTACCATCTGCTCCTAGTTTACTCATGTTTGCTCTCTGTACCTCTTTAAAACATTTATCTAAATCAATTCCATAAGCACAACCCGCACCATAAGTTACATAAAGAATATCAGTCAATGCATCGGCTATTTCTTTCAAGTCTTTGATTTTCATTGCTTGTTCAAGTTCACCCACTTCTTCTTTGATTAAATCAAATCTTAAATTCATAGTTTTTTGATCAGGAAATTGTGGCTTAGTAATTATTTTTTGGCCAAAAGTTTTCATAAATTTTTTTACGTCTTCAAAATTGCTCATAATGTTCTTTTATACTTCAAAATCGTTTTTAAGAAAAATTAAATCAGATTCAACCCAGTTGATAAGTTTAAAATGCAGATTATATATTGTTAAAGGAATCGCTAAAATTGCTATAAAAGTTATCTTTTCCGTTAGATTTAATAAAATAAAAATTCATTTTATTAAGCATAGATTCGACCTCTTGTTTTTGTTGGTCGAATATTTCAATTTGAAGTATTACTTTATTGTTTTTAAAAATTTTTTCGGCACCCATAATTACATACTTTTCATGTCTTTCTACATCTATTTTTAAAGCAATTTTTTCATTTTTAATCTTGTAAATATTATCCAGTCTTTCACTAAAGGAAAATTCATAGGTAATTTTACTTGCGTCATACCTTTTTATTTCCTGATCTTTTTCATCATAGACAGAAAAACCGCCTGTTTTATTTTTATCAGATACCCACATTTTCATTTTTTCTGATTTATTTGATAATATCTTTTTATAAACTTTAATTCTTGTTCCTAAATTATTTAATTCTACGTTTGATTTTAATTGATTGAAATTACTTTCTATAGGCTCAAATGAAGCAAAAAACAATTTAGGAAAAGTTGAAGCCATATTAAGGCTATAAAATCCCATTTGAGCGCCAATATCAAAAAAGTATTTAATATTATTTTTTTTTATTAAGCTTTTTAAAAAAAAAATATTTTCATCTTCATATTTTTTTGTTAAAAATATTTCTCTATCTATTGGATTGTTTAAATTTAATTTTAATTTAAAAGAATCATGATGAATAGTTATATAGGATTTAATAAAAAGCTTATTTATTCGTTTTAGTATTGAAGGTATTATCCTTTTCAATAACTTAAATTTGTAAAGTTTAAATAATAATTCTCTCATAAATTACATTTAATAGAGAGTATCAAGGTAACTTTATATAGCAGTCCAGCCGCCATCTACTAAAATTGAAGTTCCGGTAATCATTTTAGAAGAATCAGAAGCTAAGAAAGCTACTGCTGTAGCTACGTCGCTAAGTTCAGCAAATTTTCCCATTGGGATTTTTTTAAGTGTTTCGTTTTTAAATTTTTTGCTCTTTAAAAACTTTTTTGTCATTGGAGTAACCACAAAAGTTGGACATACAGTGTTCACTCTAATATTGTCTTTAGCTAAATCAATCGCCATGCCTCTTGTTAATCCTTCTAATCCAGCTTTTGTCATATTGTACACAGTTCTAACTGGCGC
>CABYJR010000052.1 GCA_902519445.1 uncultured Pelagibacteraceae bacterium
AAATCTTATAACAACGCCTTTTTTTCATTTAGCTACCTTTGATGTGCCAGCAAGGCCGCCAAATTATGAAGAAACCAGGGAATATAAAAGTGATTTTTTTAAAGGTATGTTTTCTGGTAAACATTATATTTCTTCAGATGAAAAAGGATATAGGACCAATAAAAAAATTGACTATAATAATAAAAAAAAAGATACTTTTAGAATATTTACCGTAGGCGGCAGCACAACAGAACAGGGTGGAACGGATAATAATAAAACTTGGCCAAATTTATTAGGAACAAAACTTTCTGAACTTACTAGCAAAAATATAGAAGTAGTTAATGTTGGAATGGCTGGGCTTAGAGCTGAACATAATTTCCTTCGTTTGAAAAGAATACAGAAATATAGCCCAGATCTCATAATTTTTATGACTGGAATTAATGATTGGAATCATCACATTGTTAATGAAGAAAAAAAATATTTATTTCCAAATTATGAAATTAAATATAATTTTAAAAAATCAATTCTCTTTAATACTTTTCATAATATAAACAAGCAGGTACGTAAAAAATTTTTTAAAAAGAAAAAAATTCAAGAAGATACTGTTAATTCTGTGATTACCCCGATTGATACAGAAGCATTTCTTTTACCACGGATAGATTCTTTAAATACAAGAACAGCAATTAAAAGTTTTAAATCAGACAGTATATCTGCGGAATACAAATACTGGATGGGCTTAATTTTTAAAGAGTGTAGAAAAATAGATTCAGCTTGTTTATTTTTGGATCAACCATCAGCTTATAAAAAAAATATTTCTAACAAGTTAGTAAAAAGATTATGGATGACTCCCCCAAATCAAGAGTATACCCTAGGTCTGGAAGATTTAATTTTAATCAGTTCTACTTATAATAATTGGACTAAAGAAAAAGTAAGAAGTGAAAAATTACATTTTTGCTCACTATCGGATAAAATACAAGCTAATACAAAACATTTAATTGATGATTGTCATTTTACAGAAAATGGATCCCAAAAAGTATCTGATGTATTAGTAAGTTGCATAAATTTAAGTTTGAAATCAATTTTAAATTAAATTACCTATTTAAGTATGAGTTTTTTTATTGAATTTTTAGAATTTTTGAAAGAAAGAAAAAAATATTGGTTATTTCCAATTATTATTGTTCTATTTTTATTTGGGGCTTTAATAGTTCTTGGAGAAGGAACTGTAATAGCTCCATTCATATATACAATTTTTTAATGACTTCAATTTTGGGTATATCAGCATTCTATCATGACAGTGCCGCAGCATTAATTGTTAATGGTAAAATAATATCTGCAGCGCAAGAAGAACGATTTACGAGAAAAAAACATGATGCCAGATATCCTTATAATGCAGTTAATTTTGTATTAAAAAATTCGAATCTAAAATTGAGCCAAATTGATCACATTGTATTTTTTGAAAAACCTTTTTTAAAATTTGAAAGGTTGCTCGAAACACATTTAGCATTTGCGCCTAAAGGTTTTACTTCTTTTTGTATGTCGATGCCTATTTGGTTAAAAGAAAAACTTTTTCAGAAAAAATTATTATATGAAAGATTGAAACAACATGATGAAAATTTTAAAGATATAAATAAAATTTATTTTTCAGAACATCACCTAAGTCATGCTGCAAGTGCTTTTTATCCATCACCTTTTAAAGATTCTCTTATATTAACTTTAGATGGGGTCGGAGAATGGGCAACAACAACTGTCGCTATGGGAATTGATAACAAAATTGACATGATAAAAGAGATTCATTTTCCACATTCCCTAGGTTTGCTTTACTCAGCTTTTACATATTATACAGGATTTAAGGTAAATAGTGGTGAATATAAATTAATGGGTTTAGCACCATACGGAGAACCAAAATTTAAAAATATTATTTTAAAAGAACTTGTGGATGTTAAGGAAGATGGTTCGTTTAGATTAAATATGAAATATTTTAATTATACCACAGGTCTTACTATGACAAATGAAAAATTTTCAAATTTATTTAAAGCAAAAGAAAGAGAT